>NZ_JBLVPI010000039.1:0-4015 GCF_048284325.1 Flavobacterium esculini | reverse complement strand
CTCTTGATATTCTCTCTCTAGACTTTACGATAACTCCATAGTTCCTGCCAGTGACCGGTTCCGTTCAACACGGTTTTCATTGTTCGTGCTGCGCACGCAACGAAAACCTAGCTGTTACCTGCTGGCGTATTTTCCGTAGTACACTTTCCGTTAAAATTTATAACTATATCCAAGCCTTATTACTTGTGTTTCGTAATAGTCATTACTTGTATAGTTAAAACCTTGTCCGTTGATTTCTTTTTTGATTATCATTGTGTTTAGTAAATCTGTAGCGTTAAAAAAGAGTTCGCCTTTCCCTTTTTGAATTGCTTTTTTTAGCCCAAGGTCTAATGAAAACCTTGATTTAATTTTTCCTTGTGGAATTATATCGGGTGCTAAATAAATTGTTGTTAATTGTACATCTATGTTTTTAGGAAAATGAAACGTATTGTTCAATTTTATGTTTCCAGAATATATTTCTTGTTTGTCTGCTGAAAAAGTATGTGTAGTTGGATATTTGTTTTCAACTGTAAATGCATCAATTTGATTTCTGTATGCGTTTAGATTAATATTGAATGAGTACAATTTAGAAATTTCTTGTGCTAAAACCATTTCAATTCCTGTGTTGTAACTTTTATTTACGTTTTGAAATGTTGCATAAATTAAATTACTTGGTGGAACAGTACTTGAAATCCTTGTAATTGTACCATCAGCAAATCGGTGATAAATAGCGTTGTATAAACTTCCTTTTTCCCAACTTTTTTTATATCCCAATTCTATCGAATTGGTAAATTGTGGTCGCAATGCAGGATTCCCCACTTTTATAATTTCTGCGTCATCATATTTTGGAAAAATACGAATATCAACTTCGTTTGGTCGGTCAACTCTTCGGTTGTAGAAAACGGAAACTTTATTGTTGTCGTTAATTTTGTATGCCAAACGTAAATTTGGAAACGGTTGGGTATAATTATAACCATCACTTTGATATACTATATGGTTAGGATTAACTTCATATTGAATTTTTACATACTCAATTCGTAATCCTAATTCGGCTTCCCATTTTTTGTTTTCAAAAATGTAGTTTCCATAAACGGCAGGAATTAATTCTTTGTAAGTTGCCCAACCGCCTGCATTGGTGTCTAATACAGAATTCACACCTGGTATAAATTGCATATTTGTCGGTATATTTCTGTTGCGAAGTTTTATGCCTGTTTCAATTCGTCCGTATTTAAGTGGTTTTATGTAGTCAAAATTAAAATCATAAACTTGTTCGTCAGACAATAATTTAAACGCGTCGGTTCCTGTGGAAGTTGGCAAATAATTGTCGTAAAAATATTTTTCGTCTTCTCTGTGAAAAGTGTAATTTAAACCAATATTTAGCAAATGTCCTGCTTCTTTAAATTTGTGTTGATAGCTGGCAGTTGCCATTATGGTTGTTTTTAATTCATCTTCTAAAAACTGCCAAAGTCTATTTCGTTGTGAAAAATCGCTATTAAAAAAGGGTTGGTCGCCTCTGTCAATTATTTTTTCACTTCCAAAAAGTCCGGAAATAGTCAAAGAATTTTCGTCGTTAATTGCATAATCAAAACCACTTTTCAATGTCTTAAAATGTGTGTTTCTGTTGCGTTTTAATTGTGAATTTATGACTTCGCCATTGTCGTAATTTCTTATTACAAATTCATTTTTGTTGAGCGTTTCAGTATATAAATAATCGCCTTGAAAAAAGACATTGACTTTGTTTTTTCTATAATTGAGTGAAACGCTTGGGTTGATTTTTGGCGTAAAAGTATATTGTGGTCTTATGGTTGGTAAATTTTCTTTTCGTACCCAAAGTGAACCAACACCTGTTGTAAAACCAAACTTTCCATTAAAACCATCTTTTTTGTTTTTTTTGTAAATAATATTGATAATTCCTGCATTTCCATTTGCATCATATTTGGCAGAAGGATTGTTAATAATTTCAATTTTTTCAATGGCAGATGCAGGAATATTATCTAAGCCTGTTTGGTTTCCAAAACCTGTCAATGCTGTTTGTTTACCGTCAATTAACACTGTTACTTTATCGTTTCCTCGCAATTGTACTTTTCCGTCTTGTACTGTAACACTTGGCAAATTTTGCATTGCTTGTAATACCGAACCACCACTTTGACTGATATTATCTTTCAAAGAAAATGTTTTTTTATCCATTTTCTCACTTATCTCGGCTGTTTTTCCTGTTACAACAACTTCTTGCAAAGATGTTGATTCTTTATCTATCTCAATGTTTTTAATGTCAAGATATTCTGTTAGATTACCCACGAACAGCGATTGTTTTGTTGTTTTGTAGCCGATAAAAGAAACCTCTAAAAGGTAATCGCCTGACTTTACTTTTGATAATGAAAATCGCCCTTCTTCGTTGGTAACTGTCCCACTTACAAAAGAGCTATCTTTTTCAGTTTTCAAAACTACGTTTACAAAAGGCAAAACAGCTTTGCTGTTTTTGTCTTTAATAATACCCGAAACGGTTACGCTAGTTTGTGCGTTTGATATTGAGAAGAATGAAAGTTGTAAAATCAAAAAATACAGTATTTTTTTTGATGCTTTTTGTAGAGACATTTTTGATCAATTTGTAAATTATACTGCAAAGAACGTGAGTAACAACGAGTAAATAACAAAAGACAAGTGCAGAATAATTTTTTTGTACAAATTAGTTGTTTTGTGCAAGATTTTTTTTGAATTGAGTTGGTGTTAAACCTTTGTATTTCTTGAATATAGCATTAAAAGAAGATTTAGAATTAAAACCTACCTCTGTGGCAATTCCTAAAAGTGTAAATTGATTATTTTGGTCGGTTTTTATGCGTTTTATAAATTCTTCTACTCTGTATTCATTGATGAAATCTTGGAAATTTATTTTCATATGTTCATTTAAAACTTCCGAAATATACTGTTTTGGGATATTGAGTTCGTTTGAAACATCTTGAATGGATAATTTCCCATTTAAGTATAATTTATCCATTTCCATTGAATTAATTAAATCAGACTTATATTGTTCAATCAGTTTTGTGTTTAGTTTAGAATTTTTGTATTTGCTTATTTCGTTTTTCGGCAAAATATCTTTCCCTTTGCTTAATAATTTAAAAGAAATAAAATAGAATAAAAATGCGACAATTAATAAAAGATAGGAGTTAAAGTTTTGATTACTGAAAAAAGACAATTCTTCTAATCCTATTATTTTAAGAACATCATTTATACAAGAAAACACTAATAAAATAACAATTGGAATAACAAAATAAGTGGTCCAAATTCTTCTTTTATCTGTAAAAACGGAATGTAAGATTAAGCCTAGATAAATCACAAAAGTTATTTCCATAAGTACTTCAAGAATTTCAATATTCAAGTTTTCTTTGGGTAATTTTATTTCAAGTACTTCAAGAATTAAATAAAAAATGTTGGGAAGAAAAAATAGATAATTGGATTTTATAAATTTTTTTCTTTCGTTTTTGTAATACTTGAAAAACAAAAAAAGAAAGGTTACAAATAAGGTGTTATCAAAAAGAAACCAATCTGTATCTTTAACAAACAGATTGTTTTTGTCATCACCCAAGATGTAAAGCAAAACAGAGATTAAACCTCCAAAGAGCAACCAAAAAGTAGTTTTTTTGTAATCTTTTCGATTTGTAAACAAAATAATAAGAACAAAAATTCCTTGTATTAAAGCAATGATTTGAATTGTTTGGAGCATTGTTTTATTTAAGTTTTTTGGGTAAATGTAGTACAATTTTTGTTGTTTTTTCTACTTTTCGTGTCGCTCGGAACGCTTGCAGGTAACGTTCTGGGACTACAGCGGGTTTGGGATTAAATTAAGCCCATTCTTCGGATTTGCCAAATCATCCCAAATACAAAACCAACTTCAAATTAAGCCTAAAACCCAAATCTTGCCAAACACCTGTTGAACTAAACCTTCGGTAGCATCATTGTAGATTTTGATTATCTTACGAAGATAACTAAAATAGGATATTATGACTACAAAAAAAAGCATCCTGATGCGTTAAGAGAG
>NZ_JBLVPI010000038.1:0-4337 GCF_048284325.1 Flavobacterium esculini | reverse complement strand
TTTAATGAAAAATGGAGGTGGTCATTTTGCTCCGGAATTAGGTGGTCATTTTGAATTGGAATCAGGTGGTCACTTTAAATTGGAATTGGGTGGTCAATATCACTGGAATTTGCAGTAATAGTTCTTTGTATATCCTTTCCTCAATTGTCATACTTATTGCCCCATTTTTTTATCTGATCATGATTTATGCTTAAATATACTTCGATTTATACAGCAAAAAATTAATGCGATATGGCATTATAATTTTGTTAGGTATTACAGTCCAGATATACCATTAACAAAAGTATCTACGAAATCTAAAATTTTATTCAATATTCGGTCACCCACTTCTTTAGATTTTAGAACGCTAGGCCTTCCGTCTATGCGAAGGTCTAAAATTTCTTTTCTTAAGGGTTCACGTTCGGTAAAAAGATAATTTTCTATAAGTTTTTCAGTTTTTTCATCAGAAAGGTTTTCTGTTTTCACCAAATCTTGGAGTGCTTTTTCTTGTTCTTCATTCCAGAATTTTTCAAATTCTTCGGGAATAATATCTGTATCCTCAATGTGAGGTAGGCTTTCTTGAATAAATTTCTCAATCAGTTCTCTTTTACTTCTTAATGAGACTTCGGTATTCAATAAGTTTGTTATTTCTTTTTCAATACTTTCTTTATCTTTTGAACTGTGTTTTAATTTAAACTTAATTAACAGTTGAATAATGTAGGTGACATTGATTGTATCGCGTCTAATCAGTTCCAACTCGAAGTCAATGTCGTTTAAAATAGATGTTTTTTCTATGGAAGTACTGTTGCTAAGTTTATCCTTCAAATCCAGATACTTACTGGTATAATCTGCAAATAGCTGTTCTTCTATTTGTAAATCATTCCAAGTAAATTCAGAATAATGGCTCATTTTTTTGTGTAAACGGATAAGTGCTCTGAATGTTAAAATAAACTGTAGCTTATCTTCTTCAGTATATAGTTCATCTACTGCACTAATATGAGGAACAATTTCTAATAATTTTTGAGTTACTTCATTGAATTTTTCTGTATAAACTTCATAAGGTTCAACAATAATTTCGTCAATTGCCTCTTTGTTACTAAATAAGGCAATTGCTTCATCTGTTTTATCTTTCAGATTTCGAAAGCATACAATATTTCCCTGTGTCTTATTTTTGTCTAATGTGCGATTTGTACGGCTAAAAGCTTGAATTAGTCCGTGGTATTGTAGGTTCTTGTCAACATACAATGTATTCAGATTTTTACTATCATAACCAGTTAAAAACATATTAGCGACTAATAAAATATCCGTTTCATGTTTAGGATGTTTTGATTTTCTGGCTACAGCATTATAATAATTGTAGAAGCCTTCACTATCCTTGATATTTTCTGCCATTCCAAATAGTTCGTTGAAATCTTGCACATAGGTTTCTAATAATTCTCTGCGATGTGGTTTGAAACCATACTGTTCTTGTGGCTCAGCGGCCATATTCAGTCGGCTGGCCAATTGATCCTCTATTTCTTCCTCGTTTTGGGCATAACTAAAAATAGTTGCTATTTTTAAATTATGTTCACCATTCAGTTTTTTGCGTTTAAAAATTTCATAGTATTCAATGACGGCATCAATATCTTGAACACACATCATCGCACAGAATTTTTTGGATTGTGTTTTTTGATCGTGGTATTGAATGATGTAATCAACAATTGCTTCTTTACGTTCAGGAGCTTCAAAAACCTCAGCTTCATTAATTTTTTCAATTTTCAAGTCAATTATATTATCTTTTTTCTTGAAAGTTTGAATATATTCAATCGAAAATCTCAAAACATTTTCATCTCTAATAGCATCTGTAATGACATATTTGTGAAGGCATTTGCCAAACAAGCTGGATGTGGTTTTTTCCCCATTGGCATTCTCTGCCAAAATTGGTGTACCTGTAAAGCCAAATAATTGAATATTATCAAAATAACTTACAATGTTTTGATGCGTATCTCCAAATTGTGAACGATGGCACTCATCAAAGATAAATACCATTCTTTCATTTTTAAGAGCTTTCATTTTAGCTAAATTCCGACCCGAAATAGCATTATTGAGCTTTTGAATGGTTGTAACAATAATTTTTACATTCGGATCATTGAATTTCCTGATAAGATCATCTGTGTTAGTTGCTGAACTTACTGAGCCTTTGCTAAAGCTATCGTATTCCTTATTTGTTTGATAATCCAAATCCTTTCTATCTACTACAAAAACTACTTTTTTAATAGCTGTAATTTTTGATAAAATTTGGCTGGCTTTGAAACTTGTTAAGGTTTTTCCACTTCCTGTGGTATGCCAGATATATCCGTTTTTCTCTACACTATAACCATTTAATATTTCGTTTTCGGTAACTTTTTTTATAATACTTTCCACGGCATAATATTGATATGGACGAAGAACCATTAACCTTTTATCAGTTTCGTTAAGTACAATGTATTTACATATCATTTTACTGATATGACAGGGTTCTAAGAAAGTGTCAGTAAAACCGTTCAGAATGTTATTGAGAGGATTATTGTTCTCGTCTGTCCAATGGAAAGTTTGTAAATATTCCTGTTTATGAGTGCCGAAGTTGCTGAAATACTTGGTATTTACACCGTTGCTGATAATAAATAGTTGCACAAAATGAAACAAGCCTTTTCCTGCTCCAAAACTATGTTTTTGATAGCGATTGATTTGGTTGAAAGCTTCTTTCATTTCCAACCCTCTACGCTTCAGTTCTATCTGCACTAATGGTAATCCATTAATTAGCAAGGTTACATCATACCGATTTTCGTATTTACCTTCCTGTGTAATCTGATTCGTAACCTGATATTCATTTTGGCACCAATGTTCTATGTTTAGAAATTCAAAATAGAGGTTCTCTCCATTATCTCTTAGGATATGATGTTTCGTTTCACGTAATATTTTGGCTTTTTCAAATACTGATCCTTTGTTGACAATATTCAGTACTTTTTCAAATTCAGCTTCGCTAAATAAAATGTTATTATGCTTTTCAAGTTGCATTTTCAAGTTTAGCAATAACTCTCTTTCACTTTTAATATCAATATACTTATACCCCAATTTTTGTAATTGTCCTACAAGTTGTTCCTCTAAAATTTGTTCAGACTGTTTGCTCAAAATAATTATGAATTAGGAGTTGTTATGTTAGCTTTAATATGACAAATTTAACAAAATAAAGAGGTTTCTTTCACTTCTCCTAATTCATAATCTAAAGTTTACTTCAAAGCTTTAAACATTTGTTCAATAACTTTCTTTTTTTGTTCCATATTGGGATGAACATAGAGGTTTAATGTCGTGCTAATATTGGAATGCCCTAAAAGAACACTTACGGTTTTGTAATCACATTTACTTTCAATACATCTGGTTGCGAAACTGTGCCTCAGCCCATGAAACTTCAGATCTGGCATCTTCAAATGATTCATTAGGTTTTTATAATAACTACGATAAGTTCTGGGCTCAGTTGGTTTTGCATCGTTGGTTAAAACAAAAAACGAAGGGTTAACAATTTTTTTAAATGGTTTGAGTATTCTTAATAAATCTTTGCTTATGGGAATTTCACGTATAGAATTTTTTGTTTTTGGTGTGTCTAAAATAAGTTCTGTTTTTCTACTTCCATCTTCTATAACGTAAATGCGTTGGATGGTTCTGTTAACGCTGATAACACCATTATCTGTATCAACATCTTCCCAAGTAAGGGCACAAACTTCTCCTATACGCATACCAGAGCTTAAGCAAATATAAACCCCTAAATTTCGAAATGTAAAATGCTCCTGTATATAATTCATAATTTTTTTCTGATCTGAACGGTTTAATACCTCAATCGTATATTTTTCTCGTTCTGTTGGAAATTGTATGTCAAATGGAATATAATCCGTCCACTTGTGTTTAGCACCATACTTAAGAATCATTTTCAGAACAATTAGAATATCCTTGATTGTTTTTTGACTTAAACCTGATTCCAATTTTTGAAATACAAAAGCCTGCACTTCTGCTTCCTCAAGCGAAAATTTATTACCAAATATGGGTAGTATGTGATTTTCGATTAAAAGAGTATAAGCAGAAAAACTTGATTTTTTCACGTACTGTTTTTTGTTTGTTTTCCATAGGTCAATTACCTCTAAAATTTGTTTTTGATCATTCATTATTAATTAATTTTTATTAATTCCAAAGGAAAGAAATAAAGAATTGAGGATTTTAATATCGCTAAGGTTCCTAATTTGAGATTTCCTGGGTTTAATGAGGAGTGGGAAGGTAGAAAGATGGGGGAAGTAGCTACATTTTCAAAAGGGAAAGGAATATCAAAAAGTGATATTGAAGAAGGCGGT
>NZ_JBLVPI010000037.1:0-5025 GCF_048284325.1 Flavobacterium esculini | reverse complement strand
TTTTTAATGAAAAATGGAGGTGGTCATTTTGCTCCGGAATTAGGTGGTCATTTTGAATTGGAATCAGGTGGTCACTTTAAATTGGAATTGGGTGGTCAATATCACTGGAATTTGCACTAACGTCCCAAAAGTTAAAGTCGATTCAAAGAAAGTATTTATCGTTCATGGTCATGATGACAAAGCAAGACTACAAATTAGTAAAATATTAAAAGATGATCTTGGAATGGAGCCTATCGTTCTTCAAGAAGAACCTAATGTTTCATTAGAAACTATAATAGTAAAATTTGAACGTTTAGCAAAAGATTGTTCTTCAGCAATAATTCTTTTCACCCCAGATGATAATGCTAATGGAAAATTAAGAGCAAGACAAAATGTAATTTTAGAACTTGGCTATTTTTTAGGAAAATTTCAAGATCAGCCAAACAGAAGAATTATTATAATCAAGACTGGAGATTTAGAAATTCCTTCCGATATATCTGGAGTACTGTATCTAGAGTATATTAAGAATATGAAAGAGATATTTTATGATCTTAAAAAGCAATTTGAAATTTGGGGATATAAATAACCCCACTGGACCTCGTTTGTCCACGTTCTCTGGTGCTTGATTGCATCTAGTGCCTATTTAAATTGCTTGGTAAATAGTAGCGTTTGCAACGCGGTTAACTTTATACTACTCATCTATTAGAAAACGGAACCTATTTAAGAGATATTCATTAGTTACTCAAATACAACTGAAATCTACCCTGTATAAGTGAGAAAAAGCATTCAATAAATAAAGCCATTTTGATGATTTATAGGATAATTATTATATATTTGTTAATGAATATTGTATGACAAAATCATACATATCTACCCAAAATTGGGTGGCTTTGCATGATTTTGTCATACATATAAGTTAGGCGACATTTATAAAGCAGAAAGAAAACACGATTAGATGATTACAAGAGGAATAATTATTGGGAAAATAGTTGATGATTTAGCCAGCTTAAAATATCAAATAGAAACGAGGAATAAATTAGGCCAATTTGATTTAACAAAATACTGCGAAGATTTTTTAAGAGAATTGTTAAATACAACTTACTCATTAAATTTACAAAATTTAAATAAAACAAGAAGTAATGTTCCAGGCCTAGATTTAGGTGATAAAAAAAGTAAATCTGCTTATCAAATAACATCTCAAAAAACATCTCCTAAAATTAATGAAACTCTAAAAAAGATTACTGAAGAGCAAAAATTAGAATATGATTTAATCAATGTTTTCATAATTGGTCAAAAACAGGGTTCTTATACAATAGATAAAAAATTATGCAAAAAGCATTCATTCAATGAAGCAACAAATATTCAAGATATTGATTCTTTATTAAGAGATATTGTTTTACTTGATATTCAAAAATTAGAAATAATATACTCTTTGTTTCAAAGAGAATTTAGACAAGTTAAAATTGAACTTGAACCAATTGACGAAAAAGGTAATTTCGAAAGCTCATATTATAACGCAATCGAAATAAAAGCATCGTCATTACCAAAAAATGGCGTCAAATTCATTGGAGATACTTCTGAATCTGGATATAATATTAGCAAAAAAGAATTGAACGAACTTTATGAGAAATTAGCATCAGTTCCAAGAGTCACAAGAGAAATACTTTCGATAATTACTGACCGCGGAAAAATGGGTAATGATTATTACAATGACGGCAAAATAAAAATTTTCCCAGAAGCATTAGAAAAATTTTTAAACATTTCTAATCGAGAAATGCTAATTGAAATAAACATTTTAGAAAATGCAGATTTAGTTTATCTAGATGAGGATGAAATTGGAAATAGACCTGTATATTTTCTATGTATTAGAGAAGAATTATTGAACAATCTATTTTACTGGATGAAGGAACAAAATCTTTCTATAAGAACATTATTAAATACAATGGATTTTACGATATTAGATAACTAAAATGATCGCCTGACAGGTACTACAACGGATTTGGACAATAGGCTTAATGGGAAAATGGTTTTGTGTTTGGGATGTTTAGGCAAATCCGAAAATAAGGCTTTATTAAACTCCAAAACCACTTGTAGCAAGGGAATGTTAACGGTAAGCTAAAAAAAACGATAATGAAAGAACCATTCGTTAAGAGAAAATATTCCAAAAGACATCATTATATTCCTGTATTTTTTCTCAAAGGTTTTGCGGATGATGAGGGACTAATTTATATTTATGATAAAGTTAAAGATTCTATTTTATTGAAACAAAAACCAGAAAGTAAATTCTATGAAAAAGACTTAAATAATTATAAGACAAGAGACGGAATTTTATTAACAATTGAAGAGCCTTATTATACACCATTAGATACAAGATTATCACCAATTTTTTCAAAAATACAATCAGGAGATATAAATCAAACTTTAACTGCTCTTGAAAAATTTGAAGTTTTATATTTCATAAATCACTTATTCTGGAGGTCTCCACAATCAAATAAACTTTTTATTGAACTTGTAAACAAAGAAGGTCTATCAAACAAATATTTTGGATTTAAAAACGAAAACGGTGAGAAAGTCGATGATAATCAAATTCCTGAAATAAAGACACAAGTATTGCAAGATGTTGAAATCCAAAAAATGTTTAAACAGATGATAGCTTTATCAGATGGAAGTTTTGAAGAAAGTAGACGTTTATTTGATAAATGGTATGTTATTACTTTGACTAATGAAGAATCAAGTTTTTTAGTTGGGGATTATCCATTTTTAATAAATAATTCTAACATATCAATGAATAATGTATTTGACGAAATGATTTTCCCATTATCAAAAAATAAACTATTGATATTGTCTGATAAATCACCTAACTTTCTTGATGGAATACTATTTACAAACATTAACTCATGTGTTATTGCCCAATCGAAAAGATTTGTAGCTTCGAGTAACGAAAAGCAATTAAAAAATGCAATTGAACACTATAAAGCTTCAATAGAATTGAATACAGAACAGAAAATTATTGAAGATACATTTAAGTTTATGTATCATCTATCAGAATATAAAGATCATGATGAATATTTAAAGGCAGTTTTTTAAACTGTGCCCATAACAGTGCGCAAATTAGGATTGATTTTTTTAGCCTACAATCTGCACCGGATTTTTAATATGATTGATCCAAATCTACTAAAAACAATATCTACGAAGTATGGCTTTATATTTTTGTGCTTTAGGAGCACTTTTTAACGCTTTTTACTACTCCTTTTTTGAAAAGCTAAATCAAACTTCTTTTTTCAAAAAGAAAAATAATTGTAGTTTAAATCACATATATTTACATTAAAAATTAATAAAAAAACGCAGTTTGAAGGTTATTAGACATACTGACGTTGGCGATAATTATTAGAAATCCTAGATCGACAAATTACTTTATGAGTTTACCACTGGAACAAAAGAAAATCAACGAAGATACTTTCACTAATTTAAATGAAGAATCAGCATTTCTTTTAGGATACATTTTTACAGATGGATTTTTAGGTTTTCACAAAAATACAGGCTTAAACTATCTTCGAATTTATAGTAAGGATAAAGTGAAAATTGAAAATATTAAACTCATTTTCCAATCAGAAGCTAAAGTCAATCATATTAAAGAAAAGTATTATGGAGAAGTTAAGCAAGGTGAACTATTTTATTTGCATGTTGGAAATGAAATAGTCATTGAAGATTTAATTGATTTGGGAATGGTTGAGAAAAAAAATGATAAAATTAAATTCCCATATCTTCCAACAGAATTATATTCACATTTTATTCGAGGTGTTTGGTCAGGAAAAGGCTATGTTTCAACATATAAAAATTCAATATTTTCTACATTTTCATTTGGATCAATTGATTTTATTACGGACTTAGAAAAACATCTTCGTTCTAAAGGATTATCCAAAAGAAAAATAGAACTAAATAAATTTTCAAAAAAACCTTCATATAAGATTAAATATTCAGTAACGGATACCAAAAAATTATACGATTACATATATAATTGCAGCACTGATCTCACAACTTGCATTGAACAAGAGAATTTATTAAAGGAATATTTTGCAGATTATAAACCGCCTAAAAGGAAAATGAAAAGACGCCGGAATACAATATAACTATCGCAAACAGGTGTCACACACTAGGTTGGTGCGAGTGTCTCGTTCGTATACATTAAGTTATTAGACATACTGACGTTGGTGGCTATTTTACCGAGAAACAACCTGAAAAAGCATAAAAAATTGAATATGAAAAAAAAAGTATTTTTAATTACTTTCCTAATTTGTGCAGCAACTGTATTCTCACAAAATATAATTGAATATAATGGCAAAAAAATAAACGGACTAGATGAAAACAATAATCAAACTGGAATCTGGAAATTGTTTGATGAAGAGAACAAAGTTTTAATAACTTGTGAATTTAAAAATGGAGAATATGTTTCAAACACAAATTTTTATAAAGATTCGAAGTTAATTGCATCATATAATAATGAAGACAAATTAGAAATATACAAAGATTCAAAAACAATAACTTGCAATTTTCATAGAAAGGAAGATAATAGCACAACTCTTTATTGACAAAAATGGAAAGGAAATCGATTCAGAAATAAAAAAATATTATTTTTTAAATGCTGATCAAGTTATGCCAATGTTCTATGGAGGAGTAAACAAACTTTATGAATTTATTGGAAATAATTTTAACAGCAACGGGAATAAAGGAAGAGTAAAAGTTAAATTCAAAATCGATTCAAAAGGATTTGCTACAGAAATAGAAATCGAAAGTACTACAAATGAAAAATTAAATGAAGAAGCAATAAGAATAATAAGTATTATGCCAAGGTGTCAACCTGCATACCAACGTGGTATATTCGTAAAATATCCTTATGCAGTTCCAATAAATATAAACTAAAAACTGCCACCAACAGCTAGGTTTTCGTTGCGTGCGCAGCACGAACAATGAAAACCGTGTTGAACGGAACCGGTCACTGGCAGGAACTATGGAGTTATCGTAAAGTCTAGAGAGAGAATATCAAGA
>NZ_JBLVPI010000036.1:0-5558 GCF_048284325.1 Flavobacterium esculini | reverse complement strand
CGGTTCTAGCTAAAGCTTCTGCTAAAATTGCTGTTGCATTGGCAGAAATAGCAGTTGCATTGGAAGCATCTCCACTTATTCTAGCTGATGTTTCTGCTAAAATTGAAGCTGCATTGGCTAACTCAGCAGCTCTTGCAGTTGTAGCTTCTGCAGAAATCGCATTGGCATTAGCCAACTCAGCAGCTCTCGCGGTTGTAGCTTCTCCATATATTGCAGTAGCATTGGTAGCGATGGCGTTATCGTGAGCAGTGTCAGCAGAAGTTCTGCCAGAAGTTTCTGCTGAAATTGCAGCTGTATTATTCGAAATAGCTGTGTTTTGAAGACCGTCTGCAGTTGTTCTTGCTGATGTCTCTGTTGAAATTGAAGCTGCATTCGTAGCGTCTCCATTTGTTCTAGCTAAAGCTTCTGCTGTTATTGCATCTGTATTATTCGAAATAGCTATATTTTGAAGACCGTCTGCAGTTGTTCTTGCTGATGTCTCTGTTGAAATTGAAGCTGCATTCGTAGCGTCTCCATTTGTTCTAGCTAAAGCTTCTGCTGTTATTGCATCTGTATTATTCGAAATAGCTATATTTTGAAGATCATCTGCAGTTGTTCTAGCTGATGTCTCTGTTGCTATTACAGCTGTATTATTCGAAATAGCTGTGTTTTGAAGACCATCTGCAGTTGTTCTAGCTGATGTCTCTGCTGAAATTGAAGCTGCATTAGCTAACTCAGAAGCTCTTGCAGTTGTAGCTTCTGATGTAATTGCGCTTGCATTAGCAGCGATAGCTGTATCATGAGCAGTGTCTGCAGCAGTTCTGCCAAAAGTTTCTGTTGTAATTGCAGCTGCATTCGTAGCATCGCCATTTGTTCTAGCTAAAGCTTCTGCTGAAATTGCTGAAGCATTGGTAGTAATAGCCGTGTTTTGAATACCATCTGCAGTTGTTCTTGCTGTTGTCTCTGTTGCTATTGCAGCTGTATTATTCGAAATAGCTGTATTTTGAATAGCATCTGCATCAGTTCTAGCTGAAGTTTCTGCTGTTATTGCTGAAGCATTAGTAATATCTCCATTTGTTCTAGCTGTAGTTTCAGTTGATATAGCTGTAGCGTTTGCACCAATAGCTATATTTTGAATAGCATCTGCATCAGTTCTAGCTAAAGCTTCTGCTGTTATTGCATCTGTATTATTCGAAATAGCTATATTTTGAAGATCATCTGCAGTTGTTCTAGCTGATGTTTCTGCTAAAATTGAAGCTGCATTGGTAGCGTCTCCATTTATTCTAGCTAAAGCTTCTGCTGAAATCGCATTGGCATTGGCAGCGATTGCGTTATCGTGAGCAGTGTCAGCAGTGGCTCTAGTTGTGCTTTCTGTTGAAATTGCATTGGCATTAGCTAACTCAGCAGCTCTTGCGGTTGTAGCTTCTCCAGATATTGCAGTTGCATTGGAAGCATCTCCAGTTGTTCTAGATGATGTTTCTGCTAAAATTGAAGCTGCATTGGTATCGTCTCCATTTATTCTAGCTAAAGCTTCTGCTGAAATTGCTGAAACATTGTCAGAAATAGCTGTGTTTTGAAGACCATCTGCAGTTGTTCTAGTTGATGTCTCTGTTGCTATTGCATCTGTATTGACTGCAATGGCAAGACTCTGTGCTGTTTGCTCTGTTTCAAGTGCGGTAATCGCTGTTGTGCTAGTAGTAATCGCTGTAGCTTGTGCTGGAGTGATTCCAACTTTAGCCGTATTGGCTGTTACAGCTGAATTGGCAGCAACTCTAGTATCTGTATAATATAAATTAGTTCCTTCAGCTATATTAGAAGTTGTCAGTGTTATTGCTCCTGAAACTTGAGTTACGCCATTTACGGAAGTTGTCAGACCATCCGCACCATTAGTTCCATTTGATCCAACGGCACCTGTAGCTCCTGTTAATCCTATCGGACCTTGAGAACCAATTGCTCCAGTAGAACCTGTAGCTCCTGTTAATCCTATCGAACCTTGTGCTCCAGTTAATCCATCTATTCCATTTGTTCCTGCTGCGCCTGTAGCTCCGGTTAATCCTATTGGACCTTGTGCTCCGTTTGCACCAGTATCTCCTTTTAATCCTTGTGATCCCGTAACTCCAGGTAACCCTTGAATTCCTTGAAGACCTGTTGCTCCCGAAGGACCTGCAGGACCTGCAGGACCTGCAGGACCTGCTACACCTGCTACATTTGCATTTTCGGCATACAATGCATAAGGTACGCTATTCAATTGTGTGGTCCCCATATCAACAAAAGATAGACCTCCTGTTGCATCCATTTCAACTTGGATAAACTTAGCGCCAATACCCCAGTTTACAGCTGCTAAAGTACCAGTAGTCGGCGAGCCTGAACCAATATTTACATTAAATAATCCAAGATTGGTAGTCGTAACATTATGGGTTTCTCGAAACACAATTGTACCTGTTGAAGTACTATTATGAATAGAAAATCTCAAACTGATGTTCTGTAAAGCTCGTATATCTCCACTAGCATTGCGAGCTACACCTTGATAAGGAATCGCTTGTGGAGATTGAGCATAGGCCTTGTCAATTGTGCCTATAAAGCTAAAAATACATACTACTATCAATATGATTGTATGTAGTAATTTTTCTTGTGAAGTAAAAATATTTTTCATGAAACTTATTTTTTTGTATGAGTAATTTAATTTCTTAAAATAGTAAAGCCTTCTCTCTTTTGTAAGAGAGCTATTTTTGTAATATAAGGATTAATAATAAAAATGGATTATGGCACTGGAAGTAGTACAAGAAAATTAAAATATTATTTCAGGAAACTGAAACTATATCTAATCCTATTATACTTGATTTAAAATATCAGTAAGCTCTGTATTCAAATACTATGAAAACGAAATACAATTTAAAGTTACTTATTACCCCTTAGAAAATGAATCCTATTAATGTAACGGAAGGAACTTACCCATATTCCAGTTCTGGTAAAGTTAATGTGCGATAAAAAAAAATATTTGTAATAAAAAGAACTATAGTTAAAAATCCAGATTTGGGTAGAAATGTTTTCATATTTATTGAATTCAAATAATGAATTGGGACTGTTTTTTCTTAAAATATAAATGCGGAAAGAACTTTTTTGAGTTGTAACCATTTAACATAATTTTATAAAATTTACGGTTTTTTTAGACAAAAAACATTCAAATAATCATCTGAATTTCATCAACTTAAATGCTAAATTATGTAATTAAGAACACATTAGTCCAATTTTTCATACATTTCCGATTAAAGGAATAAAAAAAACTATGAACTACATACCTTATGATTTTCAGAGGAAATAAAAAAAATATAATGATAAAATATGCTGGCTTTTGAATCCGATTTTTAATTTGAATTGATGAAAATTTAATTCAAAATTAAGTCAACTCTCCTCAATAACCTTGTGAAACCCGACAACTCCTTATATTAAAAACTTCCTTAATTTATTATAATGCTATCAGCCCAAATCATTATTCATAAAACGCAATAAGGCTAAATATTTCATTTTAAATTGAAACCCATTCCTGATGCTTATGTATTTACTGCTTTTACCTAAAACTGAATTCTCAAATCATTTTAACTGCTATATAAAAAAACTCCATCCCAATAAAATTGAGATGGAGTTAATTAAAAAAACAATTATGAAATAAGCGTTACTGTTTTATTAGCCTGACCGTTTTTTGGTTAATACCCTGACTCACTATCGCAATGTAAGCACCTGATGGAAGCCCATCTCCAAACTTAATTTGTTGTCCATCACTATTATCAATGTGTTTCACCATTCTTCCAAGTGAGTCATAAACTAAAACTTCCACTTTTTCATTGCTGCCACCTTTCATCTCTATAGTAAAGTATTGGCTCGATGGATTAGGATATGCCGTTACATTAAATGGAATAAGTTCTGATTTTTTTTCTACAAGTTCCACTTTTGCAGAATTTTTCTTCACTTCATGTATTACAATAGAGCCTCCGCCAAGTGCAGTATTAGCATCTACGTTATCTGCTGCACCAATTTGGTTATCATAAACAATAGTACCTGATGTTGTTACCCAAATTTTGATTCTAAATTTATCTGTAACTGCTGTTGCTTTCATGTCACCGTCTATTGCAGAAACCATAAAACTATATCCAAGAATACCGTTTATGGTCCCTTTTCCTTTATATATTGATTGTGCTCCTGCAATTACTAATGACATGGCATCGTGACTGCTACTGGAAAAGTTTAGATTTCCAGTTTGAAATTGAAACTCTGTATTTCCATCCACTGTGGTGCTTCCTTTTTTGTACTTGGCATTAAAACCAAAATTAGCTTTTCCAATAAGTGCTGGGTTAGCTACATAAGCGCCCGCAGGGGAGTTAATCCATCCACCTCCAGTTACAAATCCGCCATTTGGATCGTATACTGTAAGATATGCATTTGATGTAGCACAACCAGCACCAGTTAGAGCTGTAATCTTGTATACTTCAGCTGCAAGGCTGGTAACAGAAAATGTAGCTAAACCACTGCTGTTTGTTAGAGAAGCATAACTTGTAATTCCACCATTCCCATTATCAAGCGTGAATAATACATTGATGCCAGAAAGATTACCCGAAATTGATGAAAAAACTGTAGCACTTAGCAATGCATTTGAACCAATAGGAACTGGAACGCTACTGGCACTAGCATCTATGGCGACACTGTTTATTGTGAACAAAGAAGTATTATAAGTAATGCTATAGTTACTTAACACACCGACAGGACTCAATGATGTACTAATTGTATATGTTCCTCCTGCAGTTTCGCCTGCTGTTCTGCTGTACATTGCTGTTACATTATCGCTACCTATGAATCCATTTAAAGAGCCAGTGAAAAGAAGAGGGTCAGCCTGACCGCAATATTTGCTAGATGGATTTGGTGTTACACTTGCTGTTTTTGTACCAATCGTAAAAGTCTTACTATAAATACTTCCTAAATGGTTAGCATCACCTGCATAAGTGTAACTTGCAGTAGCTGTTCCTGCATTGATGTTGTTCAAATAAACCGCAGAAGGTGTCAGATTCAAACTACCTGCTCCTGTTACAGTAACCGTAGCGGGTGTTATTGCAGAACCTGTATAGGTGAATGTCCCTGCTGCGATAGTAACCACAGTTGTAGTTGCAGCCTTACCGATGGTGAAATTCTCACTGTCTGTACTTGATAAATAGTTAGCAGTTTCCGCATAAGTATAACTAGCGGTTGCTGTTCCGGCATTGATGTTGTTTGTAAAATCAGCACCTGGAGTTAAACTCAAACCACCTGCACCTGTTACACTAACTGTAGCTGGTGTTTGTGCCGAACCTGTATAAGCAAATGGGCCAGCAGCGATAGTAACCACAGTTGTAGTTGCAGCTTTACCGATGGTGAAATTCTCACTGTCTGAACTTGATAAATAGTTAGCAGTTTCTGTATAAGTATAACTAGCAGTTGCTGTTCCGGCATTGGTGTTGTTTGTAAAATCAGCTGCTGGTGTTAAATTCAAACCTCCTGCTCCTGTTACACTAACTGTAGCTGGTGTTTGTGCCGAACCTGTATAAGCAAAT
>NZ_JBLVPI010000035.1:0-5685 GCF_048284325.1 Flavobacterium esculini | reverse complement strand
TCAAAGAAAGGCGACGACATACTCTCCCACATAACTGCAGTACCATCTGCGCAGGCGGGCTTAACTACTCTGTTCGGGATGGGAAGAGGTGAGCCCCGCCGCAATAACCACCTTAAGAGGTTATAATTGCTTTGGGCAATTACTGTAATGTTGTTTATACTTCTATAAACATCAATCACATAATATCTTAACATACTGAGATAAAGAAAATAAAAAGTTTATCCTGAACTTGATTCAGGATCTAAGAAAGTTTCTTCCCCGGGTTGCCCCGGGGAAAAGCGTACATAAGCTTACGGGTTATTAGTACTACTCGACTATGACATTACTGCCTTTACATCTATAGCCTATCAACGTAGTCATCTCCTACGACCCTTAAAAGAAATCTCATCTTGTGGTGGGTTTCGCGCTTATATGCTTTCAGCGCTTATCCCTTCCAAACGTAGCTACTCTGCGATGCTCCTGGCGGAACAACAGATACACTAGAGGTTTGTCCAATTCGGTCCTCTCGTACTAGAATCAGATCCACTCAAATTTCTTGCGCCCACAGTAGATAGAGACCGAACTGTCTCACGACGTTCTGAACCCAGCTCGCGTGCCACTTTAATGGGCGAACAGCCCAACCCTTGGGACCTTCTCCAGCCCCAGGATGTGACGAGCCGACATCGAGGTGCCAAACCCCCCCGTCGATATGAGCTCTTGGGGGAGATCAGCCTGTTATCCCCGGCGTACCTTTTATCCTTTGAGCGATGGCCCTTCCATGCGGAACCACCGGATCACTATGCTCTACTTTCGTACCTGATCGACCTGTATGTCTCTCAGTCAAGCTCCCTTATGCCATTGCACTCTACGCACGGTTACCAAGCGTACTGAGGGAACCTTTAGAAGCCTCCGTTACTCTTTTGGAGGCGACCACCCCAGTCAAACTACCCACCAAGCAATGTCCCCCGCAAAGCGGGGTTAGGCCTCAGACAAACAAAGGGTTGTATTTCAACAATGACTCCACAACGCCTAGCGACGCCACTTCACAGTCTCCAACCTATCCTACACATCATTTGTCCAAGGTCAATACTAAGCTATAGTAAAGGTGCACAGGGTCTTTTCGTCCCACTGCGGGTAAGCGGCATCTTCACCGCTACTACAATTTCACCGAGCTCATGGCTGAGACAGTGTCCAGATCGTTACACCATTCGTGCAGGTCGGAACTTACCCGACAAGGAATTTCGCTACCTTAGGACCGTTATAGTTACGGCCGCCGTTTACTGGGGCTTCATTTCAATGCTTCTCCGAAGATAACATCTCCACTTAACCTTCCAGCACCGGGCAGGTGTCAGGCCCTATACTTCATCTTACGATTTTGCAGAGCCCTGTGTTTTTGATAAACAGTCGCCTGGACCTCTTCACTGCGGCCAGCATTGCTGCTGGCGACCCTTCTCCCGAAGTTACGGGTCTATTTTGCCTAATTCCTTAGCCATGAATCTCTCGAGCACCTTAGGATTCTCTCCTCGACTACCTGTGTCGGTTTGCGGTACGGGTACTTATTACCTGAAGTTTAGAGGTTTTTCTTGGAAGCCCTTAGGCGCACTATCTCTTTGTCCGAAGACTCCGAGTACTATCGTATTTCCCCAAGCCGCGTGGATTTGCCTGCGCAGCTTATAGGTAGGTACTTCAACGAACTATTCCGTCAGTTCGCGGCGCTTTCATCACTCCGTCACCCCATCACAGTAATAACTAGTACGGGAATATTAACCCGTTGTCCATCGACTGTCCCTTTCGGGTTCGCCTTAGGTCCCGACTAACCCACAGCTGATTAGCATAGCTGTGGAAACCTTAGTCTTTCGGTGTGCGGGTTTCTCGCCCGCATTATCGTTACTTATGCCTACATTTTCTTTTCTCACCGGTCCAGCATACCTTACGATACACCTTCTACCCTGTGAGAATGCTCCCCTACCACTACCTAAATAAATAGGTAATCCATAGCTTCGGTAATATACTTATGCCCGATTATTATCCATGCTCGTCCGCTCGACTAGTGAGCTGTTACGCACTCTTTAAATGAATGGCTGCTTCCAAGCCAACATCCTAGCTGTCTGGGCAGACAAACCTCGTTCTTTCAACTTAGTATATATTTGGGGACCTTAGCTGATGGTCTGGGTTCTTTCCCTCTCGGACTTGGACCTTAGCACCCAAGCCCTCACTGTTATGAAACATTATATAGCATTCGGAGTTTGTCAGGAATTGGTAGGCGGTGAAGCCCCCGCATCCAATCAGTAGCTCTACCTCTATATAACTTTACGCATAACGCTGCACCTAAATGCATTTCGGGGAGTACGAGCTATTTCCGAGTTTGATTGGCCTTTCACCCCTACCCACAGGTCATCCGAAGACTTTTCAACGTCAACCGGTTCGGACCTCCACACTGTGTTACCAGCGCTTCATCCTGCCCATGGGTAGATCACACGGTTTCGCGTCTAACACTACTGACTAAAGCGCCCTATTCAGACTCGCTTTCGCTACGGATCCGTGGCTTAACCACTTATCCTTGCCAGCAACGTTAACTCGTAGGCTCATTATGCAAAAGGCACGCCGTCACCCCACGAAAGGGCTCCGACCGCTTGTAAGCGTATGGTTTCAGGATCTATTTCACTCCGTTATTCACGGTTCTTTTCACCTTTCCCTCACGGTACTGGTTCACTATCGGTCTCTCAGGAGTATTTAGCCTTAGCGGATGGTCCCGCCAAATTCAGACAGGATTTCTCGTGTCCCGCCCTACTCAGGATACCACTATCGTTATCTTCTATTACTTATACAGGGCTATCACCTTCTTTGGCTCTACTTTCCAGTAGATTCTAATTCTATCCGCAACAAATGTCGTGGTCCTACAACCCCAATATTGCCGTAACAACATTGGTTTGGGCTAATCCGCGTTCGCTCGCCACTACTTACGGAATCACTTTTGTTTTCTTCTCCTCCGCCTACTTAGATGTTTCAGTTCAGCGGGTTTGCCCACCTATCGGTGTACTATGTCTTCAACATAGTGGGTTGCCCCATTCAGGTATCTACGGATCAATTCGTGTGTGCCAATCCCCGTAGCTTTTCGCAGCTTATCACGCCTTTCATCGCCTCTGAGAGCCAAGGCATCCCCCATACGCCCTTATTTTGCTTATTGTACCAACACATTAATTAAAATGTGCCGTTTCTTTTACTTGTCTAATGATAAACAAGCAAAAAATGCTTTCTACTTTTTATTATTTTCTTATCTCAATATGTCAATGAACTTGTATGCTGAATTTATTTCAGCATCTTGTGGAGAATAACGGAGTCGAACCGTTGACCTCCTGCGTGCAAGGCAGGCGCTCTAGCCAGCTGAGCTAATCCCCCAATCTTTTTTAATATGAATTGTGAATTACGAATTACGATGTATATCGTCATTTTTCAACTCTAGAATTTCTTCTTTGTATTTAAGTAAATAGTTGTCTCGGACAGACTCGAACTGTCGACCCCTACATTATCAGTGTAGTACTCTAACCAGCTGAGCTACGAGACACTCTTATTCTTAAATGGTATTATTTGAACTAACAGCAAGAGTAATAAAACGTCCACATTTGTTTCCAATTCGAACTTTCGTCTTCTTTCCCAAAAGTGTTGTTTACACAACTAACATTTGGGCTCTAGAAAGGAGGTGTTCCAGCCGCACCTTCCGGTACGGCTACCTTGTTACGACTTAGCCCTAGTTACCAGTTTTACCCTAGGCAGCTCCTTGCGGTCACCGACTTCAGGCACCCCCAGCTTCCATGGCTTGACGGGCGGTGTGTACAAGGCCCGGGAACGTATTCACCGGATCATGGCTGATATCCGATTACTAGCGATTCCAGCTTCACGGAGTCGAGTTGCAGACTCCGATCCGAACTGTGACCGGTTTTATAGATTCGCTCCTGGTCGCCCAGTGGCTGCTCTCTGTACCGGCCATTGTAGCACGTGTGTAGCCCAAGGCGTAAGGGCCGTGATGATTTGACGTCATCCCCACCTTCCTCGCAGTTTGCACTGGCAGTCTTGTTAGAGTTCCCGACATGACTCGCTGGCAACTAACAACAGGGGTTGCGCTCGTTATAGGACTTAACCTGACACCTCACGGCACGAGCTGACGACAACCATGCAGCACCTTGTAAATTGTCTTGCGAAAAGTCTGTTTCCAAACCGGTCAATCTACATTTAAGCCTTGGTAAGGTTCCTCGCGTATCATCGAATTAAACCACATGCTCCACCGCTTGTGCGGGCCCCCGTCAATTCCTTTGAGTTTCATTCTTGCGAACGTACTCCCCAGGTGGGATACTTATCACTTTCGCTTAGCCACTGAAATTGCTCCCAACAGCTAGTATCCATCGTTTACGGCGTGGACTACCAGGGTATCTAATCCTGTTCGCTACCCACGCTTTCGTCCATCAGCGTCAATATATTAGTAGTAACCTGCCTTCGCAATTGGTATTCCATGTAATCTCTAAGCATTTCACCGCTACACTACATATTCTAGTTACTTCCTAATAATTCAAGTCAGACAGTATCAATGGCCGTTCCACCGTTGAGCGATGGGCTTTCACCACTGACTTATCTGACCGCCTACGGACCCTTTAAACCCAATGATTCCGGATAACGCTTGGATCCTCCGTATTACCGCGGCTGCTGGCACGGAGTTAGCCGATCCTTATTCTTACAGTACCGTCAAGGTTCTACACGTAGAACTGTTTCTTCCTGTACAAAAGCAGTTTACAATCCATAGGACCGTCATCCTGCACGCGGCATGGCTGGATCAGGCTTGCGCCCATTGTCCAATATTCCTCACTGCTGCCTCCCGTAGGAGTCTGGTCCGTGTCTCAGTACCAGTGTGGGGGATCTCCCTCTCAGGACCCCTACCCATCGTAGCCTTGGTAAGCCGTTACCTTACCAACTAGCTAATGGGACGCATGCTCATCTTTCACCGATAAATCTTTAATATATAAATGATGCCATTCATATATACTATAAGGTATTAATCCAAATTTCTCTGGGCTATCCCTTTGTGAAAGGTAGATTGCATACGCGTTACGCACCCGTGCGCCGGTCTCTAATTCCGAAGAACTATACCCCTCGACTTGCATGTGTTAAGCCTGCCGCTAGCGTTCATCCTGAGCCAGGATCAAACTCTTCATCGTATATTGTATGCTTGAATAAATTCAAGCTATTGTTATTCGACTAAATTCTCTAGTGGTTTTTTCAAATCTTTCGATTCTATTACTCTCATTCTTTTGTTTTGAAATCTCTTTCAAAACGGCTGTCAATTCAATATGTCTAGGAACGTGTTCTGCTTGTTGTAAACTGAATTTTATTTCAGCCTCTCTACCTTGTTAGCACTTCTTAAAGTGTTTCTCAAAGCGGGTGCAAAAGTGCAACTTCTTTTCTTAACCGGCAAGAAAATTTTGAAGTTTTTTTTGGAAATTTTTTATCCCCGTTTTCTTCTCTTTTTCTTATCAGTCTATCAAGGAACTTTGCTTGTTTTGCGGGGTGCAAATGTAACATCCGTTTTCTAATCTCACAAGCTTTTCTAAATCTTTTTTAGAAAATAAATTTTCTAGTTTGATTCGTACTACTTGCCAGTTTATAAAAGAACGTCTGCGTTGTTGCGGGTGCAAAAGTAGCCCCTTTATTCGCTTT
>NZ_JBLVPI010000034.1:0-6484 GCF_048284325.1 Flavobacterium esculini | reverse complement strand
AGCGTTAGTGCCACTTGGACAGACAATTGTGGTGTAAAAGGTGCTAAATCAGGAAATGTAGCAGGAGTTGCCGGTACTGTACAAACTGGTGCAGATGGCTGTTCCCAATATAGAGACTACACTTTTGATATTACCGACGATTGCGCAAACGTAGCTGTTCAGAAAAAAGTGCGCATAACTAGACAATATGACGTGACCATACCAGTGATTACAGCACCTGCTGATTATACATTGACAGGATGTAATACGGATTGGCCTGCCAGCGTTAGTGCCACTTGGACAGATAATTGTGGTGTAAAAGGTGCTAAATCAGGAAATGTAGCTGGAGTTGCCGGTACTGTACAAACTGGAGCAGATGGCTGTTCCCAATACAGAGACTACACTTTTGATATTACCGACGATTGCACAAACGTAGCTGTTCAGAAAAAAGTGCGCATAACCAGACAATACGACGTGACCATACCAGTGATTACAGCACCTGCTGATTATACATTGACAGGATGTAATACGGATTGGCCTGCCAGCGTTAGTGCCACTTGGACAGACAATTGTGGTGTAAAAGGTGCTAAATCAGGAAATGTAGCTGGAGTTGCCGGTACTGTACAAACTGGAGCAGATGGCTGTTCCCAATACAGAGACTACACTTTTGATATTACCGACGATTGCACAAACGTAGCTGTTCAGAAAAAAGTGCGCATAACCAGACAATACGACGTGACCATACCAGTGATTACAGCACCTGCTGATTATACATTGACAGGATGTAATACGGATTGGCCTGCCAGCGTTAGTGCCACTTGGACAGACAATTGTGGTGTAAAAGGTGCTAAATCAGGAAATGTAGCTGGAGTTGCCGGTACTGTACAAACTGGTGCAGATGGCTGTTCCCAATACAGAGACTACACTTTTGATATTACCGACGATTGCACAAACGTAGCTGTTCAGAAAAAAGTGCGTATAACCAGACAATACGACGTGACCATACCAGTGATTACAGCACCTGCTGATTATACATTGACAGGATGTAATACGGATTGGCCTGCCAGCATTAGTGCCACTTGGACAGACAATTGTGGTATAAAAGGTGCTAAATCAGGAAATGTAGCAGGAGTTGCCGGTACTGTACAAACTGGTGCAGATGGCTGTTCCCAATACAGAGACTACACTTTTGATATTACCGACGATTGCACAAACGTAGCTGTTCAGAAAAAAGTGCGTATAACCAGACAATACGACGTGACCATACCAGTGATTACAGCACCTGCTGATTATACATTGACAGGATGTAATACGGATTGGCCTGCCAGCGTTAGTGCCACTTGGACAGATAATTGTGGTGTAAAAGGTGCTAAATCAGGAAATGTAGCAGGAGTTGCCGGTACTGTACAAACTGGTGCAGATGGCTGTTCCCAATACAGAGACTACACTTTTGATATTACCGACGATTGCACAAACGTAGCTGTACAGA
Source organism: Flavobacterium esculini (assembly GCF_048284325.1). Classification (NCBI taxonomy): domain Bacteria; kingdom Pseudomonadati; phylum Bacteroidota; class Flavobacteriia; order Flavobacteriales; family Flavobacteriaceae; genus Flavobacterium; species Flavobacterium esculini. Next base: position 5,016 of record NZ_JBLVPI010000034.1, on the reverse strand, counting down.
AAAAAGTGCGCATAACTAAACAATACGACGTAACTCCTCCAGAGCTCACTTGTGCAGCTGATAAAACTCAGGATTGTGGTACAACACCTTCATTTGTTGATCCAACAGTTAAAGACAATTGTGATGCAAATCCGGTATTAACACATACAGACTCTAGCAATGGAGATGTATTTACACGTACCTGGACTGCTACGGATGCCTGTAGCAATAAGTCTGCTACATGTAGTCAAGTAATCACAATTGGATCTTGTGGACATCTCTTCCCTACCGCAACTACTTGTTGCAGTTTCAGAAATGGTTCTGCCCAGGCATTTACGCAAGTTTGTTATACAGCTAGTAAAGTGAAAGGAAAACTTATAGTATCCAACGCAACGCCTGGTGTATTCTTCTATTATGCTAAAATTAAAGCGCCTAGTTCTAGTTTCTGCGTAGATGTATTGCAAACGAGAGCTTGTGCCGAGTTAGGATTCTTTGCACTGCAAAAAGACCAGATAATTCTTTGGGATAAAAATTGTAATAAAGCCTCTAATACAACTGTTACCGTTACAGGTGGAAATGCAAATATCTGTATTACTGGAGCAACCAAAGATGATGAATACGTAATTTCTGTTAAATATGACACCAAATCTATTGTTGGTACTCCATCTAATGGTAATTGTGAGTACACATTTGTAAGTCAGATAAGCGGATTGAATGTATCTGGAAGCCAAGGAAAAATAACAGCTTCTAAAGATTGTCAGGTTGGTACTATTTCAGCTGGAAGTTGTAGTTCAACTGCTGCTATTGCTCCGATAGAAACAACTGTAACCGCTAAAACCACAAGTAATGCAGGTTTCGATGCTTATCCGGTTCCTTTCAAAGATCAGCTTACCATCAAATACAAATTTGATTACAAATCTGATGTAAAAATCGAGGTGTTCAATGCACAAGGAATATCAGTACTAACAAAAACTGATACTAATAGTTATTTTGATAAAGAAATAACACTGGATCTTAAAGCAAGCAAAAGACAAGAACAAATGTATGTCGTGAAAGTGACTACTAACAGAGGAAGCACTACGAAAAAAATAATGTCTTCAAAATAGATTTTAAATGATTATCTAATCCTTAAAAAAAGAATGAAATGGATTAGAATAAAAATAAGCCTCGGAAGTAAAAATTCCGAGGTTTATTTTTATATTTTTAATTGAGTTTTTATACAAAGACAGCTTTGCAATTGATAAAATATTTTATGTTCTTTATCATTAAAAATATCATTTTTAATGATAAAGTAGTTCATTACCATTTTTCATGATTTGTATTTTATTAAAAAAGTTGATTAATTTTCGTTTACTATTTGCATTAAAATCAAAGCAATTTCAATAATACTGATTTAGCTTTGATTTTATCTTTTATAAACCTCTTGGTTTTCTATTTATCATTCTCATTTCTCCCTACATTTCGAAAGAATAGAAAACAATATTTTGAAATTCTTATGCTGTTTATGAAACCATAAAAAAAAGGAGTCAATTTCAATAATTTAAGATTATCAATAATTGTCTAAAATTGTTGAATAAAAATCAGTTTAAAACCAATTAAATGATTAAAGTGTAAGAGTGATTTATTGCTTTTAACATTATTTTTTAATTAACAAAATTTAAGTAATAAAATTATTAATTAACTGAAAGTCAAGTAGTTAACAAGTTTTTTAGTATTAATATTTTAGTACTGTAAACCTTTTCTTAACGAACTGTGTTCCTTGTCGGGAATAATAGAATGTTGTCTTGTTTGGCTTTATTTTTTTTTCATTTTTTACTGTAATACCTAACTTTGGTTTAACAAAAAATTATTTCATTTAAGTTGTTTATCAAGCAACTTTCAAATAATAAAAGGATCTTTTTGTTACCCCACAATAAAATATCCTTTGGATGATGGAGTACTTCATAAATTATTTTTTTGAAGATGTTTCGTTTTTCTATAAGTTTTCTCTGAATCTGAAAACTTTTGTTTATCCTGTTTTTATTATTTCTAATCATTTTTAAAATCAATATTTTAAATTGTTAAAAAAAATGTTTTTAGTTAGTGAATGGATGTGGCTATTAATTCCCACATTGCCAATCCAGTTTATTGAAAGTATGCTTCATAAAATCTATTTTTTGAAGAGGATTGTTTTTCTGGTGGTTACCTATTTTAAATCTGTAACCTTTCTATTTTTTCTAATGTATAAATACAATTTATGAGAGAACACACTTTAGTTTTTCGCAACCCCAAACTCTACTAATGCTTTCTTGTTAATAATTATGGTCTTAAAACCAAATTATTATGAAAAAAATTATCTCTTTTAAGATAAAAAGTACGCAAGAATATTGTTGTATTTTTTTCCAACTTTTAAACGTAGGTTTTTCAAAATTTAATTTTATAGCTCCAGTTGATTCTTTATCAAGGCTATGGTCTTGTTATTGGCGTCAATCATTTGCTTTGCCATTTATATTGGCAGCAATTTTAATGACGGGTTATAGAGTTAATGCACAAGGGTCTATTAAAGGTGTAGTGCCGGTACAATATCCTATTAGTGGTTCAGCAGTTGATGGTGATGCCTTTGCCCATGAACCCATTGGTACTATATATGAAGGTGTAGGCGACTTGTTTGACAAATTGCATCCTACTATAGCCGGACATGGCGTGATTAACCCAAATACAGGTGAAGTTTTTTACAAACCCACAAGCCCTGTCACTGTGCCTGTCAGCTATTTCCTTCAGGATCCTTATCAAAATGATCCAACCATATTCACCCAATCTAATAAGATAAATGATAATCCAAACACCTATACTTGGGGTGCAGGATCTTCACCTAACAAAAATGAAATCCAAAATGCTGGTGTTCATTTTAGTTATGGTGATCCGGGTGTAATAGGAGGAGTAAGTATTGATGATCAAACCTTTGTTGCCGGTACGAGTGGACCTGGAGTTGCTACGGATTTATGGGCCCTTTTTGCAGGTGACCGTCAGGTAACCAATGGGAGCAGTTACATCGATTTTGAGTTTTTACAGGCTCCTTTAACGATTACTGGTGCCACCTTTGGGCCAGCTGACCCCTTAAGTGGTGTTGCACCAATTATAGGAGGCAGTGGCGGATTTACGACATTAGGAACCGAGGGTGGACGCACAGTGGGTGACATATTGCTCACTATTGAATTTACCCAAGGAGGCGGTGACGCTAACGTCGTGATTCGGATATGGACAGCAATAGCGGGAGGAGGCTATGAATATGTAATTCATCCCAACTCTGAGTTTTTTGGCGATGTTTATTTAACCAATAACGTTTCGACTACCACAGTACCCTTTGATACCTACGGAACCTTTCCTGGTGTTTATGCTCCTAATCAATGGGCGGAGGGTGCTATAAATCTTACCCAAGTGCTCGAAACGATTAATAATCCATGCTTTACACTCAGTACACTGTTTATTAGAACACGATCTTCAGGAAATTCAGCTCAATCTGAATTAAAGGATTTTCCGGGAGCTCCAATTCAGTTAAATTTGGATTTGAGCAATCTGGCAGTCACCTGCGCTGCGCCTGTTACTTTACCAGTATGCAGCACAACCGAAGCAATAACAACAGCTTACAATACTTGGAAAGCAGGTTTCAGTAATACGGGTGGAATTAGCCCAGTTACTGATAACCTGGCAGATTTTCCGCCTTTAGGCAATCTGGCCTGTGGTGGACAATTGACTTTCGAATATAAAGTATTTGATGCTTGTCACGAAGTTCCTAAAACATGCACCAGTACTTTTACTGTTGTAAAAGACGAGGTCATACCAGTAATCGCAGCTTTACCTGCCGTGTCCACCATCAATTGTCCAGCCGTACCTGTCTTTGCGCAAGCTACAGCAACGGATAATTGTACGGTTGCTTCTTTGACTTTTGCGGATGTAACTACTCCGGGCAACTGTCCGGCTAATTACAGCATAACCAGAACATGGACTGCTATGGACGGCTGTGGAAACACATCCACCGCTACGCAAACCATCAATGTTCAGGATATCACTGCACCGGTAATCGCTGCTTTACCAGCTCCATCAACAATCAATTGTCCAGCACTGCCTGCTTTTGCGCAAGCTACCGCTACTGACACTTGTGATGCATCGGTAACGTTGACTTTCAATGATGTGACTACCCCAGGCAACTGTGCCGGAAATTATAGTGTAACCAGAACATGGACTGCTACAGATGATTGTGGAAACTTCTCCACCGCTACGCAAACCATCAATGTTCAGGATATCACTGCACCGGTAATCGCTGCTTTACCAGCTCCATCAACAATCAATTGTCCAGCACTGCCTGCCTTTGCGCAAGCTACCGCTACTGACACTTGTGATGCATCGGTAACGTTGACTTTCAATGATGTGACTACCCCAGGCAACTGTGCCGGAAATTACAGCGTGACCAGAACATGGACTGCTACAGATGATTGTGGAAACTTCTCCACCGCTACGCAAACCATCAATGTTCAGGATATCACTGCACCGGTAATCGCTGCTTTACCAGCTCCATCAACAATCAATTGTCCAGCACTGCCTGCCTTTGCGCAAGCTACCGCTACTGACACTTGTGATGCATCGGTAACGTTGACTTTCAATGATGTGACTACCCCAGGCAACTGTCCGGGAAATTATAGTGTAACCAGAACATGGACTGCTACAGATGATTGTGGAAACACATCCACCGCTACGCAAACCATCAATGTTCAGGATATCACTGCACCGGTAATCGCTGCTTTACCAGCTCCATCAACAATCAATTGTCCAGCACTGCCTGCCTTTGCGCAAGCTACCGCTACTGACACTTGTGATGCATCGGTAACGTTGACTTTCAATGATGTGACTACCCCAGGCAACTGTGCCGGAAATTATAGTGTAACCAGAACATGGACTGCTACAGATGATTGTGGAAACTTCTCCACCGCTACGCAAACCATCAATGTTCAGGATATCACTGCACCGGTAATTGCTGCTTTACCAGCTCCATCAACAATC
>NZ_JBLVPI010000033.1:0-7165 GCF_048284325.1 Flavobacterium esculini | reverse complement strand
TAGTTTAAAAATAGGAAAAAAGTTATTTCCAAAAAATATTTTTGAGCTTTTTAAATGAGCTCAAATATTTTTCAGAATAACTTTTCAACTTACACAGTTAGTAGGACGCTACCAAAAAAACTGACAATATCGTAAAAAAGCATAAGTCAGTTCTTTACCTTTTTATGAATTAAAACACAGCAGCAGCCTATACCAAAACATTATACAGGAATTTACATTAGTATTCAAATTATAGTCTTCCACCAGTTCTTTTAAAAGATATATTTATCACTTCTCTTTTTATTTCATCAAATCCAAAAACAAAAAATTTCTTTGATTAAGTTATAGTGTTGCTACTTTATTAAATCAAGAATGGATTTAATAAAGTAGCAATTGCTAGTAAAGATAATAATTGTACATTTGTTCATAAATTACTATTGTTCACGTTTCCGTGAACAATAGTAATTTATGAACAAATGAATGAAAAAGAAATCATACAGTACGCTATAAATAATGTCCAAAAGAGCGGTATTATCCATGTGGAGTGGAAAGAACTCCCCAATGACGATATTATTGACGGAAAATTACTCTTGCAATTGAATAAACATACTATAGGACTATATGCAGAAATTAAAAAAGAACTTAGAAACATACATCTTGCTAAAATAGAAGAACTTGCTATTACAAAAAATCCTTTTATTATTGTCGCACAACGTATATTTCCGAAGATAAAGGAAGAGCTGCGCAAAAAAAATATTGCCTACTTAGAAGCTAATGGCAATATATTCCTGAATAAAGATGAAATCTATCTCTATATTGATGGTAACACCCCTATTGAATTAAAAAATAAAACAACTAATAGAGCTTTTACTAAAACAGGATTAAAAGTGATTTATCAATTCCTAATTAAGGATTGTATCAACAGTACCTATCGCGAAATTGCTGAATTAACGAATACCGGAATTGGCACTTTAAACACCATATTCAATGGTTTAAAAGAGGAAGGTTTTTTAATACAGCTGACTAAGAATGAACTCCAGATGGAGAACAAGAAAAAATTGTTAGATAAATGGGTACTAGAATATGAAAAACGGCTAAAGCCAACCTTAGCGATAGGAACATTTCGTTTTCTCAATAAAGACGATTTTTATAACTGGAAAAATATTCCCCTTAAAAAAGGGAAAACAATCTGGGGTGGAGAACCTGCAGGAGACCTTCTCACCAATTATTTACGTCCTGAGGAACTTACCCTATATACCAAAGAAGAAACAAGCGATTTAATGAAAAATTACCGTCTGGTTCCGGACTTAGAAGGCAATATTAAAGCATTTAAACAGTTTTGGACAGACGAACAAGAAAACGCAAACACAGTACACCCTCTCCTGGCCTATGCCGATTTAATGAATAAAGGAGACCGAAGATGCACAGAAACCGCACAAAAAATTTACGATGAGTATTTACAAGATCAGTTTTAAACAATTACAACAACAGCCTCATATTTCAGAAATGCTTACCGCATTAGAAAAAGGACTACATAAATACAATATAGACTTCTATCTGGTAGGCGCCGTGGCACGAGATGTTTGGATGACTGCCATAAACGATATACCACCAAGCAGAGTTACCGGAGACATCGATTTTGCCGTTTTTATAAATGACAAAAATACCTATGCGGACCTAAGAGAATATCTCATCAATGTTGAAGGATTCATCCCTTATAAAGGCAATGGTTTTGTTCTTAAATGGAAAAACATTATACAAATCGATTTAATGCCTTTTGGAGAAATTGAGGCCAAACCATCTAATATAACAGTTGAAGGAACCGGCCTTACCAGTCTCAATATGCCTGGATTCAAAGAGATTTATGATTCCGGGCTTCCGGAAGCTGAACTAGAAGAAAAACACCGCTTTAAATTTTGCACCTTACCCGGTATTGTATTGCTCAAATTGCTTGCTTTTTAAGAACGTCCCGAAATCAGACGCGACGATATCAAAGACATCAGTAAGATCCTAAAGCATTTTTTTGATATGTATGCCGATCAAATATATGAAAAACACAATGACCTTTTTGGAGATAAAGATATCAACCTAAACTGGATTGCTGCAAAAGTATTAGGAAGAGACATGGGTAAAATTGCCCAATTAAACGAAGATCTTTTTCTGAGGATAAAAAAGATCCTAAAGAAAAATACTACTGATATTCATTCCAGCGATATTGCCAAAATCATGGCAGAGTTTTTTCAAAATACGATCGAAGAGAATGTAAAATTGCTGGAACAGGTAAAAATTGGATATTTAGAAAACTGATGGCTTATAAATTAAAATCGAGCAATCACTCTTAAGTCACTTACAACCAATTATCACCCGTCTATTTTGAATTACACGACACAACTATCTTTAAAAAAACGAGAATTTTAACAGCAAATTAATCATATCTAACAGGCAAACTTTTATTTTTACACCCTAATTTAATAAAGCATTATCATGAAAGATCTAATCGAAAAAATCAACGCCGAAATCGAAACATTTAAAACAGAATCTGAATCACTAATTGAGAAAGGTGTCAAAGCTGCTGGACCAAGAGCTCGTAAATCAACTTTGGAAATAGAAAAACTACTAAAAGAGTTTAGAAAAGTCTCTGTAGAAGAATCAAAAAAATAAAGTCATCTTCAATTATCAGCCCTTTGGATTTTCTAGAGGGCTTTTTTTATAATCCTTTGCAATCTGCCCACCCCTCAAGACTAAATCTTTTCTAGCAACTACAAAATAAGATTCCCCATTGCCTCATTGATTTTCTCCAATGCTTCATCAACAGTAAACCATTGTGCTCTGTCTATTTCAGGAAAACTTTTTAATGTTCCTGACTTTGGTGGCCATTCTATCTCAAACGTATTACTCACTACAGCGTCGGCATTAATATCTTTTTCCAAAGCCCAAGCATAAACTACTTTACCTGATTTTAATTTTACAGGAGAAAGTGCTATAAAATGCCCCTCTAAATGAATACCTGTTTCTTCCTCAAATTCTCTGATGGCGGCATCAAATGCATTTTCTTCTTCATTGAATTCTCCCTTTGGTATGGACCAATGTCCCGCATCCTTGTTCTTCCAGAAAGGACCTCCGGGATGTACCAGCAAGACAAACAATTGATCATTGACTCTTTTATATAAAAGTATTCCAGCACTTTTTTTAACTTCATTCTTAAAATGTATTAGCCACTTACAGCATATTATGATAAAATGTAATTGAGCATTTTTAAATCGGTACTATACCCACTTTGGATGCTGTTTTGATTATAAGCAATACAAAACTTAGTATGCTTTATGTATGCTCCATGTCCTGTTCTATCCCCGTCCTGAAATAACTATAAAGATTATTAAACAAATTAAATTATTCAAAATGTTACTGGAAGCAGTACTAAAAGAATAATTATCAAAATCTCTTAATCCTATTATCCATTAACTTCAGATACTTTTCTTTCATGGCATCTGATAAAAAAGATATTTCTACAAGTTCAGTCCATCTGGATAGACTTTTATTCATATCAGATAAAATGGTATCAATTGTTTTGTCATTAAGCTGCAAACGTTCTTTTGCGAAATAATCTATCCACTCCGTTGCCTTGAAATTACTCTTTTTACCTTTGAGAGATAGCGCTAACTCCTCCTGTGGGTTTATAATGGAAATGGAAGAATTTAAGAAATCATAAACCGGAGTCAAAGTTGTTTTTCCAGCTTTTGTAATAACTGAAAAATTCTTTAAGTGCATATCTTCATTGCCTGTTATGAAACAGAACAAAACTCGTTTAAAGAAATCGGCTTTCTCTATAGCAGGAAAAGTGCAGTACTCCTCAATTACTTTGACCAACTTTTCCATTGTGTAATCATACTTCGTATCTCTGGAATTCCCAGTTAATTGTGCAAAATCTTCCGTAGCATATTTTTTCCCCTTACTGTATCTGTCAAATCGTTTGATAAAATATGAAAGACTCCCATCCTTTGAATAAATCAATCCATGGAAAGGTACTTCCAATCCATATACTTTTGCCATTTTCATCGTTACATCTTCATTTTCTGGCAGTTCCGGAAAAATATCATTTTGCGGTTTTATAATATAGTTGCCAAACTGATCTACAATTTCAAATTGTTCATTTACCACTGAAATCACAGCACTTAATTTTGGCTGCACTCCTTGAATAGACAATTTCTTTGCACGATTAGCCGCTTCCTGTCTCTGCTCGGCTGCCGTAAAAGGCAAATCATGTAGTGCAGTAAGTTTAGGAGCAATCAGTCGAAGCCCTTTTTCACTGTATTTTTCAGTACCACATAATTCGTACGTTATTGGGCATCTATTCATCTTTCCATTCTTTTACCGTTACTGCACCTACCAAATCATTTCCTGTAGCTATAAGTTGGGAGAAATAATCGTTTTTATCAATTTTACCGATTTTTAAAAGCCCTTCAAGCATTATGCCTTCTGGCAGTAAACCTTCAAAAAAAGAGGGGAATTTGACAAATGAATACTTTTTATTGGTCAATGGCATCGTCAATGATACCGGTTCTCCTTCATAATTGTCATCATAGGTAAATTGATAACTGCCAGCACTATCTTCAATCAATACCCCAGCCCTTTTATCGTGAACTAATATTATTGCTTTTCTCATGACTATTTATTGATGGGGCTTTTAAACTGGATTTCAATGTTCAATACTTTTAGCACAGCTAAAAGATTATTCCAACGAACCGTTTCTTTATTTTTCTCAATATCAAAAATTGTAGTCTTCCCTACTCCTGCCAGATTAGCCAATTCTAATTGTGTCAATCCTGCTTGCTTACGATGCTCTTTTATGAAGAGACCTAAATTAAAATCATTCATTTTTACCGCTTTAACAGTAAAAATAAACAAATATATGTTACAAAATACCATTTTATTAATAAAATGGTATTTTTTTACTGCCATAACAGTAAATTTTACATAAATTCTAGAAAAAACAATTAAACATACAGATATAGCCCCCTATTTTACTGTCATAACGGTAATTTAACCAATATTTTTTTTTACTAATAGCCTACATGGTTGGGATGTTTTTAGAATACTCCCGTCTCTTCTGATAATTAAGAGTTGTAGTCCATCATGTTGCGAGGAATTTGTCCACTAACAGCATGAACTCGTCAGTATGTGACCAAATGAGTGCGTGGTTCGCTCCATCGATAATGACCAGTTGCGAACCAATGATAACATCGTGGAGCATCTTCGTGTGGTGAAGTGGTACCGCTTCATCTTTTGAGGCGACTATGATAAGCGTCGGACATTTTATCTGGGTCAATCAGATTAAAAATCCGGCGCAGATTATAGGCTAAAAAATCAATCCTAATTTGCTCACCTTTGTGGGCACAGTTTAGAATGCGCTAACGATTAGGGTATATCAGAGCGGTCGGTATCGGGGATCAATGACTACATAGTTATATATTGCTCTAAACCAACGTTTTTACTTATATTTGTGACTTGACTATAAAATATGGAGAAAACATTATTAGATATATCTACGGTAGAGTTATTAGAAAAATTTGGTGCAGGAAAACATAAACCTGGTTCAGGAAGCGCTGCTGCTTTTCAGGCAATGATTGCTGCAAAGCTACTGATAACTGTAATTGGGCTCACAAATAGGACCAAATATCAAGCAATTTTTAGTAATGTATTACCAAAGCTTCTTAAACACTCCGATGATTTGGAAACCAAAATATTTCCGCAACTTAGTGAATTGTTCACTAATGATGCTCTTGAGTTTGATAAAGCTATTGAACTTAGAACTTTACGTAATCGAGAAACTGATCCAATAACTCGAAATCAATTACGAAGACAGGCTTTAGAACAAATGAAAGTTGCTATTGCGATTCCTTTGGACATTTGTAACCTTTCAATTGAATTATGCGAAATAGCTAATTATGTCTTTGATAATGCGTTCAAGGCTGCAAGAGGTGATTCTCATGTTGCTTTTAGCGGAGCAGTTGCTGCTTTAGCAGGCTCTCTAGCCATTATTCGCCTAAACCTTCTTCAATTCGGAAGCGATGACTTTAGATATTGTGAAGAAATATGTTCAAAATTACAGTACTTAGATGTAGATTATACAAATTATAATTCTCTAGCTACTTCTAAAATCAGTATACTTCAAAAGGAGTTTGATGCAAAGCTTCCGTTTTATAGGGATTTAAACAATCTGATCGATCGACTCAAGGCTAATAAAAAACCATTGGATTTAGAGGTAGAACAAGGTGTAAAGGACTTTCAAAATCTTGTGTGGAAACACAAGAATATTATCTGGAAAAATCCTCCAAAAGCCCCCCAAGAAATTCTTGAACCAAAACTTATTTTTCAGAATGTACTTTGTTATGATTATGTTATTCGAGAGGAATTTGGAGTTCCTGATGAAGAAGGAAACGTTATCGAAATCGCGGGTCTTATTGACCAAACCAATAGATTAGTAGTTATTTCAAACAAGTTTTCCGAGCCTACTCAAAGATTTACTGCTGCACACGAATTAACTCACGCTTTATTCCACGATCAACAATTACTACATCGTGATTTACCGTTTGATAATTCCACAACATATCAAAGACGAGCTCCAGAAGAAAAGGTCGCAGACAAAGGAGCGACTTACTTTCTAATGCCTAAAAAAGACATTACTAAAGAATTTATATTAAGATTTGGAGTCTCGGATTTTTCGATTAATGAAGAAACTGCTTTTAATTTAATTAAAGGAAATGTATCTGATTTAAGAAGAGAATGTAGAAGCATTCGAGAATTTGCAAGAAAGCTATCTTCAGCGCAGTCATATGACGCAAATTATTTTGAATCTTTGGCTCAAAAATTTAATGTTTCTGTTGGAGCCATGTCCATCCGACTTGAGCAACTTAATTTATTGCGATATTGATATTTTCTATGTAATTACTGACGTGTTAGAGATTTCTGGTTTGGGGTTAAATTAAGCCCATTATTCGGATTTGCCAAATCATCCCAAATACAAAACCATTTACCCATTAAGCCAATTGCCCAAATCAATTGTAGCAAATGTTGAACTAAACCTTCGGTAGCATCATTGTAGATTTTGATTATCTTACGAAGATAACTAAAATAGGATATTATGACTACAAAAAAAAGCATCCTGATGCGTTAAGAGAGAACAAAA
>NZ_JBLVPI010000032.1:0-7823 GCF_048284325.1 Flavobacterium esculini | reverse complement strand
GTGGTTACATCACTCACTAAATTTTTAGTTGGAGTTACTGTGCAGTTATCAGTAGCTGAAGGTGTTTCTGCTAATGCAGATGCTATTCCCGCAGTATTGTTGCATTGTAAGTTATGATTTAATGAACCAGTAGAAGTGCTTACTACCGGAACCGTATTATCGATTACCGTAATTGTTTGCACAAAATTGGCACTGGTGTTTCCGCAACCATCGCTAAAGTTCCAAGTACGTACTCTCACATAAGCATTGGTACAATTCGCATCGGCGGTGGATACATCACTCACTAAATTTTTAGTTGGACTTGCTGTACAATTATCAGTTGCTGAAGGTGTTTCCGCTAATGCAGAGGCTATTCCCGCAGTATTGTTGCATTGCAAGGTATGATTTAGCGAACCAGTTAAAGTACTTACTACCGGAACCGTATTATCGATAACCGTAATTGTTTGCACAAAGTTTACACTGGTGTTACCGCAACCATCGCTGAAGTTCCAGGTACGGACTCTCACATAGGCATTGGAACAATTCGCATCGGCTGTAGTTACATCACTCACTAAATTTTTAGTTGGACTTGCTGTACAGTTATCTGTAGCTGAAGGTGCTTCAGCTAATGCAGAGGCTATTCCTGCAGTATTGTTGCATTGAAGTGTATGATCCAACGTAGCCGCTGAAGTACTGATTATCGGTAATGTATCATCTACAACAGTAACTGTTTTTGTACAGGTCGAAATACACCCATTTGCATCAGTAATTGTAGATGATAATATAAATGTTGCATTACAAACAGAGCCCGCAGTTATTGAAACACTTTGAGAATTAGTACTTCCGTCTATTGATCCGTTACCAGAAATACTCCATGAGTATGTAGCGCTGACAGGAGCTGAATAAATATTTGAAGAGGAGGAAGGGCATATTGGGCCATCTGAACCGGTAATAGAACAAGTAAGCGGTTGATTAACGGCTATAGTTACATCATCAGAAACCGTACATTGGGATCCTGAGCCAACTATTGGCCCAGTTACTACTGTAAGTCGAAATGTTGCTGTACTTCCAGTTATACTTACATTTGAATTTAGATTTGTAGGGTCAGCAATAGTTGCGGATCCACTTACGACAGACCAAGTTTTAGATATAACGGTGTAACCGTCACTAGGAACTGCTGATCCCTGAAGCATGTATGAAGACCCTGCACAAACAGTATCGTCATCTCCCGCATCAGAACTTCCAAGAGTGAGGTTGTCAATAGGAAGTGGATTAAAGAAGTCTTTAATTGCTGCTGCAGAGGATGTTGAAGTTTTAGATTTAACAAAAATGGTTTTTATTTTAAGACTTGTACATGGGTCAATTGCCCCTAATACTTCTGTCAAATTTACAGCAGATTCAATAAATGTATTTTGAAGATAGTTATTAACTCCAAATGCTTGAAAAGGTACCGGAACAGTAGTAGTATTTCCGGCTGCAAATACGCTGTTAGCAGGTAAAGAAGAGAAATAGGTTTTATATTCCCATACACTTCCATTAAGTTCCCATCTTTGAATATCAAATTTGGCAACACCACTTTCAAAATATACTGTCAATAAAAAATCACCTTCAGTTCTTCCCCCAGTTGATGCAGGAGCTGTAGTTGCAAAACCACTAGTAGTTTTTGTCATAGCAGTTTGAAGAAATTCAAAATCAACATAAGCATTACCGCTATTACTTAAACGATCGGCAGCAAAAATAACCCATACATTTCCATTACTATCAGTTGTTAGATGAATTAGAGCATTGTTCATATCAGTTTTATCGTTGGCAGTACCTGTCACTGAAGACCAATTGTTTGGATTGTCGCCTACTTTGTCTCCACCACCAAAAATGTTATCTGATGAGGTATTATATAGATCAAAGAGATGATAAGTAGTTCCTGTATTTAAAGGAGTTCCTGAATTTGTTAGTACAAAACCACCTAAACCTGTTCCGTCCACCCAATCTCCTGCGGCAGAATTTGCAATAAGCGTTCCATCAACATTAAATCCTCCACTTGGGGAATTAACGGGAGCAATACCTGGACCAATTTGTGCAAGTGTTATAAATGGAAAACTTAAAAAGCTTAATAAAAGAAATGTAAATAGTCTTGTCGAGTTAGTAAAAGTTGATTTCATATTGATTTGTTTTAAATCGTTAGAAAATGAAATAATTGTAAGTAGTAAAATCCATTTTGAAAGCAGTCGTACGATTTGATGTCCGAATAATTCTTGGTGAATATTCTGAATTAATAAGACTGGTAGTAATATTTATTGGAAATACCCTTAAATAGTTAATTATTGAATTAAAATAAATAACTTTTAGTGATTGAAAATCTAGTATATTCAAATGAATATTAATTTCAAATTGATAATATAGATTACCACCGAACATATAGAAAGCGGTTAAGTGAGAAGTAGTTTTTGTATACATAGAATCAAATTTTAATGTTTATAAAATTGATTTGTGGTATTGTTCTTTTGCTTAATTATAATTTATAGAATATTTAATTTTATCAAATATTATAGAAGGGGCGGTTTTTGTTGAAAATTAAAGCGATGAGAATTGCCTAATTTTTATTGAAGTGGTAGATTTTCTTTTCATAATATTTAACTGAATTAAAAATAAAATGATTGTGACATATCAAACATTGATTTTTGTATTTTATACTGTAATCGTTTGAGTATTTTTGTGAATTTAAATTATTAAAAAAGATTATTTTTTTTGATAATTTAAATGAAGTTTAATTTGTTAATTTTTTAATTAAGATTTTCTGAATCAATCGTAAATTTAACTTTCAAAAGTAAAGTCTTAAAAATTTAGAAGCTTCCAAATTTTTTCAGGGACGAAAGATTTCTTTTTGGGATTAAAAAACCTTTTCCTCGTAAGATTAATCAGCTGTTTTTAAATTGTTTAACAGCTATTTTTTTATACAATCAAATTTACAAAGAATTAGTAATATTGATTTTTTTTTTCTACCACTAACCTAAATACTCGTTGAAATGTAATTTTTTAAGAAAAAATTAATTTTTGAATTTAAAAGTTTAACTTTTTTTTAGTTCTGAAATAAGTTATATACTAATAATTTTAATATTTTATTATAAAAAATATTAAGAGAAAAAGAGACTAAATATGAATTATCAAAAATGTACTGAAAATTATATAAAAAAAGAAAATAATTTTAATATGAATTTTTTGTAATAAAAAAATAGAAAGTAAATTGAAAAATACATGCTTGTTTATGTGAGATTTTAAATTTATTTTTAAAGTTTAGATTTCGTTAAATGGTTTGTTTTTAAAACAATAAGCCTCGAAAGTTAACTTTCGAGGCTTATTGTTTATTATGATTTATTTAAAATAGTTAGCTCTTTTTATACCAAATGTTTTATAGGGCTGTAATTATAAATTCGCTACGTCTGTTGAGTTGATGCTCATCCTCTGTACATTTTACACCGTCGGCACAATTGTTTACTAGTTGTGTTTCTCCATACCCTTTACCTGTCAATCTACTTGAATCAATCCCATTTTTGATCAACCAATTTATTGTAGATTTAGCTCTTCTATCAGATAATGCTTCATTGTATTTAAAGGTTTGTCTACTATCAGTATGAGAACGAATATCAAGTTTCATAGTTGGATTTTGATTCAAGACATCTAATATTTTTTCTAAATCCAAAGCGGCTTCTGTTCTAATGTTAGATTTGTCTAAGTCAAAGTAAATCATTTTTATTCCAAAACATTTACCCAAATCATCACCAACGGTTACTTTACATTTTGATTTTTCCAATGCGATTGGTAAGTATGTTTTTCCATTTGTTGAAGCAATTGTGATTTTTTGCTCTTTAGTGGTGTATTCTGGTTTTTCAGCTCTTACATTATAGGTTTTTCCACATTCTACAGTAAAAGAATAATTGCCTTTATCATCAGAAGTAGTAGTGCTCACTAAATTAAATTGGCTGTCGTATAAAGTTATTTTAGTATTAGGTAGTAATTCTTTGGTGGTTATATCTGTTATTTCACCATATAAAAGTTGTTCACAAATGAGTCTTTTCGTTTCCAAAAATTTATAAATATCGTCATAACCTTGTCCACCATCTCTATTGGAACTAAAAAATCCTCTTCTTGATTTTGTATCAATTAAATAAGCAAAATCATCTTTAGGCGAATTAACATCAGCTCCTACATTTTGAACTTCACTAAATGTTGTGTCTTCATTTATTTTGGACATAAAAACATCTAATCCTCCAAGACCCGGATGCCCGTCTGAAGCAAAATAAAGTTCATTTTCATCATTTACAAATGGAAAGGTTTCTTTTCCTTCAGTATTGATTGTATTTCCTAAGTTTTGCGGCGTGCCAAAACTGCCATCATCATTTATTTTTACCTTGAATAAATCAGACTGACCAATTGTCCCTGGCATATCTGAAGCAAAATATAATGTCTTTCCATCAGGGCTTAAAGCTGGATGCGCTGTACTGTAATTGTCACTGTCAAAAGGTAGTTCAGTTACATTTGCCCATTTATCATTTTCTAAACTAGCTTTGTATATTTTTATTAAAGTGATTCTATCTCCATCCTTTCCTTTTTTGCCATCAAGATAATTGTTTCGGGTAAAGTACATGGTTTTCCCATCATTTGTAAAAGTAGGAGTAGATTCATGAAACTTCGAATTTATGTTTTTATCAAACTTTTTAACAGCGCTTGGAGTCATGTTATCACCTAAATCAGCACTGTATAAATTTGTAAAATATTGATTGGTCCATTTGTGTTTTCTCTGTCCTAAACTTCCAGTGTCTCTAGCTGAAGCAAATACGATTTTATTCATATATACAGCAGTTCCATAATCAGAATATTTTGAATTGATACCTGCATCTTCCACTTGATATCTACCAGAATTAGCTTTTATTGCTTCTAAATAATTGGTGTTTTTTTTGAAAAGTTTTCCTCTAATATCATTTCCTGATTTTTGATTGAATAGTTCCATCATCTCATTGGCTTTATCATTTTGATCAATGGATCTCAAAGACTGTGCATAACGATAGTAATATTCCGGTTCTAAATTGGTGGTGTCCATGGCAAATAATTCACCATACCATTTGGCAGCTTTGTCCAGCTCTGCGTTGAAGTAATAGGCATTCCCCAATTTTTTAAACATGTCTGCAGATTTATAACCTTTTTCAGCAATTCTTTCATAGGTTTTTATAGCGTCTACATAAGCATAGTTATCATACTTTTTATCAGCTGCAGTAACTCTTGCTTTTTGGGAATAAATGTTAAATGAAAAAACACTTACTATTGTTATGTAAAGGAGTATAATATTTTTCATGATAATTGTTTTTAGAAGAATCTAGGGGTTGTGATTTTGTTATTGTTTTTGAATAATTCATAGCGTAGGAAAATTTCATGCGATCCGGAATTATAGTTGTCTAAATTAGTCGTTTCATGATCATATCCATATCCTACATACAAACCTTCAGAAACCTGAAATCCAACCATAGCACTTAAAGCAGCGCTCCATCTATAGGCAAGTCCTACGACAAATTTATCATTGAACATAAAATTTCCAGATATATCCGTTTGAAGTGGAGCACCTTTTACCATTTTGGTTAGAATAGCGGGTTTGAATTTAATATAATTATTCAAATCAAATACATAACCTGCAATCAAGTAATAATTAATTTGTTCTTTAAAAATAGCTACTTCATTATCATCATACCGATTGGTTTCTATAAAGTTAGGAACTGAAAGGCCGACGTATGCTTTATCTGAATGCCAATAGATACCTGCACCAATGTTTGGGGAGAATTTATTATTATAATCATGTAAGCTTGGGTCATCATCCGCAGGATTTAATCGGGTTACATCCAAATCAAAAAGATTTGCAGTTGCTTTAACGCCAAATGAAAGTTTAAAAGTGTCTGAAGTTGGAACTGTGTAAGATAAATCAGCTGAGATAGTATTCTCATGTGTAGGACCAATTTTATCGTTTATAATAGATACCCCTAATCCTAAATTATTTGAGTTAAGTGGTGTATTAATAGATATGGCATTAGTAACAGGAGCTCCTTCGAGTCCTACCCATTGTGTACGATGTAAAGCGAATATACTTAAAGCGCCTCTAGATCCTGCATAAGCGGGGTTAATATTGATTGTGTTGTACATGTATTGAGTAAATTGTGCATCTTGTTGTGCAAAACTTACAATGGCTGTAAACATCAAAACGAAAGAAAATAATTTTGTTTTCATAGTAGATATTTATTTTTTTAATTATCTATGGAGTTCATTTAAAAGAATCCTGCAGGTAATTGATTTGATCAGGGTTTATCGTTTGAGAAAAAGGGCTATTGCTATTAACTTTATTAAACCTGAGGACTGTTTGTCCTCAGGCAATCAATTTTAATTATTTAGTAAGGTATAAATACCCGTCTTTTTTATTTGTTATAATATTTCCTATACCATCTACAGAGGCATAATTTAAGATATAGAAATAGGTTCCGGTTGGTAAACCAGACGATTGGCTGATAGTTGTTCTGCCTTCAGAGATACCTTTGAACACTTTGCTGGTATTATTATAACCACTAGTTTCATAAACCAATACACCCCAACGGTTGTAAATTTCAACCGTATTGTCTGGATAGCAATTTGTATCATCAATGTTGTCAATTATAAAGTTTTCATTTATTCCATCTCCATTAGGAGAGAAGGCATTATGAACTAGCACCGTTCCACAAGGCAATACAATACCTCCACAACCAGTAGTAACTGTCATAGTAATTTTTATAGTTCTTGGACAAGTTCCATCATTAGTTTTATATTCAAAAATATAATCACCAACAGCAAGGCTAGAAGCATTAATTACATTTCCTTGTAAGGCACCTGAATTATTCACATCAGTCCAGGTTCCGTTTGTAAGAGTATCAACAGGCAATAGATCGTTTAGATTAGCAGTTGTAATTTCTCCATCGTTACAAATTGAACTAACTAATGCTACAATACTATTAGTAACGTTAACATTAATGATTTGTGTAAATTCTGATGTGTTTGTACAAGAATCAGCGACAGACCATTTTCTCACTATTGAGTATGAATTAGCTGTATTGTTAATGATGTTTTCAGTAAACACTGCTGGGGAAACGCTAGAACAATTATCTATAAATACAAGTTCAGGTTTGGCAGGAATTGTAGCACAACTAACATTGATAGTTGGACTAAATACAGTACTTGTTGTAGGACCAGTTGTATCTTGAATAGTCAATGTTTGCTTGTGTGTAGTTGTAAGTCCACAATTGTTTTTTGCAGTCCATACACGAGTTAAAGTATAAGTACCTGCACAAGTTCCAGTAACAGAAGTTTCTGTGAAAGTTACTGTAACAATGCTGCAGCTATCTGTAGCAGTTAAAGTAGCGGCTGCAGGAACGGCAGAACATTGAACTGTTACATTTCCTGGCAAAGTTTCCACAAATATCGGAGCCGTTGTGTCTATGGTTCTGATTAAGTTTTGTGTCACATTGATTGCGTTTCCACAAGCATCGGTCACGCTGTATGTTCTGATTGTAGTTTCGGTACAACCCACAACCGCAGGAGCGCTGTCGCCGACAAAAGCAACCACCGGAGTGGAACAGGCGTCAGCTTCATTGGTCACCACAGTGATATCCGCAGCTGGGAAAGTTCCGTTGCAGCCGTTAAGGGTAATGGCTGCAGGATTAGAAGCAGTCGGAGCCGTTGTGTCTATGGTTCTAATTAAGTTTTGTGTCACATTGATTGCGTTTCCACAAGCATCGGTCACGCTGTATGTTCTGATTGTAGTCTCGGTACAACCCACA
>NZ_JBLVPI010000031.1:0-11204 GCF_048284325.1 Flavobacterium esculini | reverse complement strand
ATCAATTTACCCCGAAATTAGGTGGTCAATTTGAACTGGAAAGTGGTGGTCAGTTTGCTCTGGAACTGGTGGTCAATTTACACTGGAAAGTGGTGGTCAATTTGACCGGTTTTTCCAATACAGGCTAGAGAAAATATTATAGACAAAGATAAATTTGCAGATACATTTTTAAATTTTGAAAACATTTCAATTGTTTGTCATCATGGTAAAACTACCGCTCTTTATTTAATTGAATTGTGTAAATGGTTTAAGATTGATTATTTCGTAATTAATGATTGGGATTTTGATGAATTAGATTTAGACATTTCGACAATTTCAGAATTTATTGATATCCAGACGCTTAAATATCATAAGATCTATTGCGAAAGCACAAATAAAGCAATGATTACTAATAACTGGAATCTTATCAATTCAGCAGGAATCAACAAGATTCATTTTAATGTTAAAAAGTTAGAAAGTGTAATTGGATATCATTTAAACGATAAAAGTAGTTTAGGTATTTGGAATTTATTGAACAGTGATGCATTTTCAGTTTCAGAAGGTTTATTTCCTGAAAATTTATCAAATTATTTAGGTATTACTACAATTTAAAACAATTATATTCATGATGAAGCGACATAGTTTGTTAAGAGATTTATTATTAGCAAAAATGATAAAAGTAGAAACTGAAATTATGTAACCATTATGAACTATATTCAAAGTACATCAGCTTTTCATGTAACGTGGTTAAATAGACTAAATCCTATTTATAGAATTTTGAGTGATATTCAATATATTGATGATTTTTTTGTAGATGGTAATATCTACCTATCAAGTTTTAAAAATTTTAAAAAGTATGATGATGAAATGCAAGGCGATAGAACTGAAGGACAAAATCTAGTTGGTGGATTTAATGGAAAAGACTAGTCAATATGTATCATATGAAGGTGGAATCAATGCTTATGTACTATGTGCAACAAATTCCTTGAATGAAAATGTAATTAAGGATTTTAAGGGTGTTGGAGCACTAAAAATAAATGATTCAGTAAACTTTGGTAAAGAAATAGCAAGAAAATTGCCTTTTGTTAATACAGGTATTGGAGGCGATTGTATATATGGAAATTCTAAAGTTCAAATATTAGAAAATGAACAGAATAAAGCATTTCATAATATTGACTTTGGTAATCCAATTATGATGAAAGAGGAAATATCTCAAATAACTTTAGGAGTTGAAATGTTTATGAAGCATAAAAAATATGAGCATCAACAAGAACATAGATTATTATGGTTTTCTGAAGTTCAAATAGATAATGGAATAGTTATTCATTGTCCCGAGGCAATTAAATATTGTGATAAAATAATTTTTTGAAAGGTATACTAGAAATGGAAGAAATAAAAGAAAGAGTTTTTACAATAATTCAAAATTATCTAAAAACTCCACCTATAATTATCTGGGGGTCTGGCGCAACAGTTCCTTTTGGGCTTCCTAGTATGAATACGTTAAATGAGATTTTAAAAGATAGCATTCCAGAGTTTGATAAAGATTGTGTTAATCTTGAAGTTGAGCTTGGTAAAGAAAAGTATCATGAAGTAATGCCACAAATAAGAAATACAATTTGGCATGCAATTTCAACTGTTGATTATGAGGTATTACAAAATCTTTTAATTTCAAATAGTAATGATTTTAATGGAATTAAAAAATTAGTAGAAAAAATTAGTGATGCTCATCCAAAAGTCACTAATATTATTACTACTAATTATGACCGTATTATTGAAAATGTACTTTCATTTCATGGAATACCTTTTACAGATGGATTCTTAGGTAAAGAACTTTCTCTATTTGACGAAAATTTATTTTCATCAAAAAATATCGTCAACATTGTTAAAGTTCACGGATCGCTTAATTGGTTTGATTTTGGAGGGGAAATTCGATATTTACAAAATAATATTGAAAGTTCAGTTCCTCAAATTATTTGTCCAGGAAAGAATAAATACCAAGAGGCATATAAAAGTCCTTATAGAGAATTAATCCAAAAATCGGATTTATATATTAATTCTGCGGATAGCTTTTTAGTAATAGGTTTTGGCTTTAATGATGAACATCTGACCCCGAGAATTAAATCAAAAATTAAGAAAGGAACTCCTATTGTAGTTATTACTAAAATTATTTCTGAAACATGTCTAAATGAACTCGAAAGCGCTGAAAAATATGTACTTCTTGAAGACGATGGGGATAACAAAACTAAAGTGACCGTAAAGGAAAGAAACTTGGAAAAACAAATAATTATTCTCGAAGGCAATTTTTGGTCTCTAAATAATTTTATTGAAATAATATAAAACAAAAAAATATGCAATTAGGAAAAGTACAATGTGTAGATACAGGTAACATTACTGTTTTGGTTGAAAGTGAAGAGTTATTAAATAATGTTCAAGTCAATCAAATCATACAAATTCGTTCAACTAAGACAGGCGAAAAAATTATAGGACTAATTTCTAAGATTCTTAGGAAAGCTTTGTCTGCTAAAATTGATGAAAACGACGATGTTGATTTGATAATTGAAAATGTAATTAAAGTAAATTTAGTTGGGACGTTTATTGAGACGCAAGGAACAGCAAAGAATTTATTCAAAAGAACATTGAATACAGTTCCCAGTATTAATGCTGATTGTTTTTTGCTAGTAGGTGCTGAATTAACCGAATTTATGAAAACTATTTCTTCAAGTAGTGAAAACCCTTTGAAGGTGGGAACTTACACAATTGCTGAGGAATCAGATGTAAATCTTGATGGAAATAAATTCTTTCAAAGACATGCAGTGATAGTTGGAGGTACTGGCTCAGGTAAATCATGGACGGTAGCTAATGTTCTCGAAAGTGCATCAAAATTAAAATCAGTAAACTGTATTGTTCTTGATTTACATGGAGAATATACTCCTTTAAGTGGATTAGACAATGTTTCTCTTTTAAAAATTGCAGGACCATCTGATGACTGTACAAATCCAGACAATATTTTTCTACCCTATTGGCTATTATCATACGAAGAAATAGAATCTTTATTATTAGATAGAAGTGACAGCAATGCTCCAAATCAGTCAAGAGCACTTTTTGATTTGATAATAAAACTAAAAAAAGAGAAGTTAGAAGCTGAAAATAAACTAGATGTATTAAGCAATTTTACGGTTGAGAGTCCAATACCTTTTTCAATATCTCAACTTCTCCAAGAATTGGATAATGAAGATCAAAAGATGGTTGAAGGAGCTAAAGTAGGTACAGAAAAACAAGGCCCACTATTTGGTAAGTTAACTAGATTTGTTCAGCGATTAACGAGTAAAAAAGAAGATAAGAGATTGAATTTTCTATTCAATGAAGATCCAGTTCTTTTGGATTATGCTTGGTTTAGTATTTTAGTTAAAAAGCTTCTCGATTTTGGAAAAGGAAGTGGTATTAAAATTATTGACTTTTCAGAAGTGCCATCCGACATTTTACCTTTAATAACTGGATTATTAGCAAGATTAGTTTTTTCTATCCAACAATGGACAGATGAAGATAATAGACATCCAATATCAATTTTTTGCGATGAAGCTCATCTATATCTTCCTGCTAATACTAAAGGTTCAATAGAAGAAAAAGGATTACAGAGTTTCGAAAGAATTAGCAAGGAAGGAAGAAAATATGGAGTTTCCTTAGTTGTGATTAGTCAACGACCATCTGATGTAAGTAAAACCATTTTGAGTCAATGCGGTAATTTCATAGCAATGCGTTTGACAAATCCAGATGACCAAAATGTAATAAAACGTTTGTTTCCAGATAATTTAGGTGATTTTGCAAATTTATTACCAATTCTAGATATTGGAGAAGCTCTTATTGTTGGTGATGCTTCATTATTACCTAGTAGAGTTCAAATTGACAAACCAACAATTAAACCTAAAAGTGCTACGGTTGATTTTTGGGATGAATGGTCAAAGGATAAAACTAGTTTTGATTTAGACCTATCTGTTGAGGCTTTAAGAAGACAGTCTAAATTTTAATACTAATCAAGAAATCAAACAACTCTTACAGATTATATAAAATCAATTAAAATGATTAGTGTATTATTATGATTAAAATCATACAGAATAAAATGATAACAATAGACTTTTGGCTTACAATTATTCAAGATTCAATTTCAGGGATAACTATAGGTATTACGATAGCCTTAATCGGATATTTTATATGGAAAAAACAAAATTTATACTCAAAAAAATTTGATGTTTATATTAATGTCATATCCAGTATTGAAGAAATTTATAGGGTTATAGTGAATTCTATATTTTTTAAGAACAATCCTATTTTGAACGAATTCTATGAATTTGATGATAGTTTATTTTTAGAATTAAAGAAAAATAAAGTGTTATTTATATCTTTCTTTGGAAAACAATATAATGATAAAATTGAATATTTTATAAATATTAACAAACATATTGAAAGAGTTCAGTTTAAATATGAAAAAGATACAACAACTATAACAAGGTTTTATAAACCGGAGGAATATACACCTGAAATAGTAAACATGCACAATCAACAAGTGATTGATAAAATGCATGAATATATAAAAGAGCTAGAAATAGTGTCTAAGAGCTTAAAGAATTATGCACTTTTAAAATGAACGGAAAAGAATAAAATTAAATTGTAATAATGAGTAAATTTCAGAATATTCAATGGATACACTTTACATAATAGGGAATGGGTTTGATTTGTATCATGGGTTAGATACTAAATATCAGTCTTTTGGTATGTTTTTACAAGATAAGCATACTGAATTATATGACTGTTTAATTGAATTTTATGGTTTACCATATTTGGATCAAGATGATGAAGATAGTTATTATGATCCCTTATGGGCGGATTTTGAAAATGCATTAGCAGATTTAGACTTTGAGTATATTTTAGATGAAAACTCAGATTATCTTCCAAATATTGCCAGTGATGATTTTAGGGATAGAGATTTGCATTCTTTCCAACAGGTCATGGAAGGTATCGTTGATAATTTAACAGCGAAAATGTATGAAGCTTTTAAAGAGTTTATTTTGAATGTAAAGTTTCCAAACGACGTGAAAGGATTGCAATTGAAAATTGATTCTGATGCTTTATTCTTGAATTTTAACTATACCGATACACTTGAAAGATTTTATAACGTAAATGACTCTCGAATCTTATACATACATAATAAAGCAACTTCTGATGAAACATTAATTCTAGGACATGGCACCGATCCTAGTGAATTTAAATCAAAAGAAGAAATTCAGCCTGATGGATTGTCAGATGAAGAGATTTATGAATGGCAACAACAAATGGCAGACAACTATGATTATTCATACGACTCTGGAAAAGAGGAATTGTTGACTTACTTTAGTAAATCATACAAATCAACCGAAGAAATAATACAAAATAATCAAACCTTTTTTTCAAATCTGAAAAGCATTAAAAATATTATTGTTTTAGGTCATTCAATATCAAACGTTGATCAACCATATTTTAAAAATATAATCGAATCAATAGAAGATAAAACAGTTAATTGGGATGCTTCTTACCATGGTGAAAAGCAACCTATTTATGAGAATATGATTGCTATTGGATTAAATGATGAACAGATTAATTTGTTTAAAATGGATGAGATTAAAGTTAAAAATGATATTAATTATACGTTGTTTTAAATGTTAGTCAAACAACTCCTCGAAGTCACTCAAAAGTTGTGGACCCAATACCAAAGAAGTTTTTCATTGGATGGACGCCATGTAGGTGATATTGGTGAAAGTTTTGGCAGCTGAGAAATATGGTTTGTAACTTAAATTTTGAAATGGATAATTCAATAACTAGTAAAATATGTATTTGGTGTTTAGAAACTGAACCCACTGTAACTTTTGAAAAGAAAGCCCATACTATTCCGAAGTCATTAGGAGGACAGAATTACAATAAAAATGTCTGTGATGGTTGTAATTATCATTTTGGAAATAAAGATACACACAATGGTAAATATTCGATTGAAGTTGCTTTAAAAGAAACATTTAACATATCGCGTAAAATGTTTTTAATTTCGGGGGTGCAAAAAAGAAAAGTTGGAGAATTTAAGTCCCAATTTTTTGAAATAAAAGAGCGAAACGGAAAGCAACGTTTGAGCGTTAGACCTTCGTTTATGTTTGCTTCTCAATCGGAACTTTGTAGAGCTTTTAAAAGAGGCTTGTACAAAATGTATTTTGAGGAGCTCAACAGGCAAAATGGGAAAGGTTACGAATTAGTTTATGATATTATAAGACAGTTTGCAAGATTCAATGATGGTGATTTACCAGTTTATTATTTTAAGAGACGAGTTGGTATAATGATGCTTTTTCAAAGAGAACCCGAAACGCCAATTTTGTATTTTGACAGAATGACTTATTTGTATTCAAATGAAAAATTTGCAGAGATTGAGTTTTTGGGACACGTTTTTGGTTTTCCAATTTCTAATTTTACTCGGGAGGATTTTGATAATTATATTCAATCCTCCCTTGAGTTAAAAAAAGACCATTTTATTGAAGCCGTAAATATTAAAAAGCTTACTGATGTTGATATTAGTTTGAGTATTATGAATGATTCAAGAAATAAAATATAAAAAATGAGCGAATCTCAAAACATTGAATGGAAACGAAGTTGGCATGACGACTATCTGAAATGGATATGCGGTTTTGCCAATGCTGTGGGTGGTACTATTTTCATCGGCAAAGATGATAATGGTGGTGCGGTAATGCATTTGGAGAATTACAAAGCCCTAATGGAATCCCTTCCCAATAAAATTCGTGAAAATTTGGGTATCATCTGCGATGTCAATTTGCATGATGAAGCGGGTAAAAAATATATCGAAATCAGAGTCAATCCGTACTCGGTTCCTGTGTCGCTCCGAGGGCGTTACTATTATCGTTCGGGCAGTTCCAAAATGGAAATGACCGGAAATACCTTAAACGAGTTTTTACTCAAAAAAGCGGGTAAAACTTGGGATGATGTCATAGAAGAAGGTGCTGGTCTGAATGATATAGACGACAACAGTATAAAGACATTTGTCAAAGATGCCTTAAAGAGCGGACGTATGCCCAATGATATTGGAGAACTTTCTACTGTAGAACTTTTGGAAAAAATTCGTTTGCTCGATCACGGCAAACTCAAAAGAGCCGCCATCATCCTGTTCGGAAAAGACCCGAATCGTTTTTATCCCAACATCAAAGTAAAAATAGGTCGTTTTGGCGTCAACGATGCCGACCTGCGTTTTCAGGAAGTTGAAGAAGGCAATATTATGGAATTGTTAAAAACAGTTCCCAATCAATTAAACTACAAGTTTTTCACCAAACCCATCGACTTCGAAGGTTTGCTACGCATAGAAAAAGATGATTACCCTGTGGCTGCCATGCGAGAGATGCTGCTGAACGCTTTGGTACACCGTTCCTACATGGGATCGATGATTCAAATGCGTGTGTATGATAATAAATTAACCATTTGGAATGAAGGTTTATTACCCGAAGGCATGGAGCTGGAAAGCCTGAAACGCCACCATATTTCGCGTCCCAGAAATCCTTTGATAGCCGACGTTTGTTTCAAAGCCGGTTATATTGATTCTTGGGGACGTGGTACCTTAAAAATTTATGAAGCCTGTAAAGAGATGGGCTTGCCGGAGCCGGAAATTATTTCGATGGATGGAGGAATACTGGTTACTGTATTTAAAAAAACAACTCAGTTGCCAAACGACCAAGCTGTTGTCTCAACCGGTACAATGAAGTCTATTGAAGAACTTCAAAAGGAATTTGGATTACTATCTGACCGAATTACTCTCGGTAAGGAAACGAACGTTGCTTTTTTACGGGGTAATTACGGGGTATTTACGGGGTATTTACGGGGTAAATACGGAGTAAATACGGAAGAAATACGGAAGAAACATAACGAAAAAGCATTATTTGTTTTAGAGCTAATCTCCATTAAGCCAGATTTAACTCGCCAAAATATTGCAGATCTACTTGGGATTTCGCTGAGTACAATTGAAAAAAATATTAAGATATTGAGAGATGCCACTATAATTGGGAGGGAGGGCACAGACAAGATAGGTTATTGGAAAATAATAGAACAAAAATGAAATTCACAGAATCACAATTAGAAAAGGCATTTATTCACCTACTGCAAGAGGAAGCTATGACGCATCTTCCGGGCGGTGAAGTGCGTAAAACAGAATTCAACGGTTTGGCCGAACCTCCAACTGTTTATGGTCATGTGGTAAGTGAAAAAGTCCTGATTACAGAGGATTTAAAAAATTACCTGCGAAGCCAATACAGGACAGAAAAGATTACCGAAAACGAAATCGATTCTATCTTAAGGGATTTAGATCGTTTGCCTGCTTCGGATTTGTATGAAACCAACAAAACTGTTATGAAAATGGTAAGTGATGGTTTTTTGTTGAAACGTGAAGACCGCAATCAGAAAGATGTTTATATTCAGTTCATTGATTATTCAGAACAAGATAACAACACCTATAGAATTGTCAATCAATTGGCGATTAAAGGGTATGAAATGCGTATTCCGGATTTGATTTTATACATCAACGGATTGCCATTGGTGGTATTTGAATTCAAAACCGCTATTCAGGAAAATACAACCATTCATGATGCCTATGTACAGCTAACTACTCGATATAAAAGGGACATTCCCGATCTGTTTAAATACAATGCTTTTTGTGTCATAAGTGACGGAGTAAATACCAAAGCAGGATCATTCTTTGCTCCTTATGAATTCTTTTACGCCTGGCGCAAAATTGAAGGGATGATAAAAGAAGTCGATGGAATAGATGCTATGTTTACTTTAATACAAGGAATGTTTAACCGAAAACGTTTACGAGATATTATTCAAAACTTCATCTACTTACCGGATAGCACTAAGAAAAATGAAAAAATTGTATGCCGCTATCCGCAATATTATGCTGCAACAAAACTTTTCGAAAACATAAAAATACATCAACGACCAGAAGGTGAC
The DNA here is from genome assembly GCF_048284325.1 of Flavobacterium esculini. NCBI lineage: Bacteria > Pseudomonadati > Bacteroidota > Flavobacteriia > Flavobacteriales > Flavobacteriaceae > Flavobacterium > Flavobacterium esculini. The sequence continues at coordinate 2,204 of NZ_JBLVPI010000031.1, read as the reverse complement.
GGTAAAGGAGGAACTTATTTTGGTACGACAGGTTGCGGTAAAAGCTACACCATGCTATTCTTGAGTCGCTTGTTGATGAAAAGCACTCATTTTGGCAGCCCTACGATTATCCTTATCACAGATAGAACGGATCTCGATGACCAATTATCCGGACAATTTACGAATGCCAAAGGATTTGTGGGTGATGATACGATTATTAGTGTAGAAAGTCGATCTAACCTTCGTGAATTAGTTCAGGGAAGAAACAGTGGTGGCGTATTCTTAACCACCATTCACAAGTTTACCGAAGACACTAAATTATTGACCGACAGAAACAATGTGATTTGTATTTCAGATGAAGCACATCGAAGCCAAACCAATTTAGACCAAAAAGTAAAAGTGACTGAAAATGGTGTGATTAAAACCTTTGGTTTTGCTAAATACCTTCACGATTCTTTACCAAATGCAACGTATGTCGGTTTTACAGGTACCCCTATTGATGCAACAATTGACGTATTTGGGGATGTTGTTGATGCCTATACAATGAAAGAATCAGTTATAGATGAAATTACCGTACGCATCGTTTATGAAGGCCGTGCGGCTAAAGTTTTATTGAATAACAGCAAACTGCATGAAATTGAAAACTATTATAATTTATGTGCAGAAGAAGGCAGTAATGAGCATCAAATAGAAGAGAGTAAAAAAGCGATGGCCCAAATGAATGCTATTATTGGAGATCCAAAGCGGTTAAAAGATTTAGCTAAAGACTTTGTAACTCATTATGAAAATAGAATAACAGAAGGAGCTACCGTAAAAGGGAAAGCCATGTTTGTTTGCAGCAGCAGGCCCATTGCCTATGAATTTTATAAAAACGTTTTGGAACTAAGACCAGAATGGGGCGAAATAAAAGTTTGTGATGATGGAGTAATCCTTACGGATAAAGAGAAAAAGGAAATCAAACCAATGGAGCGCATGAAAATGGTAATGACTCGTGGAAAAGATGATCCGGAAGACATGTATTATTTATTGGGTACGAAAGACGATCGAAAAGAAATGGATCGTCAATTTAAAAACGAAAAATCAAATTTCAAAATAGCTATTGTGGTTGATATGTGGCTTACAGGTTTTGATGTTCCATTCCTTGATACGATGTATATAGACAAACCGATTCAGCGTCACAATCTGATTCAAACCATTTCGAGAGTGAATCGAAAATTCGAAGGAAAAAACAAAGGATTGATCGTAGATTATATTGGTATCAAAAAGCAAATGAATCTAGCTTTGGCCCACTATAACAAAAAGGATTCTGATATTTTTGAAGACATCGAGGAATCCATTATAGTAGTTAAAGACCAACTGGATTTATTACATAAACTGTTTCATAAATTTGACAATAGTAAGTATTTCAAGGGTACACCTCTGGAACAACTGAACACTTTGAATAAAGGCGCTGAATTTGCCCAAATAACACAAGATATAGAAAAGCGCTTTATATATATCGTAAAGCGTTTAAAAGCAGCCTATGATATTTGTTCCGGTAGCGAAGCTTTCACGAATCACGTAAGAGATGAAATTCATTTCTTTTTGGCTGTTCGATCCATAGTCTTCAAACTAACCAAAGGAGTAGCTCCTGATACTGCCCAAATGAACAATCGAGTCCGCAATATGATTCAGGAAGCAATTGAAAGTGAAGGAATAGAAGAGATCTTTAAATTAGGAGAAACAGGAGAAAAAGAGGTTGATATATTTTCTGAGGATTATTTGGCAAAATTGGACAAAATTAAACTTCCTAATACCAAAATAAAACTATTGCAAAAACTGTTAGCAAAAGCTATTGAAGACGTACAGAAAATCAATAAAATTATGGGAATTGATTTTTCAAAACGCCTGCAATTTATTGTAGACAAATACAACGAACGAAAAGAAAGTGATGTATTAGACAGTATCGTATTAGAAGATTTTACCGATGAGATTATTGATCTATATTTTGCCCTAAAAAAAGAGAAGGACTCCTTCAAAGATTTAGGAATAGATATAGAAGAAAAAGCCTTCTACGATATTTTAAAAGCATTGGCGATTAAATATGATTTTGTTTATCCCGAAGACAAACTGCAAATTCCAGTGATATTGACCACCCAATTCCAATTTAAAGTGACCACCTGATTCCAATTCAAAATGACCACCTAATTCCGGAGCAAAATGACCACCTCCATTTTTCATTAAAA
>NZ_JBLVPI010000030.1:0-11647 GCF_048284325.1 Flavobacterium esculini | reverse complement strand
TATGTAGTTTAAAAATAGGAAAAAAGTTATTTCCAAAAAATATTTTTGAGCTTTTTAAATGAGCTCAAATATTTTTCAGAATAACTTTTCAACTTACACAGTTAGTAGGACGCTACCAAAATTTAACAACAAACATAAAGAGGATATTCAATTGAACATCCTCTTTTTGTTTGTCATAATTGTGATGATTTTATTTAATAATCAGAAACTCTGAGCGTCTGTTCAAGGAATGCTCCTCATCTGTGCATAAATCTCCACAAGTAACTTTTAGTTCAGATTCTCCAAAACCTTTTCCTGATATTTTATCCGTATTAATACCTTTTGAAACAATATATTGGATAGTAGACTTAACTCTTCTATCGGAAAGATCTAAATTATATTCATCACTACCTCTTGAATCAGTATGAGACTTAACATAAATAACCAGTTTATCATTTTGTGACATGACATAAACTAATTTATCGAGTTCTGCAGCTCCTTGTTTGGTTATATCGCTTTTATTGAATTCGAAATAAATGGGTTTCAATATAATTTCTTTTTCCGTTACTGTAATTTCAATTGGATCAATGGCAGCATCTATACTCACCACCTCTTCTTCGATTTTAGCAACTGGAAATGATTTAGTAACAAATCCATCTTTGTGAACTTCTAACACATATGGTTTTTGACAATCAACCTCATATGACACTTCCCCTTTTTTATTAGACATTTTAGTGTCTAAAATATTATTATATACATCTAAAATAATTACTTTAGAATCAGCTAAAATAGTATTGTTTTTTGCGTTTTTCACTATTGCTTGAATCTGTCCTTTACAAACTGGAACTACACTATAAATATGATCTATACCAGACCTATTACTGGATATATACCCTATATATTTTTCTTTATTGAACGTAAAAGCAAAATCATCTTTTTCTGTATTAATTGGTGCCCCTAAGTTATTAGGCGTGCTAATTTCATTTAAATCTACAGAAAAAACATCTAAACCGCCAAATCCCGTTAAACCATTTGAAGAAAAATATAGAACAGCATCATCTGATACAAAAGGAAAATTCTCGTCACTTGGCGTATTTATTTTATCGCCCATGTTCTCAGGTATCCCATAGCTTCCATCTGAACTAACTGCTACTTTCCATAAGTCAGTTCCTCCAATTGAACCAGGCATATTTGAGGCAAAATACAGAAACTTTCCATCTTTATCGATAGATGGATTTCCAGTAGAATAACTCTTACTATTGAATGGAAGTGGTGTCACTGCAGTCCATTTTCCGTTTTCTTTAACAGCTTTAAATAAACTTACCTGACCGTATCTTAATTTTTTGGGTTTATCTTTTTTGAATAATTTCTCATTAAAACTTTCACTGGAAAAATAAATTGTATTACCATCTTTAGTCATCGTTAAAGGACCTTCATGGAAAACTGTATTTAATTCAGAAATTGCAGTTGGCTCAGAATAACTTCCATCTTCCTCTTTATAAACCGATTGATAAAGATCTAAAAACGGTTCGTCGTTCCATCCATAATTTTTACCATTTTGATTTCTTGCACTTGCAAAATAGAGTACATTATTATAAAGCGATGCTCCAAAATCAGATTTTTTAGAATTAATATTTATTTTTTTTAGTTCAAATAGTTGTGCTTTCTTCTTCAATCTTGAAAGATAATCGGGATTTTCATTAAATTCCTTAGTTCTTTCATCATTAGGTAACATAGTCGAAAATATTTTCATTTGTACATCAGATTCTGCATATTTTCCGTTAGACTTAAGTACCTGAGCATATCGATAATACGTTTCGGCATCTTGTTTAGATTTCAAGGTTTCTACATACCATTTTTCAGCTTCAGCGGTATCAAGCCTATTATAATAACTGTCCGCCAGTTGTTTATAAACATAAACGTCTCCCTTTCCTTTTTCAACTAAAGCTAGATATTCTTTAACAGCTTGAACATATTCGTAACTGTCAAATAATTTATCCGCATTCTTAGTATCCTTATTTTGCGCTGCTAGTGAAATGCTAACTAAAACAAAAAACAATAGTATAGTATATTTTTTCATTAATTATAAAATTAAATATTAGAAAAATCTTGAGGAACGAGACACTTTTTTAGGAACAAATAAATCATATAACACTATGAATTCATGTGAAGATGGCGCCGTCACTTTCAAATCTGAAACAACATGATCATAGGCATAACCTATTCTCAATTCAGGTGTAATTACAAAATTTACCATTGCTCCAAAACTGTCTTCTAATCTATATGTTGCACCTAATTCGAATTTCTCCAAGTACAAAAAGTTCGCAGAAACATCCAAAGAAGGCGATACATTAAATGCTGATTTCAACATGAATGAAGGTTTGAATTTTAATTCATAATTGATAGAGAATACATATCCTGCTGTTAAAAAATAATGGGATATATCTGAACCATATTCTCTTCCATTATAATCTAAATGCGCTGCTTTTAAGACATTAGGCACTGATAATGAGAAATAATATTTATCCGTATAATAAAAAATACCTGTTCCTAAATTCAATGACACATCATTTATATCTTCTCCAAAAATACCTTCAGAAGGATCTGGCAAACTAGATTGTATATCCCTAAGCCCTACTTTGTGAAAAGAGGCACCAGCTTTCAATCCAAAAGCTAATCGTTGTACATCTCCTAATTTCAAAGTATAAGAAAAATCTCCGTATACATTTTGTTCGGTAACAGGACCTATTTTGTCAGAGATAAATGACAAACCTAAGCCCACATTTTTTCCTACAGGTGTATGTCCCGAAAAACTAAAGGTCGTAGGAGCATCTTCTATATTTACCCATTGTTTTCGGTACAAAAGACCAAAAGAAATATTCTCTTTTGATCCAGCATACGCTGGATTAATTACATTCATATTATACATGTATTGGGTATAATGTGGATCTTGCTGCGCTTTTAAATCCACATAGGTAATAAGAACCAAAAGAGACGTCAAAAATATTTTGTTCATATCTATTTATTTTTCGATTTATTAGTCTATGAAAATTTCATAACCCATAAATTTATTAATTACTATTTTTCTCTGATTAAATAAATCCAACCTGTTTTCGTTTCTCCATTATTGAATTGTATCACATAGTAATAGGTTGCGCTTGGAAGCTCATTTCCTTTGTCGGACTGACCTTTCCATTGATCAGTATAATTAGTCTGATTGTAAACTTTAATACCATATCTATCAAATATTTCTAAGTTTTTTACATCCATTAATCTTAAATCAAAATAGTCGTTTGAGCCATTACCATCAGGAGAAATTCCTTTTTGCATATTACAATAAATAGATTCTAAAGTAGCTGTATTTGTGGTTTCACAACCAGTAGCAATTGATCTCACAGTTAATGAATATTTTACAGGAAATACTTCCTGCATTGTGGTAGAAGCAATAACATCTGAAGCATTTAAAATATTAGAATTAGTCCCAACAGGATTACCTGTACTGTCTCTCCATTCATAATCAACGTTATTAGAATCATACGAACTAGCTATCGCATTAGCAGTTAAAACATAATCTTTAGACGCACAGTCTCCTGAAATTTCAAATTGAATTTGTGGAGGAATAGCGTTTATAGTTATTTCAGAACCAATAGTTATACATGCAATACTATTAGCAAATCGCACACTCATTGTATATTTCCCAGGAGCCAAATTTAAAAATTCAGGATTATCTTGATATCCATTCCCTAAACTGTATTGAACATTTGCTTGAGGGGTAATTTGAATTCTACCCATAGGTTCCAGACAAGTTGGTTGGTTGATTTGTGCTAAAGTTGGAATTACCGGTAATGCAGGAAGAGCATTAATTGTTACACTTGCAACACTTTGTACTGAACAAGTAGTGTCAACCGTGTTTCTAACATACAAGGTGTAATTATTTGGCGCCAATCCTGTGAAAATATTAGAAACTTGATAAGTTGTACCGTTCAAACTATACTCTACACCTGATTGAGGAGCCATTACAATACTTCCGGATGGTACCGCACATGTCGGCTGAACAGCACTCGCCATGGTTGGAATAATAGGAGAAGTTGGTACTGGATTAATTGTTATGGCCGAGGCCGATGAAGTCACACAAGTATTATCTGATGTATTTCTAACATATAAGGTATAATTATTTGGAGCCAATCCTATGAAGACATTTGATGTTTGGAAGCTTGAACCATTTAAACTATACTCTACTCCTGTTTGTGTCGTTATCGAAATACTTCCGGATGGTGTGCCACAAGTTGGCTGAACCACGCTTGAAGTTGTTGGAACTAAAACTACTTTTATTGCATTAATTGTTGTTACTGATGCCGATGAAGTCATGCAAGTATTATCAGCTATTTTTCTAACATACAACGTATAATTATTTGGAGCCAATCCGGTGAAAGCATTAGAAACTTGATAGGTTGTACCATTCAAACTGTATTCCATTCCTGTTTGTGTAGTTATTACAATACTTCCGGATGGTGTGCCACAAGTTGGCTGAACCACACTAGCAGTTGTCGGAGCTATTGGAGGGATTGGTAACGCATTAATTGTTGTTGTTGATACCGATGAAGTCACACAAGTATTATCTGCTATTTTTCTAACATACAACGTATAATTATTTGGAGCCAATCCTGTGAAAATATTAGAAGTTTGGTAAGTTGTACCATTCAAACTATATTCTACCCCTGTTTGTGTAGCTATTGTAATCCTTCCGGATGGTGTCCCACAAGTTGGTTGAACCACACTAGCTGTTGTCGGAGCTATTGGAGGAGTTGGTAACGCATTAATTGTTGTTCCTGAGGCGGATGAAGTTACACATGTATTATCGGCTATTTTTCTAACATACAACGTATAATTATTTGGAGTCAATCCGGTGAAACTATTTGAAGCTTGATAGGTTGTCCCATTCAAACTGTATTCAACACCTGATTGCGTAGTTATTGAAATACTGCCTGATGGGACGGCACATGTTGGTTGAACCACACTAGCGGTTGTTGGAACTATTGGAGGAGTTGGTAACGCATTAATTGTTGTTACTGACGCCGATGAAGTTATACATGTATTATCTGCTATTTTTCTAACATACAACGTATAATTATTTGGAGTCAATCCCGTGAAAGCATTAGAACCCTGATAGGTTGTGCCATTCAAACTGTATTCAACGCCTGATTGTGTTGTTATAGTGATGCTTCCTGATGGTGTCCCACATGTTGGTTGAACCACACTAGCGGTTATCGGAACTATTGGAGGAGTTGGTAACGCATTAATTGTTGTTGTTGATGCCGATGAAGTTACACATGTATTATCGGCTGTATTTCTAACATACAACGTATAATTATTTGGAGCCAATCCCGTGAAAGCATTAGAACCCTGATAGGTTGTGCCATTCAAACTGTATTCAACGCCTGATTGCGTAGTTATTGAAATACTGCCTGATGGCGTGCCACAAGTTGGTTGCATAACAATTGCCGCTGTTGGAACTATTGGAGGAGTTGGTAACGCATTAATTGTTGTTTCTGAGGCCGATGAAGTTACACAAGTATTATCTGCTATTTTTCTAACATACAACGTATAATTATTTGGAGCTAATCCTGTAAAACTATTAGAAGTTTGGTAAATTGTACCATTCAAACTATATTCTACCCCTGTTTGTGTAGCTATTGTAATGCTTCCGGATGGTGTCCCACAAGTTGGTTGAACCACACTAGCTGTTGTCGGAGCTATTGGAGGAGTTGGTAACGCATTAATTGTTGTTCCTGAGGCGGATGAAGTTACACATGTATTATCGGCTATTTTTCTAACATACAACGTATAATTATTTGGAGTCAATCCTGTGAAACTATTTGAAGCTTGATAGGTTGTACCATTCAAACTATATTCTACCCCTGTTTGTGTAGCTATTGTAATCCTTCCGGATGGTGTCCCACAAGTTGGTTGAACCACACTAGCTGTTGTCGGAGCTATTGGAGGAGTTGGTAACGCATTAATTGTTGTTGTTGATACCGATGAAGTCACACATGTATTATCGGCTATTTTTCTAACATACAACGTATAATTATTTGGAGTCAATCCTGTGAAACTATTTGAAGCTTGATAGGTTGTCCCATTCAAACTGTATTCTACCCCTGATTGTGTTGTTATAGCGATACTTCCTGATAGTGTCCCACATGTTGGTTGAACCACACTAGCGGTTGTTGGAACTATTGGAGGAGTTGGTAACGCATTAATTGTTGTTACTGACGCCGATGAAGTTATACATGTATTATCTGCTATTTTTCTAACATACAACGTATAATTATTTGGAGTCAATCCCGTGAAAGCATTAGAACCCTGATAGGTTGTGCCATTCAAACTGTATTCAACGCCTGATTGTGTTGTTATAGTGATGCTTCCTGATGGTGTCCCACATGTTGGTTGAACCACACTAGCGGTTGTCGGAACTATTGGAGGAGTTGGTAACGCATTAATTGTTGTTGTTGATGCCGATGAAGTTACACATGTATTATCGGCTGTATTTCTAACATACAACGTATAATTATTTGGAGCCAATCCCGTGAAAGCATTAGAACCCTGATAGGTTGTGCCATTCAAACTGTATTCAACACCTGATTGCGTAGTTATTGAAATACTGCCTGATGGCGTGCCACAAGTTGGTTGCATAACAATTGCCGCTGTTGGAACTATTGGAGGAGTTGGTAACGCATTAATTGTTGTTTCTGAGGCCGATGAAGTTACACAAGTATTATCTGCTATTTTTCTAACATACAACGTATAATTATTTGGAGCTAATCCTGTAAAACTATTAGAAGTTTGGTAAGTTGTACCATTCAAACTATATTCTACCCCTGTTTGTGTAGCTATTGTAATGCTTCCGGATGGTGTCCCACAAGTTGGTTGAACCACACTAGCTGTTGTCGGAGCTATTGGAGGAGTTGGTAACGCATTAATTGTTGTTGTTGATACCGATGAAGTCACACATGTATTATCGGCTATTTTTCTAACATACAACGTATAATTATTTGGAGCTAATCCCGTAAAAGCATTAGAACCCTGATAGGTTGTGCCATTCAAACTGTATTCAACACCTGATTGTGTTGTTATAGCAATACTTCCTGATGGTGTGCCACATGTTGGTTGAACCACACTAGCTGTTGTCGGAGCTAATGGAGGAGTTGGTAACGCATTAATTGTTGTTCCTGAGGCGGATGAAGTTACACATGTATTATCGGCTATTTTTCTAACATACAACGTATAATTATTTGGAGTCAATCCTGTGAAACTATTTGAAGCTTGATAGGTTGTCCCATTCAAACTGTATTCTACCCCTGATTGCGTAGTTATTGAAATACTGCCTGATGGGACGGCACATGTTGGTTGAACCACACTAGCGGTTGTTGGAACTATTGGAGGAGTTGGTAACGCATTAATTGTTGTTGTTGATGCCGATGAAGCTAGACAAGTAGAATCTCCAATATTTCTAACAAACAATGTGTAATCAGCTGGAGCTAATCCAGAGAATGTATTTGAAGCCTGATAACTATTGCCGTCCAAACTGTATTCAGTACCTGATTGCGTAGTTATAGAAATACTTCCTGATGGCCTGCCACAAGTTGCTTGCATAACAATTGCCGCTGTTGGAACAATCGGTGGATTAGGTATTGCATTAATTGTAATAGGCGCTACTGAAGCAATAACACAAGAATTATCTAATTTATTTCTAACATACAAAGTATAGTTATTTGGGGCTAATCCTGTAAATGTATTTGAAGCTTGATAAGTAATACCATCCAAGCCATATTCAACGCCTGGTTGTGTGGCTATTGCAATGCTGCCTGATGGGACGGCACATGTTGGTTGAACCACACTAGCCGTTATCGGAATAGAAACAAAATTCATTATAATATTCGCCTCAGAATAACAAGGCGTTAATGCAGCAGAAGAAACCACTACCGGATTTGGATCTTTCAAATTATAATCTATTGAACCAATCCCATAATCTGAACTACTAGTTCTTTCCGGACTTAAAAAAGAATTAGTAACCATTTGGCTACCATCGTCTTTATCATTCATCGTTAATGCAAAAAATTTAATATCACCCGTTGTATAGCCAATAAGAGATTTTAAAACTTCAACTTCAAAACCAAGATTATAATCATTAATACCAATATTATTTTTATTAACACCCATTACAGATGAAGGAAATCCTGTAGCAGCACTTCCCAAATAGGTTTTAATAGAAGTTCCTGTTTTTAATTCAATAACATTCGCATAATAATTTGTTTCACCAGCATCTGTTGATATAACTAAACAATAATCAGCTTGAAAATACGAATCAAACGTACTGGGATTATTATTAAAAATATTGAAAGATCTAACTAAAGGATCTGAATTTGTTTCATCTCCATAATTTGAAATATTAAATCCTCCAGATTTTGTATCAAGAAACAACAATAAACTTCTATTATCTAAAACTTTACCAGCGACACCAAAAACCAATTTATCCTCAGAAGAACTAATTTTTAATGAGTTAATATATCCAGTCGAAGCATTAGCTGATAATGGTGCTGAAAGAAAATTATCTTCTAAAGCTCCGGTTCCCCATGTCTTTTCAGTAATAACTCCATCCATACTTACCGCGTACCTTGTTCTCACTCTTACAACTTGCCCGTCAGTTAAAGCACTAGTCGTAAACATTTTGCTTGAGGACATAGTTTGCATTACAACACCATCAACAGAGAATTCAAATAAATCAGCTCCGCCAGAAGCAGTAAAAGTAACAGACGTTCCTAAACACAATGGACTTGTAGTATTATTTGCTGGAGAAGCGGACAAAGTAACTGCTGGAGGTGCAAAATAAACTGATGCTACAACCGGTACACGTGTACTGATATCAATTCCAGATCGGCTACGCACGTAATACGTTTTAGTTGTAATAATACTTGGACTATAAACATTCCCAGTAAATATTGGACTCGCTGACGTTTGAGAGGCAAACCACTCTATAGTTTCAGAATTATTATTACTAAAGGCATAGACATTGACTTGAGATGGGTTCATACCATCTCCACAAGTGCTTCCTGCAGTTGTTGAAGGAGGAGATAAAAGAGCAATAGTCCTTGAAATCTTTGATGTTTTCTTGTATTTTTTTATTGTATCCGAAGAAACAAACGTTGTTACTAAATTAAAGTTTACATTATGGGTATTTACAACATTAGCCAAATTTTCTGCATTTAATTTATTTACCAATAACAAATGAAACAGTAAAAATAAAAGTAATTTATTTTTCATAAAATGAATTTTGTTGTTAATATATATTTATGCGCATCATGGGTTAAAATATTAAGTTCACAAGAGCAGCTGCTATCATCCCAAACAGATGTATTAATAATTCTTTTTACTCCATAGCAACACATGCTCTTATTGAGTAGTAATCCTCTATATGTGTGATCTTTGACAACTTTTCCGGAACGTGTTCCTGATAATAATCAGTATCGAGTCCAATAAGCTTTGATTTAAAAAACAATTGTCAGGTCTGCATTCAGCAATCAAACTAGTCACTAAATCCCTGAAAGTTTCTGACAAGCGGTTCAAGCGATTAGAAAACGCAGAATATAAGCCGATTTTGAGAAACCAGGAATACAAATATTCGGAATCGATGAATTAGCTTTACGGTAATTCACTGTTCTTCTTCTAATACAAATAAATAAATTATCATAATTTATTGATACTTTAAATCTCGCCTGTTGTTATTACTTAATCGCTGAGATGTATATTTTAAATCTTTTTCAAATTGTTCCCGAATTGTAGAATAAATTTGCATTAATTTCACAAATTTAACCTGAATAATCCTGCATTTAAAAATGCTCCGGTACATGTTAAACAAACTGATTTTCAGACTTTTTAATAAATAACTTGAAAGATATTTCTTTCTTTTTTGTTATATTTGCAACTACTATTTATGTCTTATTTCGCATTAATTACTAATAGCAATAAAAATGATTGATAATTTAAAGAATAAAAGTAGGAATATATTTTGAGTCCGCGAATTAAAATTTAATAAAATTTTAACTAAATTATCAACATTTAACTTAATATCACAAGCAAAAGCATAATTACAAAGTAACTATCAACAATACAATTAACTTATTATTAATCAATTAAATATATGTTTGTATATCTATTTTCATTTCTGTCGATAAAAAAAAGAAATCTTAATTGGTTCTAATATATTTAGGCACTTAACAAGGTTTCGGTATGTCTTAGTTTGATTTTTTGCTACTGTCATGAGAATTCAATAACTAAAAAAATATTTTTATTTAGTTTGACTTATCAAATTATCCACTCCCCAGATAATCTTCAAACAGGCCTAATTGTCCATCGTTTTCCGTGTCTAATTTTCAGTCGTTTTCGCTACTTTAAAAATTTGGTTAGATGAATAAAAGAATTCTAGAAAAACTAAAAAATTTGAGCATTCTCTGTTCAAGCTTATCTTTACAACTTCTATCAAAAGATTTACTATCAGGAACAATAAATTTGAATTTTAATAGCATTTTCATTATCACCTAAAAAAAATTAGGAAAAAGTTTTGCTTCATTTGTTAGAACAAAAATTCAATCTACCATCTTATTTTATAAAGTGCAGCTATCGTACCTGCACTAAACTCAAATAGATTACTTATAAATTCAAAGGTTCTTTTTATATTCTCTGTCATGGTATTCTATTTTCCTTAATTTCAATTTGGTTTATATACTTCCTTTATCAACTTCAACCCCTATGATATCATCCGACAAAATACCGTTATGAATATTTTCTAAAATAGAGCTTTTTTTGCGTTACTACGTATTATGTATTCGCTTTTTTTCGGGCTACCCCCTTGTTTTTGCTCAGTAAAATGTTCAAAAAACTTGTAATCTTTGTATCCTTTATTAAATATATAAACGGTATGCCCATCACATTTAAGTTTTTCTAAAAACTGATTGTATGTGCTAAATTCGGCACTATTTCATCGGAATTTATTACATTATGGACTTGATTTCCCTGCTACAGCCTTTCTTCCTAAGCATTTAAGCATATCTTTAAATAGGCATATCGTTGTGCTATCTACAATTTTAACATTCTTCACTAATGCTATCTGAATTCAGCTGTCCGATAAAAGAAAACTAATTTTTCTTGAGCAGGTTGTTATAAATTTCTTTAAATACTCCACTTTTTTCCCTTGTTGACATTCGACAAAGTACTCTTTCTAAGAAGATGATTGATTCTAACAGTATCCTCTTTACCAGATAAACCAAGCATTCCTCCATTAACTTCACGTAAAGAATTGCACTTTTCTAAACAGCAAAAAAAACATACTAAACAAATGATCCTTCCACTTGAATTTTTTGACATACTGATCCGAATCAAGCTTTTTAATAACTTTCTGAATCATCGAATCATCTATTTATACTTAATCCCAAACCTTTTTAGGATTGATCCCGGATTGCCTCTCTTTTAGTATATCAAAAAAGTTAGGAACAAAAAAAAATCCTCATCAAATTAATGATGAGGATTTAATAGAACCTGAAACGAGTTCAGATCAAAGAAAGGCGACGACATACTCTCCCACATAACTGCAGTACCATCTGCGCAGGCGGGC
>NZ_JBLVPI010000003.1:0-286932 GCF_048284325.1 Flavobacterium esculini | reverse complement strand
TGAATTACCTCTGTTTTGCGAATAATCCCTTTGTTGCTGCGCTCTTTGTGGAGCAGCTTCTCCAGCTGAATTACCTCTGTTTTGCGAATAATCCCTTTGTTGCTGCGCTCTTTGTGGAGCAGCTTCTCCAGTTGAATTACCTCTGTTTTGCGAATAATCCCTTTGTTGCTGCGCTCTTTGTGGAGCAGCTTCTCCAGCTGAATTACCTCTGTTTTGCGAATAATCCCTTTGTTGCTGCGCTCTTTGTGGAGCAGCTTCTCCAGCTGAATTACCTCTGTTTTGAGAATAATCCCTTTGTTGCTGCGCTCTTTGTGGAGCAGCCTCTCCAGCTGAATTACCTCTGTTTTGAGAATAATCTCTTTGTTGCTGAGCTCTTTGTGGAGCAGCTTCTCCAGATGAATTACCTCTGTTTTGAGAATAATCTCTTTGTTGCTGTGCTCTTTGTGGAGCAGCTTCCCCAGCTGAATTACCTCTATTCTGAGAATAATCTCTTTGTTGTTGTGTTCTTTGTGGCGCCGATTCTCTAGAAGGATTCGTTCTGCTTTGAGAATAGTCTCTTTGTTGCTGTGTTCTTTGTGGTGCTGATTCTCTAGAAGAATTCGTTCTGTTTTGAGAATAATCTCTTTGATTACCTATTCTTTGTGAATTGGTTCTGTTTTGATAACCATTTTCATTTCTAGAACCAACATTTCTCGATCCTCTTCTTTGATCTAATTCATAACGATTAGTTACTTGAGAATTTCTTCTTGAAAAAGCATAATTTGGGTACTGTCTTTCATATCCATTTGAACGTCTGGTACTGTATAATCCAATGGCAATACTACTTCTTCTTGAGGTAACATAATTGTAATTGTTGTTTACATTCAAGCAAATATTGATGTTGTTTCTATATCTGAAAATAGGGAATGGATTCCAAGCATAATAGTAAGAAGGATAGTAACCCCAATTCCAAGTTGAATAATACGGACGGTAGTTAGAAGCCCAAAAAGAAGCATATATAAGCGGTGTATTGTAATACACAGGTTCGTAAATGTAATTTTGACCATACATGTACACATCTCCTACAACTTGAACATGGATATTGTTGTATCTGTCTTTCTCAACATCGATTGTCGCGACATCTTGATATACATCTTGATCAATAACGGATTGAATGATAATCACGTGAGTTCTATTTTCTACGGATTCAATTACTCGTAAATAATCAACTTCGTTATCATTATTCAAATCTAAATTTGATATTTGAAGTTGTGGGTCGTTTAACCGTCTTTCAAAATCTTGAAGATCTCTTGAATCTCCAAAAATTGATGCAACTGCGCGTAAATCTAAATTATCACTAATTTCATTATTCATTGCATTTACTGTAGTTCTATCTTGCGCATGTATTTGTGTGGCGAAAACAGAAGTCAAAAGACTTAACAGAAGTATTTTAGTTTTCATAATTAATAGTATTAAGTTTAATATTTTTTCATTATCCAATTACTGTGCCAATAAATTTAGAGGCCATTAGTATTAACATTTTTTAATTGTAAATTAGCTTTTAAAAATTATATAAAATGAAAAAAAATATTTTGATTGTATTGGTTTTTAATGTTTTATATATTGAAAAATAAGTAGTTATGTTAGTAAATATCCTAATGATATCGGTTTTCAGTCTGTTCAAATTGATACATTGTTTCAAGATAAAGTCAATATTAGAGCCATTCTAATTGATGCAAATAAAATTTGGTATGCTGCGGATAATTCCAGCTTTGGTTTTTATGATTTGCAAAAAAATAAAAAAAGGAAAGCCATATTAGGAATGATAGTTTGAAGTTCGAAGCATTGCACAAACATCTTCAGTAATTTTTATACTTAACGTTTCAAATCCGGTTTTATTATATAAAATTTCTAAAGATGGCTTAGAAACAAAATTGGTTTATCAGGAAAGCCACGAAAAAGTATTTTATGATAGTATGCAATTTTGGAACGATACAGAGGGAATAGCATTGGAAATCCAATAACCAATTGTCTTTCAATATAACAACACGCGATGGTGACAATTCGTGGAATAAAATATGATAAATTACCCAAAATAATTGATGGTGAGGCAGCTTTTGTGGCATGCAATACTAATATTGTTATCAAAGGAAATAAGACTTGGATTGTTACAGGCGGAAAAAAAGCCAGAGTTTTTTATTCATCCGATAAAGGAAAAATTTAGGAAGTACATGATACGCCTATAGTTCAAGGAAAAACGATGACTGGGATTTTTACAGCTCATTTTTATGATTCCCAAAAAGGATTTATAACAGGAGGGAATTATGAGTTACCGAATCAAAATTTCTCAAACAAAGCATCAACTGGTAACGGAGGAAAAACATGGAAACTACAAGCAGAAAATCAAGGTTTTGGTTACGCTTCCTGCGTGTAATATGTTCAAAATAGTAGTGAAGAGAATTAGTTTTGGTGAGTGCATCTGGAGTGTATTGTTCATCGAATAGTGGCAATTCATGGAGGCAATTATCTACAGATTCCAGTCTTTTTACAATCCGATTTTTAGATAAGCACTGCTGTCGCAGCTGGCAAAAATAAAAGGTTTCACTTAAATTTTAAAAAATAAAACACCTTAACTAATGAATAAACATTAAGTAAGGTGTTTAGTTGAATTAACACAATTTAAATACTATTTTCTAGGACCTTTATCTCTGTATTGCTGCAATAATTTTCTATTGAAATCCTCTTCAGATTTTCTCAGTTTTATGATTTTAATTGCTGGAATGACTGTTTTGAGATTTGCTGTGAATTTTTTTCGTAATAAAAATAATTCTTCTTCATTACTTTCCATTTGAGCAAGAAAAGTACCAGCTTCTTTTTCTGACATTTTATCTAAGCCTCCATCATTTATCCTTCTCTTCAAAGTTTTCATTTTTTGATGTCTCAATTCAAATTGTTTGTCATCAAATGTGTTATAGAGTGGCCAAAATTTTTCAGCTTCACTAGTCGTTAAATCTAATTCGGTGGTCAGGAAAGCTACTTTTAAAGCCTTGATTTGTTCTTTTTTTTCTTTCATTTTTTCGACTTGCGCGTAAAAATTGAAAGAGAAAAGTAGCAGTAGTATCGGTAAAAGTTTCTTAATGTTCATTGTTGTATTTTTAAGTTCAATTTCAGTATTAAAGGGTGTTGTTTTATTCTATCATAAGATTTTCAGCATTGGAATTCACAGATAATAAATCTTCAACTATCTTATCTTCAATCACTACGGTAGTTTTTATTTTGTTAATGTCTTCGGAGTCTAGCTCACTTATCAAATCGTATTGATTCATATTAGATTGATAGGTTAGATAATTTTCTAAAGTAGTGGAGTCTAATTCCTTTGTTTTTGTTGTATGGGTATTTACAATAGGTATCATCAACGCAATTACTAAAATTGCAGCTGCCATCATTAGTACTATTTTCCTTTTTTGAAAAATAGAAATTACTTTCGGTTCCTCTTTTGGTAATTGTTGTAAAACTTTTACCGAAAAATTTTCAAAGTAATTATCTGGGGTTTTAAATCCAGATTCAATTTTTGGTTCGTTTTCTAATTTAAATGCTTTCATGATTCATTAGACTTAATTAATTACAAAAGGTTTAATTTGCCGTTACAAAGGCTTCTATTTTTTTTACGGCATGGTGATAAGAGGCTTTCAAAGCACCGACTGATGTTCCTAATATTTCTGATATTTCTTCATATTTTAATTCTTCAAAATACTTCATTTTGAAAACTAATCCTTGTTTTTCGGGTAAAACGGCAATGGCTTTTTGTAATTTTATTTGAATTTCATTTCCGTCAAAAAACACATCGGCTTTTAGATTATCAATGGTTTTGTTTTGTAATGTTTCAGATGAAATTCCGTTAATTTTTGCTTTTTGATTCAAAAAAGTTAACGCTTCATTAGTTGCAATGCGATACATCCAAGAAAAAAGTTTACTGTCGCCTTTGAAGTTTTTCAAATGTTGAAATACCTTTATAAAAGTATTTTGTAAAACATCGTCTGCATCATCATGGCTCAATACAATAGTACGAATGTGATTGTACAACGGTTTTTGATAATCTTGTAAGAGTTGTTGAAACGCTTGATTTTGCGTTTTAGGGTTCAATAGTTTTTGGATGAATTCCTTTTCCTCTTGCAAAGCTATTATTTATCAGTTAGAATGGAATTTATCAAATAGGTTTAATCTGTGATAAAAAAATATTTAAAATTCAGATTGTTCCTCTTCCTTTTTTGGAGCAGTTGTTTTTTTTATAACTGGTTCCGTTTTTATAGTTTGTTTCGCTACTGGTTTAGGTTTCGCAACGGGTTCTGTCTTTACAGCTTCTGTTGTTTTTGCAACAGGCTCAGTTGTTAGGACTTCATCTGCTTTTATGATTGCCGGTTTGTAAATTTTAATAGCTTCCACTTTTGATTTTATAGGATAATAAATTTCAGTAACCCATTTTGATGGATTTTTTATTTCGGTTTTACCCATCAAGGCAATTTCAAGATGTGAAAATGCCGCATCATGTGTTAAACGATTGGCATTAAGATACTGCGTTGTTTTACTCAAAGCTTTATCTTTATGGGAATAATCACCGGTTAGGATAGTTTTTACTGCCTCGAATGCTTCTAATTTTCCAGAATAAAGATCACTTCCTTCACTTGTGTAAATTTGATTTTTAATTGGCACACAAATAGAGATTTTAGTAAGTCCGTTTACTAAATCATAGGTATGATAGAGTATGAAAGGTTTTCCAGTAATTATAATGTTATTTTTTTTACAAAAAGTTATGATCTTTGGAGCAACAATTTTAAAATTCTTAGTAACATTGGTGATTTTACTGGTGAAAGTTTGATGTAAATAAAAAGTCTCCGATTTTTTTACCAAACCGTCTACTTTAACGGAATAGGTATTTATTTCATAATCTAAGGTTTTATCTAAGTTGGCTAAGCTCTTTTCATACATGCCACCTATAATTTTATCAACACCCCCATTAAATGCAGAATATATTTTGAAAAGGAAACTCATTTTTCCTTTTGTTTTCCAAGTTACTTTCGTTCCTCCTATAGTATCTTTGAAACTCCAGGAAACATCTGAAGAGGTTCCGTTGTAATTCATTTTTTGGGAAATACTATCGTTTTCCTTCACAAAAATTGTTTTCATATTCCCATTACCATCTTTGCCTTCCCAAGAATAAGATGCGCCTTTTCCAATTGTATTTTTGGGATAAGTTATTTTCATTTCAGGATCTTCTGTAGCCCAAGAGCCAAAATCTTGCCAATTTTTGTAATCATTTACATAATTAAAGACCGCCGGTTTTGGGGAATTAATGATTTTACTTCTTTCTACAGCAAAATCTCCCTTTTGCGTAGCAATAAAAATAGATAATGCAACTAAACTAAGTAATAATAAAAGAAATATATATTTTAAAATCCTCATGGTAATAGGCTGTTTTAACTTGTAAAGTTAGAAATTTTATTAATACTGTAAGTAACTATTAAAAAATTATAAAATTTGTTATTTCTATCCTCGGCAGTAGGAATGATTTTTTTTAAACTCAATTTCTATTTATTTAACTCAGAATCCAAAAAAATATTGGCTTGATATTGGAACTATTATTTTATTTGTTTCAAAATATCAACAATATAAGGAGTTGTTTTTATTATTTATTCAAAGAATGTGTACATTTGTTAAATAATATTTTTTTTAACCTCTAAATTATATTAATAATGAAATTACTTAAAATTGCTGGATTTTTCACGACTCTTGCGGTTTCTGTTATTTGTAATGCACAAGTAACAAAAAACATAGCAGTAAAAACTACTGAGAAAGCTCCTTTCGATTATGTTGTAGAACAATTTGCCGACATTAAAGTGTTGCGTTATCAAATTCATGACTGGAAAAATCTAACACTAAAAGAACAGAAATTAGTTTATTATTTGACTCAGGCAGGAACTTCAGGACGTGATATAATGTGGGACCAACATTATAAATACAATCTAAAAATCAGAAAAGCATTAGAGAATATTTATAAAAATTACAAAGGGGATAAAACTTCTGGAGACTGGAAAAATTTTGAAATATACCTTAAAAGAGTTTGGTTTTCCAATGGAATCCACCATCATTATTCCAGTGATAAAATTAAGCCAAGTTTCTCTGCAGACTATTTTTCGAGCTTGATGAAAGCGACTAAAACAGCTTTGTCACCTACAATTGCTGCTATTATTTTTAATGATGTTGATGCTAAAAGAGTTAATCTTGATGAATCAAAAGGCTTGTTAGAAGGGTCAGCCATTAACTTTTATGACAAGGGAATTTCATTAAAAGAAGCAGAAGATTTTTATGCTAAAAAAACAAGTCCCGATCCTAAGAAGCCTTATTCTCACGGTTTGAATTCTAAATTAGTTCGCGATGCTAAAGGGCAATTAACAGAAAAAGTTTGGAAAAGTGGCGGCATGTACGGTGCTGCGATTGATAAAATTACTTATTGGTTAGAAAAAGCAAAGGCTGTTGCCGAAAATAAAAAGCAAGCAGATGCTTTAGGATTACTGATTAGTTATTACAAAACGGGTAGTTTAAAAACTTGGGATGACTATAATATAGCTTGGTTAGATGCAACTGATGGTAATATTGATTATATCAATGGTTTTATCGAAGTGTACAATGATCCATTAGGGTACAGAGGTTCTTATGAGAGTATTACACAAATAAAAGATTTTGATATGTCGGCAAAAATGGAAGTAGTTTCCAAAAATGCCCAATGGTTTGAGGATAATTCACCATTAATGCCAGAACATAAAAAGAAAAATGTTGTTGGTGTTTCATATAAAACGGTTATTGTAGCTGGAGAATCGGGTGATGCTTCGCCCAGTACGCCTATTGGAGTAAATCTTCCAAATGCAGATTGGATTCGTGCAGAACATGGTTCGAAATCAGTTTCTTTAGGAAATATTATTGATTCGTATGCTAAAGCTGCCGGAAAGGGAAAATTAGAAGAATTTGCTAATGATGAACAAGAAATTGCTTTGGCAAAAAAATATGGCGAAATAGGGGATAAGATGCATACTGCTTTACACGAAGTGGTGGGACATGCTTCAGGACAAATTAATCCAGGTGTGGGAACTCCAAAAGAATCATTGAAAAGTTATGCTTCAACACTTGAAGAAGGAAGGGCAGATCTAGTGGGTTTGTATTATTTGTACAACCCTAAATTACAGGAATTAGGGTTAGTTGATGATTGGAAAAAACTCGGAATGGAGTCCTATGACAGTTACATCAGAAATGGATTAATGACTCAGTTAGTGCGTTTAGAACTGGGTGCGAATATAGAGGAAGCACACATGAGAAACCGTCAGTGGGTAAGTTCATGGGCTTTTGAAAAAGGAAAAAAAGACAATGTTATTGAGAAAATCACACGCAATGGAAAAACGTATTTCAATATTACTGATTATGAAAAGTTACACAATTTATTTGGGCAATTGTTAAGAGAGGTACAAAGAATCAAATCAGAAGGGGATTTTAATGCAGGAAAAGCATTAGTGGAAAATTATGGTGTGAAAGTCGATCAAAAACTGCACGCTGAAGTTTTAGATCGAAATAAACAATTTGCTTCGGCTGCTTATAGCGGTTTTGTAAATCCGGTATTGGTTCCAAAATTAGACAAAACGGGTAAAATTATTTCGATAGAAGTACAACAACCAAAAACATTTGCAGAACAAATGTTGAAATATTCTAAAAACTTTGGATTTTTACCTTTGGAAAATTAGAAGTGTAAATTTCAAAAAAAAAAATGCTCACATATAAATAATATAGTGGGCATCTTTTTATTCCAAAAATAAAGAGATTAACGTTTGAAAAATATTTTTATCATAAACAGAATTCCAATAAAAATTAAGAAACCGATTAATATCTTGTAGTTTCCCTTATAAAACTCTTTATGTACTCCCAAATCTTTTTGGTAGGCATATATTGCTGCAATAACAAAAGCAACAAAAAAACAGCCTGCAAACACTAATTGTCCTTGACTAAACATAGTTTAAATTATTTCGGGCAAATTTAGTTAATTGTTTAGAAATAGTTGCTAATTTGCCTTTTCATTTAATAAAATAAAAACATGCAAAAACAAATAGACTCTGTTAAGGAATTTCATACTGCATTTAAAATTGGACATAATGAAATTCCTACAGCGAACTTAGGAGAAAGTAAGCACACGCTTCGGTACAACCTGATGAAAGAAGAAAACGAAGAATATCTGGAAGCAGTTCAAAATAATGACTTGATAGAAATTGCGGATGCATTGGGGGATATGATGTATATCCTTTGCGGAACCATTATCGAACATGGTTTACAACATAAAATAGAAGCAGTTTTTGATGAAATTCAACGTAGTAATATGAGTAAATTAGATGGAGACGGAAAACCGATTTACCGTGAAGATGGAAAAGTAATGAAAGGTCCTAATTATTTCAAACCCGACTTTTCTAAAATACTTGAGGAAAAATAGCAGGTTTCAAATTTCAGTTTGCAGAAAAAAATAAAATAAAAAAGCGATTCTCTTATTGAAAATCGCTTTTTTATAATTCTAAAATTAGAAATTATACTTTAACAGTCCAACCAAAAGTATCTTCTTCCAATTTATTTTGAATATTGGTCAATTTATCTTTTAATTGCGATGCCATAGATTTTTCAATTTTTGGTAATTCATGATAAACATCCTTATAAGAGAATCCAGAAATAGGGCTTACCACAGCAGCAGTTCCTGCTCCGAAGATTTCTTTCAAGGTTCCGTTTTTAGAAGCCTCAACAAGCTCAGAAACTAAAACTGGACGAATGTCTACATCTATACCTTCACTTTTTGCTAAATCAATCAGCGTTTTTCTGGTTACTCCATCAAGAATTCGTTCGCTTATAGGAGCAGTTAGCAACGTATCATTGATTCTGAAAAAAACATTCATTGTACCCGCTTCTTCAAGTCTGGTATGTGTTGCATCATCAGTCCAAATTACTTGTTGGAATCCTTCTTTATTAGCTAAATCAGTAGGGTAAAACTGTGCTGCATAATTCCCAGCAGCTTTTGCAGCTCCTATTCCGCCATTTGCAGCTCTGCTGAAATGTTCTGCAATAAGGACTTTCACATCACCAGCGTAATACGAGGTTACAGGCGATAAAATAATCATAAATTTATACTCATCAGATGGATTTGCAATTACTCCAGTGCCTGTAGCAATCATAAACGGTCTAATGTACATCGAATTTCCTTTTCCTTTTTTTATCCAAGCTTCATCTAATTGTAACAATTGATTTAGACCATTCATAAATATATCTTCCGGAACTTCTGGCATAGCCATCCTAACAGCAGATTTATTAAAACGGTGGTAATTTTCATCAGGTCTAAAAAGCCAAATGTCATTGTTGTCATCTTTATATGCTTTCATACCTTCAAAAATAGCTTGGCCATAATGAAAAACTCTTGTAGATGGATCTAATAAAAAAGGAGCGTACGGCTTAATGACCGGTTTTTGCCATTCACCATTTTTAAAATCACATTCGAATAAATGATCTGTAAAAACAGAACCAAAGCTTAAGTTTTCAAAATCTACCTCATTTATTTTTGAAGTAGAAGCTTTAATTATTTCAATTTTGCTAGTTTGAGTTGTACTCATAATAAGGTATTGTTTATTTTATTTTTTATAAGTGATATGCTTGGGTATTAAAATCATTGTTTTTTTTACAAAACCAACTTTAATGTTTGCAAAATTAAATAAAAATCACTGAAATACTTATGATTATTCTATTAATTATAGCATTTAACTGTGATTTATTTATCTTTTAAAAAATGGAAATAAATAGAGTTAATTTATATGAAATTTATAAAAAATATAGATTTTTTGAGACTATTACGTTTTAGTTTTGATTAAATTTGATGCTCAGATAAAGCTATAAAACGAAGAACAACCTCAAATTATAATTTTGAAAAGAGAAATAATCCAAACACTAGATGGTTCCACAACGATTCATTTACAGGAATGGGATGAATGCTATCATTCTAAACACGGGGCAATACAGGAAGCGCAACACGTTTTTATCAAAAATGGATTGTCTTTATTTCAAAATAAGCAAATTTCAATTCTAGAAATTGGTTTTGGGACAGGCTTAAATGCATTTATTACTTTTTTGGAAGCATCCAAAATGAATCAAGTAATCGATTATGTTGGAGTGGAGGCCTATCCGATATCAACTGAGGAAGTTGTATCGATGAATTATGTTGATGAACTGAATGCCGCTAATGAAAGTGCTGTGTTTAAAAAAATGCATGAAAGTAATTGGGAAGAAAAGATTATTTTAAGGGATGATTTTACTTTAACCAAAAGGAAACAATTTTTTGAAGAAATTGATGATTTTGAAAAATTTGATTTAATCTATTTTGATGCTTTTGGGTATCGGGTTCAGCCTGAATTATGGAGTACAGCCATTTTTGAAAAAATGCATAATGCGCTTAAGCCCAATAGTGTACTGGTAACATATGCTGCACGTGGAGTTGTGAAAAGAAGTATGATTGAAGTAGGTTTTACAGTGGAAAAATTAGCTGGTCCTCCTGGGAAAAGAGAAATGTTTCGTGCTAGTAAAAAATAGAGAAATAGAATTTTTGAGTTTAAAAGTATGCTTTTTTTGAAATGAAATAAAATACAAAAAAGAACGTTAATTTATTATGTTGTCTATTTTAAAAATGTACTTTTACAGAAGTTAATAATATTTGATAACCCAAAATCTTAATTTATTATGTCGAAAATTATGTTCGATTACACAAAATCAGTACTTGAAAGAGTAAGTTTTGACCCGATGCTTTTTTGCAAAGAATTAGAAAAAGCAATCAAAACGCTATTGCCATACGAAATGGAACAATTGCGAGAAT
Source organism: Flavobacterium esculini (assembly GCF_048284325.1). Classification (NCBI taxonomy): domain Bacteria; kingdom Pseudomonadati; phylum Bacteroidota; class Flavobacteriia; order Flavobacteriales; family Flavobacteriaceae; genus Flavobacterium; species Flavobacterium esculini. The sequence goes on along the minus strand of NZ_JBLVPI010000003.1, from coordinate 276,020 downwards.
GGTTACTAAATTTTACAATTGGAAAACCAGAATTAAAACAATGTCTGCTTATCGTTAATTCATAAAAAAAAAGGAACCAAAATTAGTTCCTTTTTTTATTTTTTTTGAAGTGGACTTATAATTTGGACATTTTGAAAAACAATTGCACCTTTTACAACACCTGCAATTGTGCTTCTAAGTGCATCAATTATCTGAATTTTTAATTCGCTTTTAGGGAAAATCAAACTAACTTCTCTTGCTGGCTTTGGTTCCTTAAATTGGCGTAGTTTTTTTTTGTCCGATTCTTTCAAATCTAAAGTGTGTAGATAAGGCAATAAAGTTGTTCCTAAACCTTCATCGGCCAATTTTATTAAAGTTTCAAAACTTCCACTTTCTATTTGAAAATGATTAATTTCATTTCGACCTCCAGTATTTTTACAAAAGTTTAATATTCCGTCGCGAAAACAATGGCCATCTTGCAATAATAGAATTTCATCTAAGTTCAAATCAGAGACTTCTATTTCTTCTTTTTGAAAATTATGGTGACTCTCGGGAATATAAGCGACAAAAGGCTCAAAGTATAAAACAATTTCCTTGATTTTTTCCTCCATCAATGGAGTTGCTGCAATCGCTGCATCAAGATGACCGTTAATGAGTTTAGTAATAATTTCTTCGGTATTTAACTCTTCAATTATGAGCTTTACCTTTGGATATTTTTTGATAAAATTATTCAAAAACATCGGCAATAATGTTGGCATAATAGTAGGAATTATTCCTAATCGGAATTCACCGCCAATAAACCCTTTTTGTTGCTCTACAATATCTTGAATTCTATCGGCTTCGATAACAATATTCTTAGCTTGATTGACAATTTTTTGCCCAATATCAGTAAGCTGAATTGGTTTTTTTGTTCTGTCAAATATTTGTATACTTAACTCTTCCTCAATTTTTTGAATTTGCATACTCAAAGTAGGTTGGGTTACAAAACATTTTTCAGCAGCAAGAGTAAAGTTTTTATGTTCGGCTACAGCCAAAACATATTTTAGTTGAGTGATTGTCATTTTTTATAGTAATATCTAATACAAATATAAAAACAATCAATTTAATTTATAGTGTAAAATGTTATTTTGTTGTTTAAATTTGTTCAAAAGAACTATCATGAAAATAAATATTTTAGGATTACCCGTTAAAGAAACGGAATTAATTGTGACTGAATTAAATACACTGTTAGCCAATTTTCAAGTGTATTATCAAAATTTAAGAGGGATTCACTGGAATATTCGTGGAAAGCGTTTCTTTGATTTACATGTGAAGTTTGAAGAATTATATAATGACTCGCAATTGAAAATTGATATGATTGCTGAGCGTGTTCTTACCCTTGGCGGAACACCGCTCCATACTTTTGAGGATTATATTAAAAATAGTCAATTAGCAGTAGGGAAAAATATTTCGATAGATGAAAAAGCAATTCATTTAATTGTAAATTCATTATCTCATTTGTTAAAAATTGAAAGAGAAATCCTTAATAAATCTTCAGAAATTAATGATGAAGGGACAAATTCTATGATGAGTGATTTTATTGCTGAGCAGGAAAAAACGATTTGGATGATGCAAGCTTGGTTAGAAGAAGAGTTATAAGAATACTAGAGTTTATGTGAAATATTGCTAATATGGTAGTATTCTGATATGAATATGTTAAGTGTTCTGGATTATGCAGTCAATGTTTTGAAAGTAAAACATGTACTGGTATGCGGACATTATGGTTGTGGTGGTGTGAAAGCCGCTATGGGAAATGAATCAATAGGTATCATTGACAACTGGATTCGTCATATTAAAGATGTTTATAGGCTACATCATGAATGTTTAGATTCTATTGTTGAAGAGAATGATCGATATAAATGCTTTTGTAGAAATTAATGTAAAGGAACAAGTATTTGATTTGGCTAAATCATCAATCGTACAATCCGCATGGAAAAATGGGCAGGAATTAACATTACATGATTGGGCTTACGGATTGAATTCCGGAATTGTAACGGATTTGAATGTTAATATCAGTTCAAATAAAGATTAGATAATGTGTGTCAATTGAAATTTTAAAAAAAAAACTCTTTCAGGTGATTTTTTTATTCGATTTCTTCCAGATTTTCATTGAAAGCTGATGGTAAAAGGGTAGGGATGAATTTTATCAAAATAGGTAATAATAGACTTCCGCCCGGTAGTAAGAATATGGTCAAAGAAGGAATGGTTTTACAAATATCCAATAATTGTTTTTTTACTTTTTTCTTTTCCTTTTCATCCAAATCTCTTCGGGTAGAATTGGCTAACAGAAGCATTAATTCTTTGCTTTGCACAATTTCCTTTATCAACCTGCTTTTATTACGGCTTACTAAAGTAACAACACTTTGAGTAGTTTGGTCATAAAAGTGTTTGACTGGATTCGAGTAATTGAAATAAGGAATTTCTTTTTTATGCTTGGTAATGAATTCATTAGTGCTATTGATACTCTCATCAACAAAATAATCCGAAATCGATACCATTTCAGCTAATGAATGTAAAAAATAGGCTTCATTGTTCTCAATTATTCCATCACTCCATAGCGCCATGCCGGCGATGTCGATTAAATAATATTTTTCTAATTCATGCGTAAAATAATCCAGTTGAAGGGTTTCCAGACTTTGAACAGAAACTCTTGAAAATTTGCTGTAGCGTATGGAAGCTTCAAAAAGTTTGATTAATAAATCATCATATTGAGATTTGTTTGATTTAATTTTTAGCGCGAGTGTGACAAGATTAACTATTGTCTCTTCAATTTTTTTTAAATATTTTTCAGGAATTGCTCCATGAATTAAATATTGGCGAAAAGCAACAACATCAATAAACAAAAGGGCATTGGTTACAAGGTGTGAGAAATTTTTACTGATGATAGTGTCATTGGTTTGAACACGTTCATCAATTATTTTTTCCAGTGTTAAGGAAAGGGAATTTTTAGGAAGAATCTTTTTGAATAAATTAAACCCTTGAGGATTCATTTGATTGTAAAAAGTAACCGCTTCTTTTATGAAATTTTCAGGATTAATTTCTTCCCTAGTCAGGCAAAAAATATCATATAAAGTATTTAATAACGCAACTTTTGAAATCTCTTCTTTAAACCAGCCTTTGGTTTCAATAGTGTTTACTGTCTCAAATGTAATGATGTGACCGTATATAAAACCTGTATTTCTAACTTTTTGATAAAATGAATCAGTAGTTTTAGAAACAGTTTCTTTTGAAAATTTTTGTTCAATAAAAAATTTATCTATCCAACCTGATGCCGAAGGGTTAATCATTACTTTAATTTGAAGCTACAAAGCTATGTTTTTTTATGGTTGTGTAGAAAAGTTTAGGTTAAGTTTTAAATATTTTAGTAAAAATATTAATCTCTTGATTTTTTATTTTGAGAACAAAGATTTATGATTTCGGTTATTCTATTGTTTCTAGTTTCCTCTCTTTTAGCCTGATTGAGCCAATAAAGATAACTTTTCCTGTAGGAAGGACTAAATTTTTTGTAGTTTTCGAATGCAGCACTACTTTTATTAAAAGCTATTTCTAAATCTGTTGGCATTATCAAATCCTCTACCGCATCTAATGAAGTCCAGGTACCGTTTTTTTTGGCTATTTCAATTTTGGCTAATCCACTTTCATGCATTAGATTTTCTTTGATTAGTTTTTCGATATACGTTTTATTGCGTTTGCTCCAAACACTTTTATCTTTTCGTGGAGAAAAAACTTGTTTTCTGCGGTCTTCATCCATTTTTCTTACTGTTGAATCAATCCAACCAAAACAAATGGCAACTTGAACCGCTTCTTCCCATCGCATACTTTCAAATTCACTGGTCACTTTATAAAAAATTAGATACACACCTTTTGAAGAATGATGATTTTGGTACAACCAATCACGCCATTCTGTTGTATTTTTAAAATAGAGTTGTTCTTTATCTTCCAATTTAAATCTTTAAAAAAACTACTTAATAATAGCGGAACAAGCTACTCTTGCACCAGCATTACCGGCAGGTTGAGAAACAAAATCATCAGTTCCTTGGTGAACGATTAGTCCTTTTCCTAAAATATCTTTATTTGTATCTCCACAATCGATACACCATTCATCAGTTGTTAAGGTTATGGCTCCGTTTCCTTTTTCATCAGCAATAAAATTTCCGATATCACCTTTGTGGTATTCGCCAACTCCCCATTTACCATGTTTTTTGAATGTTGGATTCCAATGTCCACCAGCTGAACTTCCATCGGCAGCCGTACAATCGGACTTCTCATGAATATGTATGGCATGAACACCCGGTTTTAGTCCGGATAATTTTGCAACGAAAGTCACTTTACCATCTTTTTCTACAAAAGTTGCAGTTCCGGAAACATGGCTTTCGCTTTTTGGTTCGAAAGCAATAACTAATTTTTTATCAGGATTAGAAAGGGAATTGGTTTTACAACCAATAAAAAGGGCTAATGCTATGCTGAACAATAAAGCTAATTTTTTCATGAGATGTTTTATTTCAAAGGTAAGAAAATTTTGTATTACGGATAATAGGATTGTGTTTTAATAATTCAATTTATGGGAATTTTGCAATATTCATTTTAAATACCTAATCGATTTATTTGTAGTTTTGAAAAAGCAGCAATTGACATAGACCTCTAATCGGAATGTGCTTTTGTGTCAAATAAGATAAACCAATATGTCGATTCTTTTTTACGGAAGAATATAATATCATTACAACATGAAGCACAAAGAAATAGCCATTATAAGCTGGGACTTATTAAAGCGGACGTATCGGGAATTTGATGATGATAACGCAATAAAATTAAGTGCTTCATTGTCCTATTATACGATATTTTCATTGCCTCCGTTGTTAATTATTATTTTATCTATTTTTAGTTTTTTCTTTGGAAGAGATGCAGTTACCGGAAGGTTTTTTGGACAAATTAACGGAATGGTCGGTAATGAAGCTGCACACCAAATTCAGGAAACCATTAAGAATATTGAATTGTCTGATAGTGTAACATTTGCAACGATATTTGGAGGAATTATGTTGTTGATTGGTGCTTCGGGTGTTTTTGCCGAAATACAAAGCTCCATAAATTTTATTTGGGGATTGAAAGCTAAACCCAATAAAGGAATTATGAAATTTATTAAAAACAGACTGATGTCATTTTCTATGATTGCTTCAGTTGGTTTTTTATTAATGGTCAGTTTGATGGTAAATACAGTAATGGACATTATAAACACGCGATTAATTGTTTATTTTCCTGACACGATGGTTTATATATTTTATTTTTTTAACACCTTGGTTTTATTTGCGACTACAACATTATTGTTTTCCATTATTTTTAAAACACTTCCTGATGGAAATATTGCTTGGAAAGATGCTTTGATAGGATCCAGTTTCACTTCCTTTTTCTTTATGTTTGGTAAATTTGCTATCGGTTTTTATTTAGGAAGTTCAACGGTAGCAACTGTTTATGGCGCTGCGGGTTCGATAATAATAATTTTAATCTGGGTGTATTATTCCGCTATAATCTTATATTTTGGAGCCGAATTCACTAAAGTGTATGCCAATGCACACGGAAAAAAAATCATTCCAAATGGATATGCTGTTAGTATTAAGGTGGAAGTTATAGAGATTAAAAAGTAATAAATTGTTTCGGTTTCTTAAGATTTTTGAAGCTGTGGACACGATTTTTTAAACGCTTTATTTTTGTAATATTTTTTTTAAAAACCTTAAAAATGGCAGTGTTTTTGCTTTCTTTTTGATAATATAAAATAAAAAAAATCACATGAAAAAAATAATTTTGGTGTTAACTGTTTTCTGTTTGGCATTCATTTCCTGCAATTCATTAAAAGTAACTACGAATAAAACAGCTTCACTTGAAGGAACTTGGGAATTAAATTATGTTACAGGACCAAGAATAGCTTTCGAGGGATTATATCCAAACAAAAAGCCAACAATCACTTTCGATTTGAAGGACAATAGTATTTCAGGAAGCAACAGTTGCAACCGTTATTCCGGAAAATTAAATGTGGTTGAAAATAAAATCAGTTTCAAAGAACCGATGGCAGTGACTAAAATGTTTTGTCCCGGAGAAGGAGAGCGTATTTACATGTCAACGCTTCAAAAAATAGATTCCTATTCCATTTCAGAAGATGGAAAGACATTAAATTTCATCATGGGTGATATCGCGATGATGCGTTTTGAGAAAAAATAAATTCAAATTTTTTGAAGGTGCATTTACTATTTTACAAATTATAAAATAGGTATAACTTAATATTAAAAATGGATACCATGAAAACAAAAACAGTAATTTTAGTACTGTTTCTTTCGCTGATAGTAACGGCAAGTTATGCTCAGGAAAAAAGTAAGAAACAATTAAGAGCGGAACGTAAAATTGAAAAAGAGAGACAAATAGCATCTTTGGTTGATTCTAAAGAGTTTGTTTTTATTGGAAGAACAGCATTAGGTCAAGGGTTTAGAAGTATAGATTTGACCACTAATTCTAATTATGTGGAATTTAAGCCAGATAAAATTAAGAGTGTAATGCCTTTTTTTGGTAGAGGCTACAGTGGTATTGCCTATGGCAGCAGTGATGGTGGCTTAAATTTTGAAGGAAGTCCAAAAGAATTTACTATTGAAAAAGGGAAAAAAGCGTATCAAATAAAAGCGACTGTTAAGGGAGAAACGGATGTATACATACTATTTCTTTCTGTTTTTTTTGAAGGTGACGCAACACTTACCATTAATTCTAATAATCGAAGTCCGATTTCCTATAATGGTGAAATCAGAGCAATAGAAAAAAAAGAAGTCAAATGATTTTTCAATTAAAATAAAAAAACCGTCTTGTTTCTGAAAACAAGGCGGTTTTTTTTGATAAATAAATAAACTAAAAACTAGCTTTATATTCTAGAAACAATATTCATTTTTAGCGACTAATTTTGTCGTGATTGTTTCTCTTAATCCTACAATATTTGGCATATTCGTATATTTTGTAAAACGGCGTAAACCCATTAACATCATACGTTGTTCATCCCCTTCCGCAAAAGAAATTACACTTTCTTTTCCTTTTTGAGTAACGGTATCTACTGCTTTATACAAGTATAATTTTGCCATGGCAATTTGCTCCTGTACTTTGGCTTCTCCTTCTTTTTTGGCTAATTTTTCAGTTCTAAGAATAGTGCTTTCTGCCATGTAGATTTCGATTAAAATATCTGAAGCTGCCATTAATAACTGTTGGTGAGCATCTAAATCCGGACCGTATTTTTGAACAGCTCCACCTGCAACCATTAAAAATGCTTTTTTCAATTTGCCAATCATTTCTTTTTCTTCAGCAAATAATTCAGAATAATCAGGAGTATCAAAAGAAGGTATTCCCATTAATTCTTCTTGTACTTTTGATGCTGGTCCAAGTAAATCAACATGACCTTTCATGGCTTTTTTGATCAACATCCCTACAGATAGCATTCTGTTGATTTCGTTGGTTCCTTCGTAAATACGAGCAATTCTGGCATCTCTCCAAGCACTTTCCATTGGAGTATCTTCAGAAAATCCCATTCCTCCAAAGATTTGAATTCCTTCATCTGCACAATTTTGAATGTCTTCAGAAACAGCCACTTTCAAAATTGAACATTCAATGGCATACTCTTCAATCCCTTTTAATTCTGCTTCTTGGTGTGTAGCTCCTTCGGTTTCACGTGACGCAATACGATCTTCAATATCCTTTGCAGCACGATAAGTAGCACTTTCTCCGGCATAACAGGAAGTTGCCATTTCGGCTAATTTTGCTCGGATGGCTCCAAACTGAGAAATAGCGGTATTGAATTGTATTCTTTCGTTAGCATATTTTGTTGCGTTTGAAATAACTCTGCGTTGCGCATCCAAACAGGCAGCTGCCAATTTAATTCGACCTACATTCAAGGCATTCATGGCTATTTTGAAACCATTTCCTCTTTCGGATAACATGTTTTCAACAGGAACTTTTGTATCTGCAAAGAAAACCTGACGCGTAGAAGAGGAGCGAATTCCTAATTTATGTTCTTCTTCGTTCATGGAAATGCCATTACCTGGATCGTTTTCTACGATAAAGCCAGTTATATTTTTATCCTCTCCGATACGAGCAAAAACTATAAAGACATTACAAAATCCTGCATTGGTAATCCACATTTTTTGTCCTGTGATTTTATAATGCGTTCCATCCTCAGACAATACTGCTTTTGTTTTCCCGGAATTGGCATCACTACCAGCGCCTGGTTCAGTCAGACAATAGGCTCCAAACCATTCGCCAGAGGCTAATTTGGTTACGTATTTTTGCTTTTGTTCTTCAGTTCCGTACAAAGTAATTGGTAATGTTCCAATTCCTGTATGCGCTCCAAAAGCAGAGGAAAATGAACCTGTTGCTCCCGAAATATAATCGCAAACCAAAACAGTATTTACAAATCCCATTCCCATTCCACCATAAGCTTCAGGAACTGCGATACTCAAAAATCCCATTTCAGCCGCCTTTTGCATACTTTCTACCGTTAAGGCAAAATCTCTTTTTTCAAAACGATCTTTGTTAGGCCAGATTTCTTTGTCTACAAACTCTTTTACAGAGTCACGCATCATTAATTGTTCTTCATTAAAATCTTCAGGAGTGAAGATATCTTCGCACTTTGTTTCTTTAACCAAAAACTGACCACCACGGGTTACGTTTTTTTCAATTGTATCTGCCATTTTTTTATTTTTTAATATGTTTTTCTTTATAATCTAAATCCTCAATATTGTCATTCACACGGGGAGGAATCTGAATAGTTAATTCTGGAATATTGGTGAAGATTCCTCCTTTGTCGCAATGACAATCGGATGGAAATCTTTGACTATAAAAGTTCGTAAATTCCTGCTGAACCTTGTCCAGTTCCTACACACATGGAAACAATTCCGTATTTGCTTCCTCTGCGTTTCATTTCGTCGAATAATTGAACAGAAAGTTTAGCACCTGTACAACCCAGTGGGTGGCCTAATGCAATCGCTCCACCATTGACATTGATAATATCAGGATTTAGGTTTAGTTCTCTCGTTACTGCTAATGCTTGTGATGCAAAAGCTTCGTTAAGTTCTATTAAATCAATATCATTCAAGGTTAAACCCGCTTGTTTCAATGCTTTTGGAATTGCTTTTACAGGTCCAATTCCCATGATTCTTGGTTCGACTCCTGCCGAAGCAAAGTTTACCAAACGTGCAATTGGTTCTAAATTCAATTCTTTCACCATTTCCTCACTCATGATTAGCACAAAAGCGGCTCCATCACTCATTTGGGATGAATTTCCCGCAGTTACGCTTCCATTCGCTTCGAAAACTGGTCTTAAACCGGCTAGTGCTTCTACAGAAGTTACTGCTCTTGGACCTTCGTCTTTATTTACGATATAGGATTTAGTTTCTTTTTTGCCATTTTCATTGATAAACGTTTGTTCAATTGTTATGGGAACAATTTGTTTGTCAAATCTGCCTTCGGCTTGTGCTTTCAAAGCTTTCATATGCGATTGATACGCAAACTCATCTTGGTCAGCGCGAGATACATTATATTGTTTGGCAACCGCTTCAGCAGTTAGTCCCATTCCCCAATAATAATCTTCGTTTCCTGCTTTTGCAACAGCATAATCCGGAGTAGGTTTGTAGCCTCCCATTGGAATAAAACTCATGCTTTCGGCTCCACCGGCAATAATACAATCCGCCATTCCTGACTGGATTTTAGCTGTAGCCATTCCGATTGTTTCTAATCCTGAAGCGCAATACCGGTTTACGGTTACACCCGGAACATCTTCGATTTTCAATCCCATCAAAGAGATCAATCGTCCCACGTTTAATCCTTGTTCCGCTTCCGGCATGGCATTTCCTACCATCACGTCGTCAATACGTTTTTTGTCAAAATCGGGCAACTCATTCATCATAAACTGAATGGTTTCTGCCGCCAACTCATCAGGACGTTTAAATCTAAACACACCTTTTGGGGCTTTCCCCACGGCGGTTCTGTATGCTTTAACTATATAGGCTGTTTTCATGACTATTATTTTGAATTTTGAATTGTAAATTTTAAATGAAGCTCATTCTTAATTTATAATTCATAATTTATAATTTAAAATTAATTGCGTAACGGTTTCCCTTTGGTTAACATAAACTGGATTCTCTCCAATGTTTTTCTTTCCGTACACAAACTCAAAAAAGCTTCTCGTTCCAAATCCAATAAATATTGTTCAGATACTAAAGTCGGTTCTGATAGATCACCACCGGCCATTACATACGCCAGTTTATTAGCGATTTTTTTGTCGTGTTCTGAGATGTATTTTCCGGCAACCATTTGGTCGGTTCCCACCAAGAACATTCCCAAAGCTTGTTTTCCTAATACTTTCACATCGCTTCTGCGAATCGGTTGTGTGTAACCCGCTTCGGCCATTAGTAAAGCATGTTTCTTCGCTTCAGCAATTTGGCGGTCTTTGTTCACAACGATGATGTCTTTACCGTGTTGTAATAGCCCGGTATCAAAAGCTTCGTAACCCGAAGTGGATACTTTTGCCATAGCAACAGTCAAGAAATATTCTTGCAATACGTTTAATTCCACATCATTTTTATGGAATAAATCAGCCGCACGCAAGGTCATTTCTTTCGATCCGCCACCGCCAGGAATTACTCCAACACCAAATTCCACTAATCCCATATAGGTTTCCGCCGCAGCAACAACTTTGTCGGCATGGATACTCATTTCGCAACCACCACCAAAAGTCATTCCGTGTGGTGCAACCACAACAGGAATTCCAGAATAACGCACGCGCATCATCGTGTCTTGGAACATTTTTATGGCCATATTTAATTCATCGTATTCTTGCTCGACTGCCATGATGAATATCATTCCGATATTGGCTCCCACCGAGAAATTCGCCGCTTGGTTTCCAATAACCAATCCTTGGTATTCCTTTTCAGATAAGTCAATCGCTTTATTGATGGCTGCCAAAACATCGCCACCAATCGTATTCATTTTAGATTGGAATTCTAAATTCAAAATTCCGTCTCCTAGATCCTGTATAATCGCTCCACTGTTGCTCCATACTTTTTTGCTTTCGCGAATGTTGTTCAAGATGATAAAGGCATCCTGACCCGGAACTTTAGCTTGTGATTTTGTAGGGATATTGTAGAAAAAAGTAGCGCCTTCTTTGATAGTGTAAAAACTGGAACTTCCAGAAGCCAGCATCTCATTTACCCAAGTAGCTGGTGCTAAACCTTCGGCTTTCATGATTTCGATTCCTTTTTCGACACCAATGGCATCCCAAATTTCGAAAGGACCATTTTCCCATCCAAAACCGGCTTTCATCGCATCGTCAATCTTGTATAATTCATCTGAGATTTCAGGAATTCTGTTCGAAACGTAAGCAAACATTCCAGCAAAACTTTTTCGGTAGAATTCTCCAGCTTTATCTGTCCCTTTTACTAAAATTTTAAAACGGTCAATGGGTTTGTCAATTGTTTTTGTCAGTTCTAATGTCGCAAAAGAAGCTCTTTTAGCCGGACGGTATTCTAAAGTGTCTAAATCCAAAGACAAAATATCCTTGTCTACTTTTTTATAGAAACCTTGACCTGTTTTGCTTCCAAACCACTTGTTTCCCATCATTTTGTTGACGAAATCTGGCAATTTGAACAATTCGTGTTGCTCATCATTTGGGCAGTTTTCGTAGATTCCGTTGGCAACATGTACCAAAGTATCCAATCCAACGACGTCAACCGTTCTGAAAGTGGCTGATTTTGGTCTTCCAATAACGGGACCGGTCAATTTATCCACTTCTTCAATCGTTAATCCCATTTCTTTTACCAAATGAAACAAACTCTGAATGCCGTAAATCCCAATTCTATTTCCGATGAATGCTGGAGTGTCTTTGGCAACGACCGAAGTTTTCCCTAAGAATTTTGAACCATAATCAGTAAGGAAATCCAATACTTCCGTTGCAGTTTGTGGACCAGGTATGATTTCGAATAATTTTAAATATCGCGCAGGGTTAAAAAAATGTGTACCACAGAAATGTTTTTGAAAATCATCACTTCTTCCTTCACTCATAAAGTGAATAGGAATTCCTGATGTGTTTGAAGTGACTAAAGTTCCCGGTTTTCTGAATTTTTCAATTTGCTCAAAAACTAATTTTTTGATGTCTAAACGTTCCACTACCACTTCAATAATCCAATCAACAGTAGCGATTTTCGCCATGTCATCCGTTGTGTTTCCAGTAGTAATTCTACTGGCAAATTTGGTATTGTAAATAGGGGAGGGTTTCGATTTTAAAGAATTAGCCAAATGCTCATTCACCAATCGGTTTCTGACAATTTTGCTTTCTAAAGTGAGTCCTTTTTTAGCTTCAGCTTCGGTGAGTTCTCCTGGAACAATGTCCAAAAGTAAAACTTCAACTCCAATGTTGGCAAAATGGCAAGCAATTCCTGAACCCATAATTCCGGATCCAATTACTGCAACTTTTTTAATTGTGCGTTTCATACGTAGTTTATATTTGTTTTTTAAAGGAATATGGTATCGCCAAGTGGTATTATTCTGTGATATTGATTCATGGCGATTTCATACGTAGTTATTATTTGCTTTTTATAAGGAATATGGCGTCGCCATTTTTATTTACTGATTGTTTTTTTGAATTGTGGCATTGTCATTTTCTGGTTTTTCAGTTTGCTCCCCCAGTTCGCTGACGCTCGTATGATTAAATATATTTTTATCTTGAATTAATTCATTGATAGTTTCTGCCACTTCAATAAAATGTTGCAGTTTTTCCTCCGATATATGTTTTCGTACGGTTTCATTGAATTTCAAAACGGTATTTTTTGACAATTCTCTTTTCTCTTTGCCAAATTCTGTCAGGTAAATCAAAACGCCACGACCATCATAAGGATTTTTCTTTCTTAAGATTAGCCCTTTATCTTCCATTGATTTCAAGGTTCTGGTAAGACTCGTCGCTTCCATCCCCATTTTTGGGCCTAAAGCGGTAGAGGGCGTTCCTTTTTCTTTATCCATACTCAGCAGGGCAAAACCTGTTGCCATAGTTGCACCATATTTGGAAGCTTCTTCATTGTACATTCTGGAAACTGCCTGCCAAGTCGCTCTTAAAATATAATCTATTGTTTTATCTTTCATATCTCTAACTATATCGATTTCAAATATAATAAAAAAATACTATGCATGCATAATAAGTTTAATTATTTTTTTAAATTTTTGTCAAAACTAAAAAACTCCCCATAAAATGAAGAGTTTTTTAGTAAGAATTTTCATTTATTTTAGTTTTCCATTAACAAATGCGATAACTGCACCGGTCAATGCAGACATTATAACAGTGATTGCAATATCCAATGCCATAATCTGAAAGTTAATATCTGGTGTTAATTTCATTGAATTGGCAAAAAAATCCATGTATAGAGCCATAAATAATCCAATTATGGCACCAGCAACAAAACCGGTTATCCAATTTGAAATCCCTGCCCATTTTGTAAAAATATAGGCTGTAAATAATCCAAATGTGAGGCATCCTAAAAAAATCATTACATAATTTTCGTTCCCATTGGAAGGAAATGCTTGTTTAAATAGAATCCCGTAGAACAACCATCCATAAAGGAAGTAGATTATACCGCCTACAATACCTGAAACTAAAAAATTTTTCACATTCATAATTTTTTGATTTTATGGGTTGATACAATAAAGGTATTGAAAAATAACAAAATAATAACTAAAGTGTTAAATAACAATTAAATACGAAATAATTGTCAGGCTAAACGAGTTGGATGCTGTTTTTTTGGGCGTATCCCTGCGGGCCGGGCTGTACGTTGTATCTTTTATGAAGTCTCGTCCCGAGGCTTCGGGATCGGGACTCCACAAAAGGATGCCACTCCCATCCCTTACGCAAATTCTGCTACCTTGAGAATAATGGAGATTTGTAGTTTAATTAGTGGGATTGTGGTTTACCGTAATTGTAAGTGGTTTATTCTCCTCTGAAGTTATTTCTGGGAACTAATCCTTTGGAGTGAATAATGAATTTCTATACTGATATCAAATTTACTAATAAAGGAAACGATTATTTGTTGGAAATTGTTGTTTTATTTTTTTTTAAATTCCCCCTTATCCACATCTTTCAAAAATTTGATCACGCCTGTAAAATAGTTTTTAGGATCATCGTATTGCGAGAGGTGGCTTCCGTTAGGACAAAACAAAAAACGTCCGTTTTGCACTTCGCGGGCAATCCATTTCATGTGTTCGGGATCCATCGTGTCGTATTTCGAACCAATTGTCAGTGTTGGAACTGTGAGGGTTTTTAGTCTGGCTTTTACATCCCAATTTTTTAGTGTGGCATTTCCGGTGATACCAAATTCACTGTGACCTTGCATAAACACATATACATCAGGATTGATGTGTTTGAAACATCTGTTGATGGATTCTGGCCATTCTTCCAGTGGTTTTCTTAAAATATGCTCCGTATAGTAATATTTGAACAGCAGCTCGCTGTATTTTGGATTATCAAAATCATTATTTTTCTCGATATCCTGCAATTGCTTTAGGATTTTCGGGTCCATTTGAGGTGCCAGAACGTCTTTTGCGTAAGCGTTATATTCCTTAGCGCTAGCCATCATATTAGAGATAATCAAGCCTTTTAGGTTTTTTTGGTATTTCAACGCATATTCCATTGCCAGGATTCCGCCCCATGATTGTCCCATCAGGTAAAAATTAGAACTGTCTAAGCCTAATGCAATGCGTACTTGCTCGACTTCCTCCACAAAGCGTTCATTGGTCCATAAACTATTATCTTTGGGTTGGTCGCTGTAATACGAACCCAATTGGTCGTAATAAATATATTCGATGCTTTCGTTAGGAAAATAACCGTCAAAACATTCATACAATTCGTGTGTAAGACCAGGTCCACCATGAAGCAATAAGACTTTTATGGTTGGATTGTTTCCAACCCTTTTGGTCCAAACGTTGAAAGTCCCTTTTGGCGTTTTTATCGGAATCATTTTGATACCGCCAGTCCCCTGGTCGTCCCGTTTTGAGAAATCTAAGTAATTTGCTTTTATAGGATCTTCTTTCGATTTTTCTTGACAATTAGAAAAAAAGAAGATACTTATAACGGAACAAATTAGGACTTTTAGTTTCATGTTTTGTATTGGTTTTATCAAATACTAACCGTAGATTTTATGGAATAAATCAATGTATTTTTCCATTACGATTTTTCGTTTCAGTTTTAGTGTAGGGGTTAATTGTCCACCTTCAATGGACCAAACATCCGGAGTAAGTTCAAAACGTTTGATTTTCTCCCAACTACCAAATTTTTCATTTAGGGTATTCATCTCTTCCTGAATTCTTGCAATAACTTTTTCGTTCGAGATAAGTTCTTCATTGCTTTTCCCAACATCAATTCCGTGGATTACAGCCCATTCTTTAATGAAATCAAAACTTGGCTGAATGATTGCTGCCGGCATTTTCTGTCCGTCACCAATCACCATTATTTGTTCAATGAACCGCGATTGTTTCATCGTGTTTTCAATTAGTTGTGGTGCAATATATTTTCCACCGGATGTTTTGAACATTTCTTTTTTACGATCCGTAATTTTCAAGAATCCGTCTTCATCAAATATTCCAATGTCTCCAGTATGAAAATAACCGTTTGTAATTACTTCATTTGTCAATTTTTCATCTTTGTAATAGCCCATCATTACGTTTGGTCCTTTGCAAAGGATTTCGCCGTCTCCGGCAATTATGACTTCTACGTTATCTATTATTTTACCTACAGTTCCTACTTTGAAACCGTGATTTCTCATGTCGTTAACAGAGATTACAGGGGAAGTTTCAGTCAAACCATAGCCTTCCATTACGGGAATTTCGGCAGCAGCAAAAACTCTGGCTAATCTGGGTTGTAAAGCAGCACTTCCGGAAACCATTAAATCCAGATTTCCACCCAAACCTTGTTTCCATTTGCTGAAAATCAGTTTGCGGGCAATTTTGAGTTGTAATTCATACCACAAACCATTTTTTCCATAAGGCTCGTAGATTAATCCCAAATCAATTGCCCAGAAGAATAGTTTCTTTTTAACCCCAGTCAGTTCGGTACCTTTGGCGTAAATTTTATCATATACTTTTTCAAGAAGTCGGGGAACGGCTGTAATAACTGTAGGTCTTACTTCCTTGAGATTATCACTAATTTTATCTATTGATTCACCAAAATATACCGAAACACCATAATATTGGTATAAATATAAAATCATTCTTTCAAAAATATGACAAATAGGAAGGAAGCTCAATGCACGGCTTTTACCTGCTTCAAAAGGTATTCTCGAAGCGCTGTCCAACACATTAGACACTATATTTTTGTGCGAAAGCATGACTCCTTTTGGTTTTCCTGTTGTCCCGGAAGTATAAATAATAGTAGCTAAATCTTCTGTTTTTACATTGTTTTTTCGGTCTTCAACAACATCTTGATTGCTTAAGTCTTCGCCAAGAATTAACAGTTCATTCCAATTTTTACAGCCTTCGATTTCGTTGAACGAATAGACATCTTTAAGCGTACCGACTTTATCTTTAATCAAATTTACTTTCCGAAGCACTTCTGCATCTGATACAAAACAATACATGGCACCAGAATGATTTAAGATATATTCGTAATCATCTTCAGAAATAGTTGGATAAATAGGTACTGTTTGTGCGCCAGTTTGTAACACACCAATATCCATAATATTCCATTCTGTTCTGTTATTAGAAGAGATGATGGCAACTTTGTCATCTTTTTGAATGCCCATCCTTAAGAGTGCTCTTGAGATTGCATTGGCTTTAGCAATATATTCTTGTGTAGAAGTTTTTATCCAAACCCCATTTTTTTTTGTTGTTAAAGCATCTGGGATTGAAGTATATTTATCTTGCTGATAATAAGGAAAATCAAAAAGTCTGGTTATAGAAGTCATTATTCTGAGGTTGAATTTTATCGCAAATTAATTAAAAATTAATGATAATTATTAATTTTCAAAAAATTAAATGGAAATTAAACCAGAATTATATTATTTAACGAAATCGTTTTCTTGAAATAAAGATTAAGCCGTTAATTGTGAGCTAAAATATCCTTCATTTATAAATTTAACTAAGGTATTAGATTACTCAATATAGTCTTTGCTTCTTTCCCCTAAGATGAACATTTTCTTTTTTTGAAAATGGATAGAAAAATGAGCATAAGTCCATTCTTCTTTAGTATCCATTTCTGAATTTACTTCTCTGTTTTTATACCAAAGCGAGTAAACGGCATAATTAAATCCTTTTTGGTATTTTGGAGTACCGTCTTCAAAACACTCTATTCCCCAAACCATTGTTGTTTTTGACAAATCATCCAATTGAAATGTACCGGTTCCATCTGGATTTAATTGTACGACGGGTTCCGTTCCACCTTCTGAAAGATAGGTTCCTATTATAGGATAATCAATAGTTGTAGTAATGTAATGGATTCCGTCTTTGGAGGTAATTTTTTCGATTTTTTGGGCAGAAGAATAAGTTACAGTCAGCAATAGGGTGAAAAATAGTAAAGTTAGAGATTTCATTATTGTAAGTTATTTTATGTTTGTTGGATAGCTAAAAAGTAAGAGTATGCTTTTTTTAATATTTTTTTGTATAATTATTTGATTTTCAATAAATAAATTTAAAATTTATTTATAATAAGCCTTGTAATGTACTTTTTCTAATTAATTGGGCAGTATTTCTAGAGCTGGATTTCTTTAAAATGTTTTTACGATGCTGCTTTACGGTATTAACACTGATAAAAAGGGTATTGGCAATTTCATTGTTATCAAAACCTTCTGCAATTAGCTTAATGATATCAATTTCTCTTTTTGAAAATTCTGAAAAAGATTGTCCTTCTTCAAAAACATCAATATTCATATAGGAGGGTTCACCTTTTAGCCCTATCATGGAATATTGATAGGTATTGTTTTTAGTCAAATGATCTATTCTGGTATGAATATTCAGTGATTTTCCAAATCCGCCTTTTGCATCTAGAGTAAGTATTATGGCTTGATGATTGAGCAAGCAATACTCCCCATTTTTCATTCGACTTCTAAAACTGTAATTCATTTTATAGTTAGTCAATTTTTCCGCTCCTATATTGGTATAAAAAAAGTTAAGTATTGAAGCTTCGGCTTTTACTATGAAGTCAATATCGTCAGGATGTATTGTTCCAAGAATATCATTAAAGCATACGGTTTCTGGGTCAAATCCATGTATATCAGTTATATTTGAACTGATGTTAGACAATGACATATCGTAAAAATCAATGATGTAAAAATAAAAAGGACCAGAGCTTATTATCGAACTAGCAATTTCGTCAAACTTTATTTGTGGTAATAAAGTGTTCTCGTTGGCTCTTTTTTGAGTACTAATCCAAACCGAATGAAGTTTTTGTAATTCTTGGGTCATGTCTTAGGTTTTTAACATAAAATTTTGTTAAAAATACAATTATTTTTACGATTTTAAGAAAAATAAATTAGGTTTTGAAAAAGAAGGGAATAATACTGAAAATTTTAAATTTCAGTATCATTAATTTTTATTTAGTAACAAAAAAAGCGCTCCTTTTCAGGAACGCTTTTATAAAATCTATAAAAATATAATTATTTTTTATCCATCCATTTTCTGGCGTTGACAAAGGCTTCATGCCAAGGCGAAACTTCATCGTCTCTATCTTTTGGATAATGTGCCCAGTTCCATTGGAACGTAGAACGCTCGATGTGTGGCATCATTACCAAGTGACGTCCTGTTTTGTCGCAAAGCATCGCAACATCAAAATGCGATCCGTTTGGATTAGCAGGATAGCCTTCATAGGCATATTTAGAAACAATGTTATAATTTTCTTCACCCATTGGTAATTCAAATTTTCCTTCTCCATGCGAAACCCAAACTCCAAGTGTACTTCCCGCTAATGAAGAAAGCATCACTGAATTGTTTTCCTGTACGGTTACCGATGTAAAAATACTTTCGTGTTTGTTACTTTCGTTATGAAGCATTTTTCCGTGTACTTCATGCTCTGGATTAATTACTTCCAATTCCATAAACAATTGGCACCCATTACAGATTCCAACAGACAACGTGTCTTCTCTTTTGAAGAAATTGTCTAAGGCTGTTTTTGCTTTTTCATTGTATAAAAAGGCTCCGGCCCAACCTTTGGCAGAACCCAAGACATCTGAATTAGAGAATCCTCCAACAGCCCCAATGAACTGAATGTCTTCCAAGGTTTCACGACCTGAAATCAAATCGGTCATGTGAACGTCTTTGACATCAAATCCGGCTAAGTACATGGCGTTTGCCATTTCACGCTCCGAGTTACTTCCTTTTTCACGGATAATAGCTGCCTTAGGTTTAGGTTTTGAATTGTCGATAACTGGTTTTTTCCCTGTAAAATGTGTTGGAAAAGTATAATGTAACGCTTGGTTTTTGTAATTATCAAAACGCGCTTGAGCCGTTCCGTTCTTCGATTGTTTTTGGTCTAATAAAAACGAAGTTTTGTACCAAACATCTCTGTATTTAGCAATGTCTAATGTACAAGGACCAAAATCTAAAGTCGCTTCCTTGGTAGCGGTTCCTAATTTGTAGAAAGAAACAGTATTGGCGTTTAATTTAGATTCTACTTCAGCATCCGATTTTGCTTGGAAAACAATTCCAATATTTTCTGCAAAAAGGTATTTGATAATGTCTTTTTCTTCGAAAACTGAAAAGTCTATTTTAGCTCCCAAATTCACATCGGCAAAACACATTTCCAATAAAGTAGTAATCAAACCACCACTTCCAATGTCGTGTCCTGCAAGAATATTATTCTCTAAAATTAATTCCTGAATGGTATTGAAGGCTCTTTTGAAAAAAGCAGCGTCTTTAATCGTTGGTACTTCATTTCCAATAGTGTTCAATGTTTGTGCAAACGAAGAACCGCCTAATTTGAAATCATCTTGTGACAAATTGATGTAATAAATAGAACCGCCTTCTCTTTGTAAAACGGGTTCCACTACTTTTCTAATGTCGGTACAATTTCCACCTGCTGAAATAATTACCGTTCCCGGTGCAATTACTTCATCATTTGGATATTTTTGTTTCATGGAAAGGGAATCTTTTCCGGTTGGAATATTGATTCCCAATTCGATTGCAAAATCAGAACAACCTTTTACTGCGGCATACAAACGAGCGTCCTCCCCTTCGTTTTTACAAGCCCACATCCAGTTAGCAGACAATGAAAGTCCGTCTAAACCATCTTTTATTGGTGCCCAGACAATGTTAGACAATGCTTCTGCAATAGCTGTTCTGCTTCCCGCAACAGGATCAATTAATGCTGCAACAGGAGAGTGACCTATTGAAGTTGCAATTCCTTCTATTCCTTGGTAATCTAAGGCCATTACACCACAATTGTTCAATGGCAATTGCAAGGGTCCGGCACATTGTTGTTTGGCTACTTTACCACCTACACAACGGTCTACTTTATTGGTCAACCAGTCTTTACAAGCTACTGCTTCCAGTTGAAGTACTTGCTCTAAATACGTTGAGATGTTTTTCTTGTCGTAACTTAAATCAGTATAATTTCTTTTGATTGTTTTGTCCGTCATCACCACTTTTGGAGAACTTCCAAAAAAGTCTTCCAACGCAAAATCCATTGGTTTAGCACCTGTTGATTTTGATTCGAAAGTAAAACGGTGATCTCCAGTTACGTCTCCCACCTGATACATTGGCGAACGTTCACGGTCGGCAATTTTTTGCAATAAATCGATATTTTCCTTCGCGATAACCAATCCCATTCTTTCCTGAGATTCGTTACCAATGATTTCTTTTGCCGAAAGCGTAGGATCTCCCACAGGCAATTTGTCTAAATCAATTAATCCACCGGTATCTTCCACTAATTCCGAAAGACAGTTTAAATGTCCTCCAGCTCCGTGATCGTGAATAGAGACAATTGGATTGATATCACTTTCTATCAAACCACGAATGGCATTGGCAGCACGTTTTTGCATTTCTGGGTTCGAACGTTGGATCGCATTCAATTCAATTCCTGAACTGAAAGCTCCGGTATCTGCTGAAGAAACTGCAGCTCCACCCATTCCAATTCTATAATTTTCCCCACCAAGGATAACAATTTTATCGCCTGTTTGTGGTTTTTTCTTAATCGCCTGATCTAATTTCCCGTAACCAATTCCACCCGCTTGCATAATCACTTTGTCGAAACCTAGTTTACGGGCATCTTCTTCGTGTTCGAAAGTCAGGATAGAACCTGTAATCAATGGTTGTCCAAATTTATTTCCAAAATCAGAAGCTCCGTTGGATGCTTTGATTAAAATATCTATTGGGGTTTGATACAACCATTTTCTTTCGGTCATACCATTTTCCCACGGTCTGTTTTCGGCTAAACGAGAGTATGAAGTCATGTAAACTGCCGTTCCTGCCATTGGTAAAGAACCTTGTCCACCTGCTAAACGGTCACGGATTTCCCCACCAGAACCCGTTGCAGCTCCGTTGAAAGGCTCTACGGTTGTTGGGAAATTATGTGTTTCTGCTTTTAATGAAATAACCGAATCAAATTCTTTTATTTCATAAAAATCAGGTTTGTCAGCACTTTTCGGAGCAAATTGTTGTACACGTGGCCCTTTTACAAAAGCAACGTTGTCCTTGTAAGCCGAAACAATATCGTTAGGGTTTTCCTGAGACGTTTTCTTGATTAATTTGAACAAAGAAGATTCTTTTTCTTCGCCATCAATTATAAATTTTCCGTTGAAAATCTTATGACGACAGTGTTCTGAATTGGCTTGTGAGAAACCAAAAATTTCAGAATCCGTTAGTTTGCGTCCTAATTTAAGCGCCAAAGTGTCTAAATAATCGACTTCTTCCGGACTTAAAGACAATCCTTCTTTTTTATTGTAGGCAGCAATATCATCGATATCCAAAATAGCTTCCGGAAGTACATTGATAGTGAAAATATCTTGATTTAACTCGGCGTATTTTTGCGAAAGCATCGGGTCAAAATCCGAAAAATCAGCTGTTGCTTTGTGAAATTCTTCAATTCGGATGATTCCGGAAATTCCCATGTTTTGGGTGATTTCCACTGCATTGGTACTCCAAGGCGTTATCATAGTGGCGCGAGGACCAACAAAAAAATCCGTCAACACGGATTTTTCTATTTTATAGGAGTTGGCAAAAAGCCAGTTGAGTTTTGAAATGTCTTGAGCCGAAATTTCGTTTTGCGTTTGCACTGCAAAAACAGTTTTGCTTTGGTTTTCAAAGAAATGGATCATTGTTTTTTAGTTTGTTGTATTGCGATGCAAATTTAGTTTAAATATATAGTACGAGCAAATGTGAAAAGCAAAGACTTTAAAAAATTATTTAGGAAATGGTTTGTTTTGATACGCCCCTAAATCAGGAGGAAAAGTTCTGGTGTTTCCTGTAATATCCAACGGAATCAAATATGCCGAATTCCCTTTTTCGAAAGCGGCGGAAGCCTGGTCAATGTTGAATTTGTTTTGGGAAACCTTCAGGAATTTTGGGTCTTTATTTAAAATAATTGCTCTGTAATGTGTTGCATCCGTTTCAAATTGATAGTCTGGATTGGTCGTAAATTGATTAGAAGTATTGTCGAATTTTAAGAGACAATTATTGAATTGGTATACAAAAGCAGCACTTGTTTTTTTGTTTAAAATCATTTCATTGGAGTACGAACCGTAAATAATACAATTATTGAATGTTGCTTCGGTCAAGTCTTTTGCTTCAGGAACTGCTCCTAAAATGTAATTGCTTACCAAAACCGCCACTTGTTCAGAGCTATTCCAGTTGTTGTTGAACGTGCAATGGGTAAAGTTGTAATTTCCGCCATACGAGCAAGCTAAACTGGCTTGTCCTGCATTATTGATGACCATATTTTGGCCATTAATTTTTGCGGTCTGCGCCAAAATACCATAATTGGCTGAATTATAGATTTGGGTATTTTTTATAGTTGTAGTCGTTCCGTCGTTGTTTTGAATCAGTAATCCGATAGTTCCATTTTTGATCGTAGCATGATTCAATTGATTATTGGTACTGCCATTGGTAAGCCATATTGTTCCCCATTGTCCCGGCACATCTGAGTATTCGGGTTCTAGACGATCGCCTTCAAAAATAACTTCTTTTTCCAATTTATCTGTGGTTGAAGCTGTTCCATTTATATGTATCGATGCATTATTAGACACAATAAGACCTGAATTTGCATGAAAATGGACTCTGGTTCCCGCACCAAAAGTTGCCGTTTTCCCCGAAGGAACGGCAGCGTAACCATAAATAACATACGGTTTTTTATTGGAGAACAGCAATTCATTGCCATTTACAGGATCATTTTCATCGAGATAAAAACCATCAATTTTTTCATCGCCGATAGGGAGTGTTTCTGTTGTCCCATCCGCAAACCGTTTTGGATACAGAAAAACGGCATCCTGAATAAGCGTCACTAATTCTACTTTTTGCAAATTTTCGCCGCCATCAAACTGAATTTGGTCTGTGTATAAAAAGTCGGTTGGGTTGGCATCGGCAAGATTAGCGGTGGTTTCTATGAAAATATACAAACTGTCCTTGGCGAGAAGGTCTACATTGGTGAATATTTTTCCATTTGTTCCCTGCATTCCGTCTACTGTCATTCTATATTTAGAACTCAATCCTTTTCCTAGTTTTATGGTTGGAATAGTGATGTCATTTATGCTGTGATTGTACACTTTAAGTCGGTACGTACTGGAACCTATGTTTGTAAAAACGGTGTCTAAGTAGATAGTGTCTTTCGAAAAGGTCAAATCTCCCGTGCTGGCTACAGTCTCAAAATCAGAACGACAAGCGCAAACAGATACCAATATTCCAATAAAAAGTAGTAAAGTTATGGGACGCATTTTCGTTAGTTTTTTTGTAAAAATAGGGATTAATTTGAAAAAAAATAATTACAAAAGTCACAAAAGGAAAAGGAAGTCATAAATGAACGGAAAAACAATACTGAAAATTTATGGTCTTTTATGTATTATAAAAAGATTTAGTAATTAATCCTACAGTCTTTTGTGTTTTGAAAAGTAATAAGAAGCTTTTGTATCTTTTGTGGTGAAAAAACAAATTATTCTATAGTGACGAAAAATATATGTACAGTCTGACGCTTTTTTGGTTTAAACATAAGCATACTATTTATACTTTTACAAAAAAATAAAAATGACTTTCGACAAAGAAAAAATCCTTCAATATTGCAATCAAATTTCAAAAAACACACTGATGCAAACCCTGAATATTGAATATACTGATGCAGGAGAAGATTATTTAGTGGCTACTATGCCGGTAAATCCATCGGTGCATCAACCTATGGGATTATTACATGGAGGCGCTTCGGTAGCTTTGGCGGAAAGTGTGGGAAGTGCGGCATCGATGCTATATATAAATTCAGAACACAGTGAAGTGCGCGGAATTGAAATATCAGCGAATCATTTGAAAGCAAAACGAGACGGAATCGTAATGGCAACGGCAAGAATCGTTCACAAGGGGAGAAGCATTCATCTTTGGGAAATACGAATTACCGATGAAAAAGACAATTTGATTTCGCTTTGTAAATTGACAAATATGGTTTTGCCAAAAAGAAAAAGTGAGGACAAATAATGGATGTAATTTTAGATAAAGCCAAAAATCAATTTGCACAAAATTTACCTTTTGTATTGTATTGCAAACCCAATTCGGATATGGTAATCGGACTTTTTCAGCAAAATGATGAATTATATAAAGTTAATGATTTTACCGAAAAAGGCTTTGTTTTTGCTTCTTTTGATGGAAATCAAACCTATTTGATTCCTGAAAATCAATCCGAAATAGTTGGTGTTATTTGGGACAAAAAAAAAGTTGACGTTTTGAATAGGGAATTTAAGGAACCAAATGGAGTAACTAAAAATAATTTTGAAAGATTGGTTGCCAAAGGAATTCAAGCTATTGAAAATGACGAATTCAAGAAAGTGGTTTTATCCCGAAAAGAAATTGTTGAGTTGGTTGATTTTGATTTGGTTACGGTATTCGAAAAGTTGGTTCGCTTGTATCCCGCTACTTTTGTGTATTGTTTTTTTCATCCAAAAGTGGGAATCTGGCTCGGCGCTTCACCCGAGCAATTATTAAAAGCCAATGTAAATGTATTTGAAACAATGGCTTTGGCGGGAACTCAAAAAGATAGTGGTTCGGTGGAAATAGTTTGGGATAAAAAAGAGAAAGAAGAGCAGCAATATGTTACGGATTATATAGTCTCAGCCTTGCAAGGCGTGGCTTTGGAAGTTTCGGTTACCAAACCCTACAGCGTCAAAGCGGGAAGTATTTGGCATATAAAAACGGATATTTGGGGCGTTTTGAATTCGAACTCAACTTTGCAGCAAGTAATCAATTTATTGCATCCCACACCTGCAGTTTGTGGTTTACCCAAAGAAAAATCGAAAGCTTTTATTTTGGAAAATGAAAATTACGACAGGAGTTTTTACACTGGTTTTTTAGGAGAATTGAACAGCAGTTTTGCAACAGATTCCGTAAGTTCTAATTTGTTTGTAAATTTACGCTGTATGCAAATTGAGGTTGCTTTGGAACGCGCAATGACCAAAGCGTATTTGTATATGGGCTGCGGCATCACAAAAGACAGTATTCCGGAAAAGGAATGGAGCGAAAGCATCAATAAATCAATGACGATGAAAAAGGTGTTATAAACGAAAGTTTACACAAAATAGATAACAGAATAGTAATAATGAAAAATATGAAATTAGATATACTTGCTTTTGGTGCGCATCCTGATGATGTTGAATTAGGCTGTTCGGGAACTATTCTAAAAGAAATCTCCTTAGGGAAAACCGTGGGAATCGTTGATTTGACCCGTGGCGAGTTAGGAACGCGTGGTTCGGCTGAAATTAGAGACGAGGAGGCGAATGCTGCCGCAAAAATTCTAGGTGTTTCGGTACGGGAAAATCTGGAAATGCGCGATGGTTTTTTTGTAAATGACGAAAAACACCAATTGGAAATCATAAAAATGATTCGCAAGTATCAGCCCGAAATTGTCTTGTGTAATGCAATCGACGACCGGCACATTGATCACGGAAAGGGAAGCAAATTAGTTTCGGATGCTTGTTTTTTATCAGGATTGAGAAAGATAGAAACTACAGTTGATGGTGAAAGTCAAGATGCCTGGAGACCAAAACTTGTGTATCATTACATTCAGTGGAAAAACATAGCACCTGATTTTGTAGTAGATATTACAGGTTTTACCGATAAGAAAATCGAATCTATCTTGGCTTACCGTTCGCAGTTTTATGACGCAAATTCCAAAGAACCGGAATCGCCAATAACGAGTAAGAACTTCTTTGAGAGTCTGAATTACCGTTCACAGGATTTAGGAAGGCTTGTAGGAGTGGATTATGCGGAAGGTTTTACGGTTGAAAGATATTTGGCAGTCAATAGCTTAGGAGATTTGATATAATTTTGCTGTAATTTTTTAAAAAAATTATTTGCAGAAGTAAACTTATGTTGTATATTTGCCACCGCTAAGCAAATGGTGGTTGTAGCTCAGTTGGTTAGAGCATCGGTTTGTGGTACCGAGGGTCGCGGGTTCGAGCCCCGTCTCCCACCCAGAAAGCAAAAGCCTTGAAGAAATTCAAGGCTTTTTTTGTGGGGTAAACTTTCGTGTGATTGCTCGGTTTTATTTATTGGCTTGAATATTGTTAAAGAGAAAGCGTATACTATAAATTAGGAACTTGAAAAAGTCGTTTAGGATTTCATAAGCAAATAAATGTTTTTGAAAAATTAACACCAAATATTGGTGCCAATAGTTCATGAGTCAATATAAAGTAGGTAGTAAAAACATAAACTGAAAATTAATTCAGGAATAGACTGCCTAGTAGAGGGACATTTATGTTTGGGGAATATTTTTGTATATCTTTGAGCGCATTTATACCTGATTTTCAAATACTATTCTGCATTCAAATTTTTTAAATATCATTTAATTCATCAAATGGAAAACGAGCAAATTAATTCTAAAATTCTTAAAAGTAATTATATTCCAACTGCCGAATTTTATAGCCAGATAATAGACAGTCTGCAAGATTACTCCATTTTTACTCTTGATAATGAATTTGTAATCAACAGTTGGAGTTCAGGGGCAACAAAAATTTTTGGTTATGAACCGGATGAAATTATAGGAAAACATTTTGATATAATTTTTACTGCAGAAGATATAAAGAATGGTATTCCAAAAAATGAAATTGAAACTGCATTAAAAGAGGGAAGAGCAACGGATAATAGATGGCATATTTGTAAAGACAAATGTGAATTTTATGCCTATGGCTTAGTTTTTCCACTAACTGGAATTGATGGTCAGATGCTAGGATATGTTAAAATCCTACGCGACTTGACTGAAAGAAAAAAATCTGAAGATGCTATAAAAAAATATGTAAAAGACCTTGAAGATTTAAATACTCATAAAGAAAGTGTTCTTGCCATACTTTCGCATGATTTGAGAAGTCCATTATCCAGTATTATTGCTACTACAGGATATTTGAAATCAAATTTTGAAAGGATGGAGCCAAATACAGTTAAAGAAATGCTTGAGCTCCTTTATAAAGCATCAATAGATGAGTTAAATATGTTAGACTACCTAGTGGAATGGGCAAGAATTAAATACGCAGCAGAAGTGTTTTCTCCAAGAAAAATTGAACTGGTTCAGTATGTTCAAAAAGTTTTTGATACTTTAAATGATACCGCTTCTTTAAATACAATAAATCTTCATCATGAAATTGATGCGAATACTGAAGTCTTTGCTGATGGAAAAATGTTACTTTCCGTTATTCAGAATATAGTTTCGAATGCGATTAAACATTCGCGACCTGGAGGAGAAATTGTAGTTTCGGCAAAAACTAAAGAGGATAAAATAATAGTTCAGATAAAAGATTCCGGTGTTGGTATGTCAAAAGAAATCCAAGACAAACTTTTTACGCCACAAATGAATATACTTTCAAAAGCAAGGACAGAAAATAAAGGTGCAGGAATAGGACTATTATTAGTGAAGGGGTTTTTGGAAAAAAATGGTGGTGAAATATGGGTAGAAAGCATAGAAGGTGAAGGTTCTTCTTTTTATTTTACATTGCCAATGGAGAAACCATTACACAAAATAGATAGCGCAGACAAAATTGAGTTCGATGAAAGCGCTTAAAGAATAATTCTAAAGTTGAAGCATATAAGGATGTTACATTTATTCAAGAAAATATAACTTTAAAGTCCACATTAGTGGGCTTTTTTTTTGAATAAATTATCGTGAGAACAATTATCTCTTGTGCATTTTTGAGTTTAATTGCATTTTTGAGAATTGTAAATAATAACATAAATTAGCAGTACTTAAAAACTGTTGCTGTTGTATTTGATATAAAATCAGCTGTTTATGAGTGAAATATAATGATACTAATTGTAAAATTAAGAAATATGCCTCAAGACATTTCACCAATCATGAAGCCTGATGAACTAATAGCATTGCATCAGACAAGTGAATTAATTCTTATTGATGCCAGTAACGGTAATGGTGCTAAAGAAAATTATGGTACTGAACATTTAGATGGCGCATTGTATGTTGACTTAAACACGCAGTTAGCCAATATAAACGCGGATGTATCCATAGGAGGCAGACATCCTCTGCCAACACTTGAACAATTTTCTGAAACATTAACGAGTCTTGGCATAACGCCTACGAGTCATGTAATGGTTTATGATGATAAAAATGGTTCGAATGCAGCTGCGCGGTTTTGGTGGATGCTAAAATCTGTTGGACACCAGAAAGTCCAAGTGTTGGATGGAGGATTTCAAGCGGCTATTAAAGTTGGATTTCCTACAAGCTCAAAAACAGAATTTCCATTGAAAAAGGAACCGTATGAAATTCAAAATTGGTTGTTGCCGTTAGCAGATAATCGCCGGTCATATTCCGGGTGCCATAAATATTCCTTTTACCACTAATTTAGATTCTAATGGTTTTTTCTTATCACCTGAAGATTTGAAAAATAATTATTTAAAAGAACTTAAAGATAGAGGAGCTGAAAATGTTATCGTGCATTGTGGTTCCGGTGTAACAGCTTGTCATACGCTTTTGGCACTAGCCTACGCAGGCCTAGAAATCCCAAAACTGTATGTTGGTTCTTGGAGTGAGTGGTCTAGAAATAATAGACCAATTGCGACTTCGCAGAAAGAATAGTGGTTGGTTTTTCTGTATGTGTTAACACAACAAGAGCTTTGAATTCCTTCAAAGCTCTTGTTGTATCAGGTTTGCACAAGGGATAGCAGTGGAAATCCTTTAACACCCTGTCAGGGTTCAAAACCCTGACAGGGTGTTAAAGATTGCAACGTATAGCCCGACCCGCTTTTTTCGGCGGGATGTGCCCTAATGCTAAAACTATTTTTTATCGACTACAGGGCGATTTTCTCTGTTTGCCAATTCCCAAGCGATTACAAAAGCAAGTTGAGTTCTTTTGGCCAAAGCATCAAATTCAATTTTGTCGACTTCGTCTGTTTTTTGATGGTAATCAGCATGTACTCCATTGAAAAGGAATACGGCTGGAATTCCATGTTTTGCAAAATTATAATGGTCAGAACGCTCATAAAAATGATTTGGATCTTTAGGGTCGTTGAATTTATAATCTAAATCCATTTTGATATACTTGGCATTTGCGATGGTACAAATGTTATCTAAATCCGTTGATAAACGATCCGCGCCTATTAGATATACATAATTATTTGTATTTGCATGTGCCTCGTCACGACGGCCAATCATGTCAATGTTGATGTCGGTAATTGTGTTTGCGACTGGAAATAAAGGGTTTTCCGAGTAATAACGGGAACCATGTAATCCATGCTCTTCACCTGTTGCGTGAAAAAACATAATCGAACGTTTTGGACCATGACCTTCTTTTTTGGCAGTTTCGAATGCTTGTGCAATTTCCAGTAAAGCAACTGTTCCGGAACCATCATCATCGGCACCGTTGTATACTTCTCCATCTTTTATACCTACGTGGTCGTAATGAGCCGAAATAACCAAGACTTCTTCTGGTTTTTCGGAACCTTCAATGAATGCCCAGATATTCTCTGAATCGTCTAATTTTTCGCCGTATTTTTTATTCATGAATTCAGCAGGAACTTTCTGGTAATACGATGTGGCGCCTTTAGGGAAAGGAATGTTATTTTTCTTGTATTGATTGATAAGATAAACACCAGCTTTTTTCTGACCTGCTGAGCCTGTTTCGCGTCCTTCCATGGAATCAGCCGCTACAATATAAAGATGTGTTTTTAAATCACTGGCTGTAATGGTATTCATGTATTTTGTAGGCTCAACAGCGGTTACACTCTTTTTTTGAGTCGTACAACTGATGCTTAAAATCAAAAGCAAACTTAATAGGGATATTTTTTTCATGATATTTAATGTAAATTAAATCTAAAATTATTTTTTCAAAACTTCATTCAAGAAAACTTTGAAATGTTCAAAAGAACGTTTGTTTGCTTTTTCATTATAGGCAGCTCCTTTTGAAGTGTCATTTCCTGCATCTGGATCTGTGAAAGCGTGTACGGCATTAGCATAATAAATCATTTGCCAGTCTGCTTTTGTATCTCTCATTTCTTGTTGGAATGCAGTTATTTCTTCTTTAGATTCATACGGATCATCAGCACCGTGGCAAACTAAAACTTTGGTAATTATAGGTTCAGTAGGACGGGTAGCATCTTTTCCTAATCCGCCATGAAAGGAAACCACGCCTTTTATATTTAAGTGGGCACGAGCCGCTTCAAGTGCTCCCGTTCCACCAAAACAATATCCCATTACGACAATATTATTAGGATTTGCGCCAGATTTAATTAATTGTTCTAATGCTAATGAAATTCGTTTTTGGTATTCCTTGTAGTTGGTTTTGTAAAATCCTGCTTTTTGACCTGCTTCGGCATTGTTTTTTGGATAGTTTCCAGCACCATAAATATCGGCAACAAAGGCATAATATCCTAATTTAGCTAAAGTTTCTGCGGTAGTTTTTGCATGTTTATCAATTCCTTTCCAAGCCGGAAGAATTAGAATGCCTGGTTTTTGGAGGCTTTTTTTCATTGGCTGAATTTGGAATCCATTCAAAACCTGAGCGCCATCACTATATTTTACTGGTTTCAGTTGAGCAAAAGTGCTATTTGAAAACAAGACAAATCCTAAAATAAACAAGGCTATACTTTTCATATTTTTATTTTTTAAACAAATATCTAAATAAATTGTGATTTTTGTATATAAACACCCTTTTTTTGATTTTTTTATAACAAAAAATAATTACTTGAATTATAAAGTTATGTTACGTTTGAAAGCGCAGCCTAATTCTATAATTGAATCCGTTTTTGAAATTCCAGGAATATTATCAATTTTTTCATACAGGATTTTTCTCATGTGTTCATGGTTCTGGGCTACTATTTTGATATAAAGAGTAAAAGAACCGGTAACATAATAGCATTCCGTAATTTCAGGAATGTTCTTTAATTCATCGATAATTCTGTTGGAATCTTGGTCTTTATTTAAGGTGATACCGGTAAAAGAAGCCCAGTCGTACCCAATTTTTTTTTCGTTGATAATGGGTTTTATTCCTGCCAGAATTCCTTGCTCTGTCAATCGATTTACCCGCTGATGAACCATAGTATTGGATATTTTTAGCGTAGTGGCAATAGCTGAAAATGCCATACGACCATCTTTTTCTAATTCTTTAATGATATTGATATCAAATTCATCTAATGCATCCATGAAGTTTATTTTAAATTGAAAAGGTATTTTCTACTATTTATAAAAGTAACTATTATTTCTCATCTAATTGAAAGTAAAATTACAAACCTATACCCGTAGTGCATTATAAAAAAGTTGCTCATTACACTAAAAAATAGTATATTGTATTGACTACCAATCAAATACATTATGAGCAACTTTGAAGTAAATTACAAATTAATTTTAAATGAATTACAAAAATTAGAGTTTAGTGATAATTGTTATTTCAAACCTATAAAACCAAAACTATCTGATTTAGAATTGGTTGCAATTAATATTACAGCAGAATATTTATCAATAGATTCTGAATATCAATTATTTAGAAATTTGAAAGGGACTTATTTGTCTGATAAAATTGAAAGAAGTGTTTATAATAAACGAAAGAGAAAGTTGTTCAATTGGATGGAAGAAATTAGAAAAGAATTAGCCTTGAAATTAAATAAATTTGAAGATTATTATGTAGTTGATTCGATGCCATTAGAGGTATGCAAATTATCTAGAGCAACACGTTCAAAAATATGTAAAGAGATTGAAAATGCAATACCCAATAGAGGATATTGTGCTTCTCAAAAAAGTCATTTTTATGGTTATAAACTTCACGCAGTTTGCTCTGTTGCAGGTGTTTTTCAAAATTTTGATATAAGTCCCGCATCGGTTCATGATATTCATTACTTGAAAGATATTAAAACACAAATGACTGATTGTGTATTGCTTGGAGATAGAGGTTACTTGTCTGCTGAGATACAATTAAATCTTTTTGAAACAGTAAATATAAAATTAGAAACTCCAATGAGAGCCAACCAAAAAAACTATAAAACCCAAGCTTATATTTTTATGAAATCCAGAAAAAGAATAGAAACTTTATTCTCTCAATTGTGCGACCAATTTATGATTAGAAGGAATTATGCTAAATCTTTTCATGGTTTTAAAACAAGAATATTAAGCAAATTATTCGCTTTAACAATGGTTCAATATCTAAACATGTTCGTGTTTGATAGAAACATAAATAATTTGAAAATCAATTTAATTTAATAATGCACTACGGGTAACCTATATTGTTTAATGACTTATTTTCGTACAAATAAAAGTGATTATTTATTTTTAGATGATTAAATTAAGTCAAAATTATCATTTTTTGTTGTAAAATAAAAAATATTATATATTTTTGTTTAAAATTTTTATTAAATAACAAGTCATGAAACAATCACATCAAGCACTTTCTTCAAAATCTGAAGCATTTATAGAAAAAGAAAATAAGTATGGCGCTCATAATTACCATCCTTTACCGGTAGTTTTAGAAAAAGGGGAAGGCGTGTATGTTTGGGACGTTGACGGAAAAAAATATTATGATTTTTTGTCGGCTTATTCGGCGGTAAATCAAGGACATTGTCATCCAAAAATTGTTGCAGCAATGGTAAAACAGGCGCAAACATTGACATTGACTTCTCGTGCTTTTTATAACGATCAATTAGGACCTTACGAAGAATTTATAACAGAATATTTTGGTTTCGATAAAGTTTTACCAATGAATACTGGTGCAGAAGCAGTGGAAACAGCTTTGAAAATCTGTAGAAAATGGGCGTATGAAGTAAAAGGAATTCCTGAAAATCAAGCACAAATCATTGTTTGTGAGAACAATTTCCATGGAAGAACGACTACGATTATTTCGTTTTCCAATGATGAAAATGCGCGTAAAAGTTTCGGTCCTTTCACAGCAGGATTTATCAAAATACCATATGATGATATCGAAGCATTGGAAAACGCTTTGAAATCAACTAATAATATCGCTGGTTTCCTAGTGGAACCTATTCAGGGAGAAGCCGGAGTTTATGTTCCAGCCGATGGTTATTTGGCGAAAGCCAAAGCGCTTTGTGAACACTATAATACTTTATTTATAGCTGATGAGGTGCAAACAGGAATTGCACGTACCGGAAAATTATTAGCCGTACATCATGAAAATGTTCAACCTGACATTTTAATTTTAGGAAAAGCGATTTCAGGTGGCGTTTATCCAGTTTCGGCAGTTTTGGCGAATAATGCGATTATGAATGTCATCAAACCAGGGCAGCACGGTTCTACATTTGGAGGAAATCCAGTGGCTGCAGCGGTTGCTATTGCAGCACTTGAAGTGGTTCGTGATGAAAATTTATCGCAAAATGCCGCTTATTTAGGCGTTGTTTTAAGAACAGGCCTTAACGAAATTGCTTCTAGAAATCCTCTAATTACATTAGTTCGAGGTAAAGGATTGCTTAATGCGATTGTTATCAATTGTGATGAAGACTCGGATTTGGCTTGGGATATTTGTATGAAATTCAGCGAATACGGTTTATTGGCAAAACCTACACACGGAAATAAAATACGTTTGGCACCGCCATTAGTTATTACTGAAACTCAAATTCATGAGTGTCTTGGAATTATCGAAAGAGCATTAAATGATTTCAGATAATTTAATTGTCATGGAAAAAGCAATAAAATTAATCAAAAACCGGTCTGATATCGGTGCTGGAACCCGAGGTTCGGATTTAGGGATCGATGCTATTGAAATAGCCGCAATTAATCAAGACAGCGACTATTTTAATCAATTTGAGTTTGAGGATGTGAAAACGCATAACGAATCCATTTATGATAAAAACCGAAGCACTTCTGCCAAAAGGATTGAACATGTTGTGGAGCAGTGTACCAGAGTTTGTCATACGGTAAAGAAAAATCTGGAACAGAATTATTTCCCCATAGTTTTATCAGGAGATCATTCCTCAGCGCTAGGAACTATAAGTGGTATAAAAGCGACTTATCCGGAACAGACCTTAGGAGTGATTTGGATTGATGCTCATGCTGATTTGCATTCGCCTTACACATCACCTTCGGGAAATATTCATGGCATGCCATTATCGGCGGCTCTTGCGGATGATAATTTAAGTTGTCAGAATAATGAAGTGCCTCTTGAAACGCAACAGCATTGGGAGAAAATGAAAAATATCGGTAGTGAAGGTGCTAAAGTAATGGCTGAAGACATTATTTATTTTGGTGTTCGAGATACCGAAGAAGCCGAAGATAAGCAGATTGAAAAGTTGCATATGAGGAATTATAAGGTTCATGAAGTGCGCTATAGAGGACTTCAAATTTGTGTTACTGAAGCTTTGGCAGAGCTAACGAATTGTGACATGATTTATATTTCTTTTGATGTGGATTCCATGGATTGTGATATGATTTCCTATGGGACAGGAACTCCGGTACCAAAAGGGTTTGATCAATACGAGGTCATTGCAATTATTAACCAGATTATCGAAAGTAAAAAGGTGGTTTGCCTCGAATTTGTAGAAATAAATCCACTTTTGGACACTAAAGGAAACAAGATGGCTGAAACGGCTTTTGAGGTTTTGGAGGCAGTAACTTCAACACTTATTTTACCTATTGAATAAACGTATCTAATAATTAACGTATGCAAAGAAGCCCAAAATCTACAATTAGATTTTGGGCTTCTTATTTTTTAATAAAATTTTAAGTAATATAAATCTCAAAGGATAATAGAATAACTATGATCTTTTACATCAGTATACTACACTCTATTTTATAATATTCAAATATTTACACAATAAATAATCCTGCAATAGCAACTGCTTGTTCCGTAGTCAAAGGTTCATCGTAGGATTCTGATCCTGCGTTTGCACCAAATAATGATGATGTGTTGTAACCTGCTTGAATGATATTTTCTTCACCATTGTAGACTGCTTGCGTTGCCTCAGGCATTCCTGCTCCTCTTTGATTTAATGTAATCCATCCTTTAAGACCACGAAGTCTTCTTACTTCGGAGGCATGACGTGCTTCCACAGAATGAATCTGTAGTGCTGCTGTCAACAAATCTGGAGCAGACATTAAATTAGTGGCCTGGCCTTTATAAGCTCTTACACCTGTATCTTCAAAAGCCTGAGCTAAAGCTAAAAATGTAGGATAATGATTAAACGGATCGAAAGCTCCATTGACGGTAAAATCAAAAGTTGGTTTCTCAACAAAATTTGGACTTCCAACACCTCCTAAACCATTAATCAAAAAAGTAACGTGATCGGTTTCATGGTCTGAAATCTGCATGAAAATTTTTTCATCTCTTCCTCCGGTAGGAATTACACCAGATTCTAATCCCATGATATAATACTCTTTTTCAAGATATTCTAATGTTAATGCCAGCTGTAATGCTCCTATAGGGTTGCTAGGAGTAGGTTTTATTTTTCCAGCATAAGCCACATTTGTTAGTGATGAAAGCCCAAATGGAATTGAGGCTAATGCTAAATTTTTCCCTAATTGACTTATTTTTCCAAAACTATCTCTTCTTGATCCTTTACTTTGCATTAATTCGTCATTAGTAAAAGACGCTATAAATTTTAATATGTTCATAATTTCTAATTTTTTAATGTTTTTTGTATTACGGTAAGTATAAGGCCGTGAAAGTAGTTGTGATAAATCCTGCTGCAATTGTAATAACTTCTGATGGGTTTTTCTTTACATCAAGTCCTGTAGTAGTATCAACAACATCATCTCCTGCAAAATCTTTAGAATTTGGATTTATTAAACTCCTAATTGCAGATGCGTGTCTTGCTTCTACAGAAACTATTTTACCAGCTAGAAGTAAATAATCTGGATTGCTAATTAATCTTCCTGCACCATTGTAGGCTGCTACACCTGTGTCTTCTAGTGCTTTGGCAGTAGCTAATACCTGGGAACGACTGCTGAAATTTAAACTTCCATAATTAAATTCTAAATCAGGCAGTAACTGTTTTTTTGGATTAGGAAGAGCTCCAGTCAACGCTGTTTTAAAGAATTCGCGGTGAATTACTTCATGATAGTACAGATCCTGTAGCACTTGTTGATCTTCAGCTGTAAAATTGCTTGTGAATCCACTTGCATTTACAACTTTGGTATAAAAATCTGCTTCTAATTGTTCCAGAGCATAGGCATATGTCAATATACCTAAGTCGCCTGCACCTAAATCAAACACACCATCTTTTGTTCCTGGAAAATGACCTTTTCCATATTTAGATGTAAGGGCGGTACTATTTGGACTAAGAATTAAATTGTCGTCATTGTTACAACTAGATAATAATAAACCAGTACTCAAAACGGTAAGACCGCTAATTTTGAGGAATTCCCTCCTGTTTTTGATAGAAGAATTCACTTCTTTAATCTGTACTACATTTTTCATAATTTAAACATTTAAAAAGTTATTAATTGTGTTAATAAATGACTTAGTAGGTGTATTATATTTGAGGGTATTTTCTGAGATGAGTGTTTTACAAGTTTTATTTAATAGTTATTAAGTAATTTCGATGACAATCCCAGTTAAACAATAATTGATTAACATTAGTAAATTTAAATCGAGCAGGTTGGTTATTTTTAAAACGGTTTTTTTTTGAGGGGTATAAAATTAATAAAAAAAATCAACATAATTAAAGTAAGTATCTTAAATTCAAAAAGTTATGATTTTTTTAGGAAAATGCTTGCTAATATATTGAATCATCTTTTTTTGCTTTATGATTTATGTTTTTGGATTATAATAGGGTTAAGTTTCTTTTTTAAATATCCTATTTCTGGACTGGATAAAAATCTGTAAAAAATAATTCTCAAAATATTTTCAAGATTTTAGGATTTCTTTTTTACGGATTTTATAGATTTGGTATTGCTTTGTTCATTTTTTAATAAATAAAACGGTTTAAATCTTGCTATATTCATTTTGCATGCAATTATAGTTAATTGTTGGTTCAACTTCACATATTTACGTATATTTGCAATAAGTATTTTTACTTAGTTTTATTCAAAAATGTATGATACAAGTGGACCAAGCCTTATCGATTATTGCAGAAAATAGTTGCAAGATGCCTATTAGAAAAATTAAAGTGATTAAATCACTTGGTTTTATTTTGGCGGAAGCAATTTATTCTCCAATGGATATGCCGCCTTTCCGTCAATCAGCGATGGATGGCTACGCTTTTATGCATGGTGAATTGCAACAGTTTAACGTGGTTAGCACTTCACAGGCAGGTGATTTTTCGAATAAGAAAATAAAGAAAGATCAGGCGGTTCGAATATTCACTGGAGCTTATGTTCCAGATAATTTGGACACAGTTGTCATGCAGGAACATACTGCGGTTAAAAATGAAACGGTTGAAATTACCAAAATGCCTGACCGTTTTGCGAATGTCAGAAACAAAGGTGAGCAAATAAAAGAAAACGAACTTGTACTTGAAAATAGTACGGTAATTACTCCGGCAGCTATAGGGTTTTTAGCTTGTTTGGGAATTACGGAAATAACAGTTTATGCCAAACCAAAAGTAGCAATTGTGGTTACTGGAAACGAATTGGTAAAAGTGGGC
This sequence comes from Flavobacterium esculini, assembly GCF_048284325.1. NCBI lineage: Bacteria > Pseudomonadati > Bacteroidota > Flavobacteriia > Flavobacteriales > Flavobacteriaceae > Flavobacterium > Flavobacterium esculini. Next base: position 237,815 of record NZ_JBLVPI010000003.1, on the reverse strand, counting down.
AAAAAATTATCGGAAGGAAAGATTTACGAAAGTAATTCCATTATGCTTGAAGCTGCCTTGCAGGGAATTGGGATTAAAAAAATAGAAACATTTCGGGTAAAGGATAATTTGAAAGCAACAAAAAGAGTTTTAAAAAGTTGTCTTGCTTCTTTTAATGTTGTGCTTGTTTCCGGTGGAATTTCGGTTGGGGATTATGATTTTGTCAAAGAAGCGCTTTTGTCTAATGGAGTAGAAGAGTTATTTTATAAAATTAATCAGAAACCGGGAAAACCGTTATTTTTTGGAAGAAAAGACAAAACGATAGTTTTTGCTTTGCCTGGAAATCCAGCTTCGACATTGACCAGTTTTTATATTTATGTTCATCCGGCGCTAAAAATAAATATGGGTTTTGAAGCGATTCATTTGCCAAAAATCAAAAGAAAAATAACTACCCAATTTGAAAACACATCAGGGAAAACTTTATTTTTGAAAGGTTTCTATGATGAGGAAAAAGTTACGGTTTTAGAGAGTCAAAGTTCTGCCATGCTAAATACTTTTGCAGTAGCGAATGCATTAATTTGTTTGCCCTATGATGTGGTAAATATTGAAAAAGATCAGGAAGTAATGATTATACCAGTAAATTAATAGATTAAAGATGTCAATAGTAAATAATGATTTTTTGATTTTATTCGGCGTATTATTAGCGGTGGTTGCGTTTTTGTATTCTAGCGTAGGACATGGTGGTGCATCGGGATATTTAGCATTGATGGCGATTTTTGCATTCCCTGTTTCGGTGATGAAGCCTTCTGCCTTATTGCTTAATTTGTTTGTTTCAGGAATTTCTTTTTTCTTTTATTACAAAAAAGATTTTTTCAAACCCAAACTGTTTTATCCTTTCGCGATTACTTCGGTACCAGCGGCTTTTATAGGCGGAATGATTCCGTTAGAAAATAGTTTTTATAAAATATTGTTAGGAATCGTATTGATTCTGGCGGCGTTAAGATTGTTCGGTTTTTTTAATTCGAAAGAAGCAGAAAGCACTAAAATAAATATTCCGCTAGCTATGGCAATAGGTTTTGGAATAGGTTTGTTATCTGGAATGTTAGGAATTGGTGGTGGCGTTATCCTGAGTCCAATCATTTTATTATTGGGTTGGGCAACGTTAAAAGAAACAGCAGCCATTTCAAGTTTATTTATTCTGGTGAATTCTATTGCAGGACTTTCGGGCTATTTTATGGGAGACAAAACGTTTCCAACAGAAAGTTTTTATTTAGTTCCAATAGCTGTTTTCGGAGGAATGTTAGGCGCCTATTACGGGAGCGGATATTTTTCCAATAAAGTGTTAAAATATGTGCTGGCCACGGTAATCCTATTAGCGAGCGTGAAGTTGATTGTTTAAATCAATAAACTAAAAGTATGCAAGTATCGATTCTTTGTGGAGGAAAAAGCAGCCGAATGCAATCGGAAAAAGGTTTGGTATTGTACCAAAACAAACCTTTTATCGAGCATATTATTGAAGCGGTTTTGCCAATATCGCGTAACATTCAATTGGTTACCAATACGAATGATTACGATTATTTAGCATACAAGAAAGTAAAAGATATAATAGCAGATAAAGGACCTTTGGGCGGAATATATACGGCACTGGTTCATTCAGAAACGGAGATGAATTTGATATTGAGTTGCGACATTCCAATGATTTCTACCGAAATACTATTGGAATTGATTGAAAATCATGGTACAAATTTTGATGTTTCTGTTTTTAAAGATAATGATCGGATTCATCCTTTGATAGGAATTTATTCTAGAATAGTAATACCTGTTTTAAAAAAGGCAATTGATGATAATGATTTGAAAATGATGCGCTTCATTTCAAATGTAAAACATCAATTGATTCCGATTCCGAATGCCAAAAGAGATCTGTTTAAAAATATAAATTCTGTTGCCGAGTTAGACGAATTGAATACCAATTTATCCTAGTTAAAATGAAAAATTCAAATACACCAAAATTGACAATCGTAGGGGCAGGTCCCGGAGATGTGGAGTTAATCACTTTAAAAGCAATTAAGGCATTGGAAAGTGCTGATGTTGTTTTGTATGATGCGCTTGTAAATGAAGAGTTGTTGCAGTATGCGACCCATGCAGAAATCATTTTTGTTGGAAAGCGTTTTGGTTGTCACGCGTACAGTCAAGATCAAATTAATGAATTGATTGTGACGATGGCTAAACGTTTTGGTCATGTCGTTCGATTGAAAGGCGGTGATCCATTTGTTTTTGGAAGAGGAAGTGAAGAGATAGAATATGCTCAAAAATTTGATTTGGAAACCGCTATTGTTCCAGGAATTTCATCTGCTTTAGGGGTGCCGGCGTCTAATGGAATTAGTCTGACACAAAGAAGAGTAGCCGAAAGTTTCTGGGTAATTACCGGAACTACTTCGGATCATAAATTATCTAAAGACGTATCTTTGGCTTCTCAATCATCAGCCACAGTGGTTATTTTGATGGGAATGAATAAATTGGACGAAATTATTTCGATTTATCAAAAGAACAGAACCGATGATTTGCCTGTTGCCATCATTCAAAACGGAACAAAAGACACGGAGAAAAAAGTGGTAGGAACCATAAGTTCTATAACGAAATTAGTCGAAGAGCAACAACTTTCCTCTCCTGCAATTATTGTCATTGGTGAAGTGGTGCGAAATGCTTCAAAATTAACGACTTATTTTCAAGAGGAATTATCAGAAGAGGAGTTTATTTTTCAAAATTTAAATTTAACGGCATGATAGCAGTAAAATATTTTGGCGCCATTGCTGAAAAAACCAAAAGTCAAGGAGAAGAAATTTCTTTTTCTGATTTACCTTTACATCAATTATTATCATCATTAGAGCAAAAGTACCAATTGAGTCAACTTTCTTTTAGTGTAGCAATTAATCAAAAAATAGTACAGGATACAGCAAATTATATTCTGAAAAGCAATGATATTGTTGCTTTATTACCACCATTTGCTGGAGGCTAGAGATTTTTGATTTCAGATTAACGATTGTTGATTGAAGATTTAAAAAAAGTTAGCAATTCAGTAATAAATTTTTTGATTTTTTTTACTAAACCATAAATTTATGGAAACAGCACGATACAACCGACAAATTATACTTCCAGAAGTAGGTATTAATGGGCAACAAAAACTGCAACAGGCCAAAGTCTTGATTATTGGTGCCGGGGGATTGGGTGCGGCTGTTTTACCTTATTTGGCTGCAGCCGGAATAGGGGAAATTGGTATTATTGACGATGATAGAATCGAAGTGAGCAATTTGCAACGCCAAGTGATTTACAAAAGCAGCTCGGTGGGCAAAAGTAAAGTGCTGGAGGCAGCAGCAATGGCTTTGGACCTCAATCCTTCTATAAAAATAATTGCAATTACTGAAAAACTAGACTCGAAAAATGCAATTTCGTTATTCGAGCAGTATGATATTATGGTTGACGCCACGGATAATCTGAATACGAAATATTTAATTAATGATGCGTGTTGCGTAACCAATAAACCGTTTGTTTACGGTTCTATTTATAAATTTGAAGGGCAGGTTTCTATTTTTAATTATGAAAATGGACCCACATACCGTTGCTTGTTTCCAGAGGAAGCCAGCGAAGTTAGGAACTGTAATGATGCGGGGGTTATGGGAACATCGGTTGGAATCATCGGTATGTTTCAAGCGAATGAAGTATTAAAAATGGTTTTGGGAATAGGGGAGTTGTTATCTGGTAAATTATTGGTTTATAATATGTTGAATAACGAACAACAGAAGTATGATTTTTCAAAAACAGACACAAATACGATCGATACAGTAGCTTTCGAAAATAAATATACCTCAGTTGAAAGTGCAACTATTGAAATCAGTGCTGCTCTTGCATTGGAACAAATGCATCATCCGGAAGTTGTTTTTCTTGATGTTCGAAATTCAGAGGAGTATCCAAAAATAACAATCAAAAATGGGCTTCAAATTCCGTTGGATTGTTTAGAATCTGCATTGCATCAGTTGGATATTAATGCGGAATTATTTGTTTTTTGCCAATCCGGAATTAGAAGTAAAAAGGCGGTTGAAATCCTTAGAAATAATAATTTTGCGACTGCCAAAAGTATTGCCGGTGGTGCGAAAGCATTAGATGAAATTCTGCATAAAGGAACGGTTTCTGTTTCCTAAAATATAAAAATAAAGATCATGAGTAAGAAAACTGTTTTCATTCAGGGACCAATTTCTTCGGAATTTATAGGGCAGTCGATTGAGAAACACCAATCGAAAACCACTATTGGTGCGCACAATATTTTTTTGGGTCAAGTCAGAGCCGATGCAATTGATGGTCAAACCGTAGCTGCAATTGATTACACCGCTTACGAAGAAATGGCTGACGAAGCACTGAACGTGATTAGAGAGAAAGCGTTCGCGCAATTCGATTTGATTTGCATGCACATTTATCACAGTTTGGGCGTGGTTAAAGCGGGAGAAATCTGTTTGTTTGTCTTTGTTTCGGCAACCAGAAGAAAGCAAGTGTATGAAGCCACGGAAACGATCGTGAATTGGATTAAAACAGACGTACCTATTTTTGGTAAAGAAATATTTGAAAACAGTACTTTTACCTGGAAGAAAAACACGTTATAAATGGTTGATATCACACATAAAATAAGTACGCTCCGAACAGCAACAGCAAAGGCAACAGTAATTGTGAGTCTTCAAGCCACTATTGATGCCGTTGTAAATAATCTGGTTCCTAAAGGAAACGTACTAGAAATGGCCAAAACGGCGGGTTTATTTGCAGTGAAAAACACGCATTTATCCATTCCGGATTGCCATCCTATCCCTATTGAATTTACATCGGTGGAATATCAAATCAACGAATTGAGCATTGATATTATTTTCAACGTGAAAACGGTTTACAAAACCGGAGTTGAGGTCGAGGCGATGCACGGTGCCTCCATTGTGGCGCTTACGATGTATGATATGCTCAAACCAATTGACAAAAATATTGAGATTTCAACCATTAAATTAATCAGTAAAGAAGGCGGAAAATCGTCTTTCAAAAATAGATTTCCATCCGCCATTAAAGCGGCGGTTTTTGTTTGTTCCGATTCTATTTTTGCAGGAGATAAGCAAGATCGTTCCGGAAAAATAATTGTTGAAAAACTGGAAATTAGCGGAGTCGAAACTACGCATTACGAAATCATACCGGATGAAATGGATGTGATTCAAGAGCGAACTAAAACTTTCGCAAAAGAAAATCAATTGATCATTTTTACTGGAGGAACCGGGCTTTCGCCAAGAGATGTTACACCGCAAGCATTGGAACCGTTATTAGAAACCAGAATTCCGGGAATTGAGGAAGCCATACGCAGTTATGGGCAACAGCGCATGCCGTATTCAATGCTTTCCAGAACAGTTGCAGGAACTTTAGGGAATACTTTGGTATTGGCTTTACCGGGTTCAACCAATGGCGCTAAGGAATCCATGGATGCTATATTTCCTCATGTGCTGCATGTTTTTCATATTTTAAAAGGCAAAAATCATGACACCAAATAATGCTGTTTTAACGGATGATTTTGGACGTAAACACAACTATTTGCGTATTTCCTTAATTGAGAAATGCAATTTGCGTTGTACCTATTGCATGCCTGCTGACGGAATTGTATTAAGTCCAAAAGCAAGCTTGATGACGGCTGACGAAATTCACGCCATCGCCCAAACATTCGTCAATAATGGTGTTGATAAAATTAGACTTACCGGCGGAGAACCGTTGTTAAGAAAAGATTTTCCTGAAATCATAGCCAAACTGGCTTCACTTCAAACCGAGATTTCCATAACTACAAACGGAATTCTGATTAACAAGCATATAGATGTTTTAAAGCAATTTAACGTCAAAAAAATCAACTTGAGTTTAGATACTTTGGTTGCTTCAAAATTTCATTCGATTACGCTTAGAAACCAGTTTCAGAGTGTAATTGATAATTTACATTTATTGCTGAACAATGATTTCAAAATCAAGGTAAATGTGGTTTTGATTAAAGGATTCAATGACGATGAAATCATTGATTTTATAAAACTCACCGAATTTTTACCGATTTCGATTCGGTTTATAGAATTCATGCCTTTTGCAGGAAATGAGTGGGATAGAAGTAAAATGGTTTCTCAAAATGAAATTCTGGATCAGGTGCAAAATCATTTTCCGGAATCCCATTTAGAGAAATTAGAAGATGAAAAAAATTTTACTGCAAGAGAATTCAAAATAAAAAACTACTTGGGAAGCTTTGGGATTATCAGTTCGATAACCAATCCTTTTTGTGATGGTTGCAACAGAATTCGCCTTACAGCAAACGGGCAACTAAAAAACTGTCTGTTCTCCAACTCCGAAACAGATTTACTGACGCCTTTCAGAAATGGCGAAGCGATAGAAGATTTGATTGCTTTTGCTATTAAAAACAAAAAGAAAGTTCGGGCAGGAATGACTACTATCGAGGATGTAAACAATCCCGCTTTGAATCAAGATAACCGCAGTATGATTGCAATTGGCGGTTAATTTACGCTTTTTTTTTAGGAGCTAATCCCGTTATTCGTTACAACCCATTTGCTCTCAAACCCTTTTTCTTTGCGCTGGCAGGAGCTCCCTGCGGTCGCTCTGCCACCACCAGAAAAAGTGGTTCTCCACCTGCATCCGGTTTTCACTGCTACCGGGGCTAGGGATTTTGTGCAAAAAGACCGTGAATGCGATTTCCCGTAAAATCCCAGAACGGAAAGGGATTACTTTTGAAAAAGACATAAAGCTTAATTAGCTTTTCCCAGGAACGCTTTTCTCTTAGGTAATTTTTAGGTCTTTGCTATTATTTTGTAAGCTACCCACTGGTCTGTTTTGATATTTGCATCTTTACTTATATGCTGGTCATATAATGGTTTTATCGATTTTTCAGAATAATCCGCAATAACATTTGCAGAACCTCTTTTTATTTTTCCGTCATTTGTCAACTCAACAGTACAAGTAACTTTTGCGAAAGTACAATACTGAAAAATAACTTTTTAACGCTATATAGTTATTTCACCGAAATAAAATTGCTTCTTGATTGGGAATATAAGTAGGTACTATTTTTTTTTAAGTTGTAAAAGTATTGCCTAAATCCCAATTGAATTATTCAGAATCTAAGGGATAAATAAAAAAGCAGTTGGAAGTTTATACTCGCAACTGCTTTTCTATTTTGATTTCGAATCAAGTTAGACAACATATTCATCGGCAATAGTCAATGCCTGAGAAATAATGGCTAAACCTTCATCAATTTGTTCTTCATTTATCATTAAAGGTGGAGCAATAAAAATATACCCCCAACGCACAAAGGTATACAATCCTAGTTCTCTTAATCTGGCACCTACTTTATTCATCACTTCCATTTCGGCAGCATTAGCATTGAAAGGAGCCATCAATTGATACGGTTCTTTACTTTTTACAATATCTAAACAACCCAATAATCCTTTGTTTCTAAAATCACCTATTGAAGGATGCTTTACACGCATTTCGTTGATGCGTTTCTCCATATAAGCACCCATTTTAATTGTGTTTCCTATCAAGTTGTCACTTTCGTAAATATTGACAACCGCCAGAGAAGCCGCCAAAGAAACCGGATGAGAATTATAAGTCAATCCCAGCCATAAAGGAGAATCGTCGAATTTTTCGGCAATTTTATCTGAAACCATCAAGCAACCTAGCGGAAGGTAAGAGGAAGTCAACCCTTTTGCCATGCAGATCATATCGGGTACAATAGCACTATGTTCAAATCCGAACCATTTTCCGGTTCTCCCAAAACCACTCATCACTTCGTCAGCAATAAATAGAATTTCATATTTTTCACATAACGCTTTAATGCCTTTTAAATATCTTTTTGGATAATGAAGACAACCCGAAGATCCGCTTTCCCCTTCGAAAATAAAGGCCGCAATGGTATGACCGCCTTCATAACGAATAATTCTTTCAACAGCATCCAAGCTCCATTTTAATCTCGTTTCTTCATCTTGATCGCTTAACCCATAAAAGTCATAAGGATCGTCAAGATGAAAAATATTAGTCGATTGTTGTGCGTCCGTATATTGTTTTCTGGGATCGCCACCCACCGTCATACTTGCGGATGAATTTCCGTGAAAGCCTCTGTATCTTCCAAATATTTTATGTTTTCCAGTATATAAACGGGCTAGTTTTATTGCATTTTCAATAGATGATGCTCCACAAAGTGTAAAAAAAGCTTTGTTTAAATCCCCGGGACAAATGGACGCTAATTTTTTAGCTAATCGAGCCCGGATTTCTGTGGTGCAAGAAGGCGTTACATAACTCACTTTTTGCATTTGTTCGACTACGGCATCCGTAACACGCTGGTCCCCATGACCTATATTCACCGACATTAATCCGCTGGAGAAATCAATAATTTTTTTACCGCCTGTTTCATATAAATAAACACCTTCGGCTCTTTCGATTGGAATAGGATTTACATTTTTTTGGGCAACCCAAGTAAACAAGCTGTATTGTTTACTATCACTTATTATTTGTTCTTTAGTCAACATGCTGTTATTTATATAGTTTATTTTACAGCAAGGTCATAGCTGTAAAGATGTTCGTCTCTTATGAACCCCATTTTGTGATACAGCCCTTGTGCTGTAATGTTGTTTTTTGCCGTTCTCAATCGAATTAAATCAGAGCCTAATTCTTTTGCTAAATCAATGGTTTTTAGAATTAATTGTTCTCCAATTCCTTTCTTTCGAATAGTAGAATCTACAAATAAATCATTTAAAATCAGTATTTTATTCAATGCTAAAGAAGAGAATGTGACATAGATTAAAGTAAATCCTATGGCTTTTTCGATATTATCTTCATCAAAAGCTAAAAAAATAATCGCTTCATTATTCTCTAATCGTTCTTTTAAATACGATTTGTGTTTTTCGTAATCAGATGGTTTTTTATAGAAAACCAAATATTGATCAAACAATAGCGTCAATTGATCCAAATCTTGTAAAGTAGCTTTTCGTATCATAATTGTTTATTTTTAAATGGTTTGAACATTAAAAATACAAATTATTATTTAATATCTATCTTTCTCTCCTTTGGAGAGTCCACATAACTTCTCGAATGAAGGATTTAACTCATCCAGTTGGTACCTGCTTCAGGATTCCATTTGGTAGTGGTTTTCTTTTCTTTGGTAAAAAATCCTACAGCACTTTTTCCTGTAATATCTCCTGAGCCAAATCTCGATTCATTCCATCCGCCAAAACCAAAAGGTTCTCTGGGAACTGGAACACCAATATTTACACCACACATTCCTGCGGAAGCATTTTCAGTTACATAATTTGCCAAACCACCGCTTTGTGTAAATACGGAACAGGCGTTTCCATAAGGATTCGCATTCTCAATTGCCAAAGCTTCATCAATCGTGTTAACGCGAACAATAGTAAGAACAGGCCCAAATATCTCTTCTTTTGCCACACGCATGTTGGCAGTAGCGTAATCTATAATTGTTGGTCCAACATAAAAACCATTTTCTTTCCCTGGAACAATAGTGTTTCTACCATCCAAAATTATTTTGGCGCCTTGTTGTTCGGCTTCGGTGATATAGGATTCAATTTTTTCTTTGGCTGCTTTCGAAATCACAGCACCCAATGTTGTCCCGCATTGAATTTTATTGGCATCATCGATTAATTTACTTAGAATGGCATCGCAATTTCCTACTGCTATTAAAGTAGCCGCTGCCATGCATCGTTGTCCTGCACAGCCACTCATGGAAGCCACAATATTTGATGATGCCATATCAGGATGCGCATCTGGAAGAAGAATGATATGGTTTTTGGCTCCGCCAAGTGCTAAAACCTGTTTTAAATTATGACTGGCTCTTTGATATACTATTTTTGCCACTTTCGTAGAACCGACAAAAGTGATGGCTTTGATATCCGGATGATCACAAAGATTCTCAACAGTTGATTGTGTGCCATTTATGATATTAAATAAACCATCAGGAAGTCCGGCTTCTTTCAATAATTTTGCGGTGTATTGACTGCTGATCGGGACCGCTTCGGATGGTTTCAAAATGAAAGCATTTCCCAATGCGATAGCATTTACAATGGTCCAATGTGGAACCATAGTTGGAAAATTAAAAGGAACAATCGATGCCACAATTCCTAATGGTAATTTAGTAGAAGAACAAAAAACTCCTTTACTTACTTCCATATTTTCTCCATTTATAAATTGTGGAATTGAACAGGCAAATTCTGTCAGTTCAATGGCTTTGTCAATTTCGGCTTTGGCTTCACCATGAATTTTTCCGTTTTCACGGTAAATAATTTCGGTTAGTTCCGCACTGTTTTGTTCCAGTAATTGTTTGTATTTATAGAAAACCTGCACACGTTCTTTTAAGGTGACTTTTTGCCAAGCTTTTTGTGCTTTTTTAGCAAAACTGATAATTTCATTCAAATCTTCTATTGTGGATTCTTTGAAAGTAGTCAATTCATTTCCGTCTAAAGGGGATACAACAGCATGAATTTTATTAGAGCTTCCAGATTTGAACTCCCCATTTATAAAGTTTTTTACTTCATCAAATACCATAATTATACTTTTTTAAGTTTTTCAAATATACACTATTTAATAAAAATAAAATAATATTTTTTGTATGTATTAAAAATATTGTTAGATTTACAAAACAATAAGCTATATATTAATTTATTTACAATTTATAATAAAAAGTGAGCATGAGTTTAAATACTAACCAGTTTAAATTATTCTATTAACCAAAAACAAAATCAATGAAATCAATCTCAACTATTATCGGAGTAGCCTTACTGTCTCTGGCGGCACTTTGTTATTTTATCAATTGGTATGCTCTAGTTCCCGCATTTACTGTATTAGGAATTGCAATAATGACAAGAAAAGCATTAGAGCCTTTAATTATTGGTTGTGCTGTGGGATTTGTTTTATTGGCAATGCAAGGTGGATCCAAAGAATTTTTTCCTGAAGGGGAAGGTATGATTTTTCCATTGAATATGTTTGATGGTATGTTTTCCTCCATTTCGAGAGATGCTCACGATCAAGGATTAATATGGGTGATTTTAGTTTGTATATTATATGGTGCATTTGTGCAATTATTAGTGGCTTCCGGTGGAATTAATGCAGTTGGGAAATATTCTGAAAATCATGTTACAAATAAAAAACAGTCGCTCATTATGACTTATTTTCTAAGTTTTTTCTTTTTCCTGGATGATTACTTAAGCGCATTGTCTATTGGTAATACCATGAGACCTATTACAGATAAATTTGGTGTTTCAAGAGAAAAATTAGCCTTGGTTTTGAGTTTTGTTTGTGTACCGTTGACTATAATATTTCCAATTTCGACTTGGACTATTTTTTATGGAACTCAAATCGCAACTATTGAAGGAGGTGTTTTAAATAGTGCAGGAAAAGTTATAACAAGTCCCATTGAAGCATTTTTGGGAACAATTCCGTATAATTTTTCGGCGTGGATTTCTTTAATTCTTGGGGCATTAGTAGTGTTTCAGTTAATCCCGGATTCAAAAGCAATAAGAGAAGCGGAGGCAAATGTAAAAATAATTGATATTGATGTTTTAAAAGTTAAGAAAAAATCAGCCAAAGAAGGGAAGCTAGTCTATTTCATTTTGCCTTTGGTTATTCTAATCTGGTGTACCATTTTTCCTTATCCGTATGATTCAGAATATTGGGGTAGTGTAACTTTTTCTTCTGAATCTATATTTAGTAATATTGATGCATTACGAGGAATAGCAACAGCATGCGTAGCGACTTATTTATATTATCTCGTATTTGGTGTAATTAAGTTTAATAAAATATCTAACAATTTCGTTAAAGGGATGGAATCAATCACTTTCGTGTTAGTGGTTTTAGGAATGACCTATTTATTAAAAGATGTTCAAAACGGATTGGGATTTAATGAATTTGTAGCTGAGAAATTACAAGGAATTAGTTGGTTGAATAGTGCGACCCTTCCTTTTGTTGTTTTTGCATTAGTGGCATGGATTTGTTGGGCTACGGGCTCAAACTGGGGAATATATGCAATTTTAGTACCAACGACAGCTATCTTATCACGTACAATAGGAGCCGATTTTTGGTTGACCCAAGGAGCGTTGGCTTCTGGAACTGTTTGGGGAGCTGCGGCTTGTTTCTTTTCTGATAATAGAGTTCTTACGGCGCAATCGTGTAAAATAGATATGATGAAACATGGTATTTCACAATTTCCATATCAGTTAGTAATATTTGGAATATCATCCATATTATATCTTTTGGCGGGTTTCATTTTGTAATAACATAAACCTATGATTTGTAAAAAGATTTTAGATGATCAATTTCTGATACGGAATGCAACTCAGGATGATGGTATTGAAATGGAATATGTTCAATTACAATGTTATCCAACATTGCATCAATCGGAGCTATTAGACAGGAATCATTTTGCGAATCATATTAAAATATTTCCAGAAGGTCAAATTATAGTGGAAAAAGACGGAAAGATTGTTGCATCTGCAAGTACTTTCAGATGTAATTTCCCGGTCCATTACAGTACTTTTTTGGAAGAAACAGATAATTTGTGGCTTACTAATGTTCAAATACCGGATGGAGATTGGATGTATGGAATTGATATGGGCGTGTTGCCGGAATACAGAGGTTTAGGCCTTTCTAAAGAACTGTATAAAGCGCGGCATGAAGTGTGTAAAAACCTTGGAATCAAAGGACAGATTATTGCGGGAATGACTATTGGTTACGGAAAAGTAAAAGATAAAATGACCATTGCAGAATATTGCGAAGCATTGGAGAAAAAAGAATTTACGGATCCAACAATTACACCGCAACGAAATGCAGGGTTTAGATGGATAAGGACTTTATACAATTATATCAATGACTCGGAAGCGGGATACGCCAGTATTTTAATGTACTATCCGGTCGATGAAAATTATAGTTTATAATTTCATCTTTTTGAAAAAAAAGTGCAGCAATAAAGTTAGAATAAAATTCAGAATATAATTAAATTAAAAAAAATGGGAACTCAAATTAAAAAAGTATCAGAAATTCCTGGACCAAAGAGCAAAGAAATGTTAGCAAGAAGAGCAGCTGCTTTACCTGCGGGTTTAGGAAAATCTACCGAAGTGGTTGTAGAAAAGGCTGAAGGCGCTTTAGTGTGGGATGTAGATGGAAATCAATTGATTGATTTTGCTGGCGGAATCGGGATGGTAAATTTGGGACACAGACCTCAAGCAGTTGTTGATGCCATAAAAGACCAAATGGATAAATACCTGCACACGGGCGCATTGGTAACTACTTTTGAACCGTATTTAGAGTTTGCAGAATTGTTGAATAAAATTACTCCGGGAGATTTTCCTAAGAAAACGTTATTGGCTTGTTCGGGATCTGAGGCGGTAGAAAATGCAGTGCAAATTGCACGATATTATACGAAACGACCTGCCGTTATTTGTTTCGAAGGAGCCTATCACGGTAGAACTTTACTTACGTTGAGTTTAACTAGTAAATACGCTTTATTTAAAAGAGGGTTTGGTAGCTATGCCCAGGATATTTATCGTTTTCATTCTCCAAATGTATATCGCAAACCAGATAATTTCACAGAAGAAGAATACATTGATTTTTGTATCGAACGTTTCGACCAGAATTTAATTTCACATGTTGACCCTTCTTCGGTTGCAGCAATTATTATCGAACCTGTTCAAGGTGAAGGTGGTTTTATTCCTGTTCCTAAACGTTTCTTGGAAAAAATAAGAAAAGTGTGTGATGAACACGGTATCGTTTTTATTGCCGATGAGGTTCAGTCAGGTGCTGGTAGAACTGGGAAATTCCTTTCTATTGAACACAGCGGAGTGATTCCTGACATGGTAACAATGGCAAAATCAATAGGTTCAGGATTGCCAATTAGTGCCGTCACCGGTAAAGCAGAAATGATGGATGCACCGCATTTAGGTGGTGTTGGAGGAACGTATTCAGGAAGTCCAATTGCTGTAGTTGCCGCACTTGCTACAGTGAAAGAAATTAACACCCCGGAATTTTTAGCGCAATCAGTTCATGTGGGAGATGCCATTAGAACACGATTAAATACAATGGCAGATAAGTTTTCTTGTATTGGTGATGTTCGTGGAATAGGAGCGATGCTGGTAGTTGAATTTGTAAAAGATAAAAAAACCAAAGAGCCTGATATGGATTTTGCTATGGCAGTAATCAAAAAATCAGTCGCAAATGGATTGATTTTAATCAGAGCAGGATTGTATACCAATTGCATTCGATTTTTACCTCCAATTGTTATCACTGACGAACAATTGCAGGAAGGATTAGACGTGATTGAAAATGCGATTCAAGAAGTATTGAACGAAAGAAAATAATTTAGACGAAAGTCTCAAAGTCGTAAAGACTTAGTTCGACATTGAGACTTTATGACATTAGACTTTATGACTTTTAAACTGATATATAATGCCAATATTAGTACTATGGATTCTGCTTTTGCAAAAGCGGATTCCATGGTAATTAACCATTTGGGAAAAATTGAGGGAATTGGAACTGAATCCGAATTGCGCAATCAGTTTGGTTCTTTTTCCAATGAATTTGATTTTAACGGACAAACAGTGGTTCCGGGTTTGAATGATGCCCACATTCATGTTTGGAAAATTGGGCATCTTAGAACGTATATGTTAGATGTTCGCGGTGTAAAATCCATAGTAGAATTCAAAAGACTATTAAAAGAGTTTGCTGAGAATAATCCGAATTCTGAATGGATTATGGCTCGTGGAATTAATGAAATGGTACTTGAAGAAAAACGGTTGCCAACCAAAGAAGATTTGGACGAAATTATTTCTGACAGGCCTGTTTTTGTAATTAGAACTTGTGCTCACATTGGAATTGCCAATTCAAAAGCTATAGCGATTTCAGGAGTTGATGAAGCTACTGAAGTTCCTTTTGGAGGAGAAATTCGCAAAAATCGAGATGGAAGCCTACAAGGTATTTTTACCGAAAGAGCTTTGGGATTAATCATGAATAACATTCCTCCATTTACTTTCGAAGAATATAAAAACATGATTCTGGAAGCGCATAAGTATTTATTGAGTTTAGGAATTACAAGTGCGACTGATCCGGCTGCAAATGAAGAATTATTGGCAGCTTACATTAAATTGGATCAAGAAGGATTATTGAAAGTGCGAATGAATGTTTTTCCACTTAGAATTCCGGATGGGAGTGATGAGATTCAGGTGTTACCGGAACAATATGAATCGGAATTTTTACTAATAAAAACGGTAAAGTTTTTTTCTGATGGTGGTTTGAGTTCGGCTACAGCAGCATTGAATGTTCCGTATAAAAACACTGATGGTTACAAAGGCGTTTTGAGATTGGATTATGATAAGTTTTATCAAACAGCCAAAGAAGCCGTTGAAAAAGGATTCTCGGTTGCCACACATGCAATTGGGCATCAAGCGGTTGATTTGACTTTGAAAGTGTATCGTGATTTATTCAAAATTGACAATACATTAAAACACAGAATTGAGCATGTTGGATTTTTATCCAATGAAAATATCAAAGATTTTAAACTGATGAACATGACTGCAGCGATGCAACCCATTTTCATTTATGAATTAGCAAACAATTTCAAAAGCACTTTGCCAGACGCATTATTAGATGTGGTTTACCCTTGCAAAACGGTTTTGGATAACGGAATAAATTTAGCCTTATCTACCGATGGTCCTGTGGTGAAAGAAATTAATCCTTGGATTAATATGGAAACGGCAGTAACTCGAAAAGCGATGGACGGCTTTGTCATTGGCGAAAGCCAGAAAATAACTTTCGAGCAAGCATTACGCGCCTATACTTTAGGAAGTGCGATTGCGGATAATTTAGAGAATATAAAAGGAAGTCTTTCCACAGGGAAATATGCCGATTTTATTGTTTTGAATAAAAATCCATTTAAATTAGACGATGTTTCTACCGTTGAAGCCAATGAAACTTGGGTAAATGGAGAATTAAAATATAAAAAAGAGTAGAAAATCATACGTTATGGGGGTTTTAAATCCTGATACCGTTTTAAAAAAAATAAAAGATGAGTGCATTAGATGATGAATTAGATTACCAAATATTGAAACTTCTTCAAAAAGACGGTAGAATGTCGTTTACTGAAATTTCTAAAGAAATTAATGTGGCAGTGAGTACCATTAGACACCGTTATATTAACTTAATTGAAGATGGGACTTTGCAAATTATTGGTAGAGTCGATCCTAATAAAATTGGGTTTAATGCTTATGCAAGTGTTTTGATTTCGGTTAAACCAAAATCATACATGAAAACCATTTTTGAGGAATTAGCAAAGTTGCCTGAAATTAGTTTTTTGGCATCCGTTTCAGGAGATTATGATATTGAGGCTAATATTATGTGTCGGGATATGGAGCATTTAAATGAATTATTAGGAGATAAAATTCATGCGATGGAAGGTGTTTTTGATACCAAAACAAATATGTATATGAAAATTTACAAATTCGCGCAACCCGATTTAGAATTAGCAAAATTATCAAGCAAGCAAAATGAATAATACAGACAAATTATACGAAAGAAGAAAAAAAAGTGTTCCAAACGCTTTGGGAATTTTCAATCCATCCAGCATTCAATCTGCCAAAGGAGCCATCATTATTGATGCCGATGGCAGAGAATTGATTGATTTTGCAGGAGGAATTGGGGTAAATAATGCGGGACATGGTGTGCCGGAAATTATTGAAGCAATTCAAAAACAAGCGGAGAAGTTCATTCATGCTTCCTTCAATGTTTCTGTTTACGAACAATATTTAGACTTAACGGAAAAATTGTGTGAGATTTTGCCACACGGTGAATCTACTAAAGCAATGCTGACGTTATCTGGTGCTGAATCTGTTGAAAATGCCATTAAAATTGCTCGTGCCGTAACGGGAAAATCAGGAATTATTTGTTACGACGGTTCCTTTCACGGACGTACAATGATGGCGATGACTTTGACATCCAACGTGAAATACAAAGAAGGTGCCGGACCTTACGCTCCTGAAGTATACCGTTTGGAATTCCCGTATTATAAACCGAGTATGAGCGCCAGAATGACTTCAGATGAGTTTGATGATTTGATGATTATGAAGTTACATAAAACTTTTTCATCAACCGTTTCAGTAAGTCAAACTGCTGCAATTATTCTGGAGTTAGTACAAGGGGAAGGCGGTTTTACCGTTGCTTCCAAAAAATATGTTCAATACTTGCGTAAATTCTGTACCGAAAATAACATTTTCTTAATTTTTGATGAGGTACAATCCGGTTTTGGTCGCACCGGAAAATGGGCCGCTTACGAGCATTATGGCGTGGCTCCAGATTTGTCTACTTGGGCAAAATCGATGGGCGGCGGAATGCCTATTGGTGCTGTTATTGGAAAACAAGAAATTATGGATGCCGTAAAACCGGGACTTATTGGAGGAACGTATTTAGGAAATCCGTTGAGTTGCGTGGCTTCATTGGCAAGTATCAATTACATGCAAAAAAATAATATCAATGCAGCTGGTGAAAAAGTGGGTAAGATAGTTCGAGATAGATTCAATCAGTTGCAGGCTAAATATCCGAAAAACATCACTGATGTTCGCGGATTGGGAGCGATGTTGGCTATAGAATTTTTTAATCCTGAAACTAAAATGCCTGATGGTGATGCCACAAAAGCCATTGTCAATAAATGTTTAGAGAAAGGATTGATTGTAATCACTTCTGGAACCTACGGAAATTGCATCCGAATTTTAAGTCCATTATTTATAGAAGATGAAATTTTAGAAAAAGGCTTATCTATTTTGGAACAAACAATAGAAGAAATACTATGAGAAAGCAATATATAAATGGAGCATGGTGCGACGCAATTGATGGCGCCACTTGGGATTTGCAGAGTCCCGCTACCGAAGAACTAATTGATAAAGTACCTTTTGGAAACGTTGCCGATTGTAATTTGGCAATTGCAGCCGCTGATGCTTCTTTCAAAGAATGGAAAAGTACAACGCCTTATTTTAGAGCTGAAATATTAAAAAAAGCAGCGAATTATATTCGGACAAACGTAGAGACTTTCGCAAAGGAAACTTCGTTGGAGACGGGAAAACCAATGTTGGAATCAAGAGGAGAATGGCAGGTTTCAGCTAATCTTTTCGAATGGTTTGCTGAGGAAGGGAAAAGAAATTATGGTCGAGTAGTTCCTACGAACAGAGTCGATAAAAGAGCGATGGTTATTTATCAGCCGGTAGGAGTTGTGGGAGTGATTACAGCTTGGAATTTTCCGGCGTACAATCCGGCACGTGCTGTTGCAGCTGCTTTGGCCGCTGGTTGCTCTGTAGTCATGAGAGGTTCGGAATTTACGCCTTTGTCGAGTTTTAATTTGGCTACAGCCCTACACGAAGCCGGAATTCCTAAAGGAGTTTTTAATTTAATCAACACAGAACCAGTTTCTACGGGAACTGAAATGATTGATAATCCTTTATTGAAAAAAATAAGCTTTACAGGAAGTACCCGAGTGGGGAAAATACTTATGGATGGCGCATCAAAAACGGCAACTAAATTGTCTTTGGAACTTGGTGGAAATGCACCAGTAATTATCGATAAAGACGTAGATGTTGCTGTAATTGCTCATCAAGCTTTGGTTGCTAAATTGAGAAATTGTGGACAAGTTTGTGTTTCACCGCAACGTTTTTATGTACATGCTGCCATTTTTGAGCAATTCATCGCTATTGTGAAAGATGATATTTCAAAATTAAAAACAGGAATTAAC
The DNA here is from genome assembly GCF_048284325.1 of Flavobacterium esculini. Lineage (NCBI taxonomy): Bacteria > Pseudomonadati > Bacteroidota > Flavobacteriia > Flavobacteriales > Flavobacteriaceae > Flavobacterium > Flavobacterium esculini. Next base: position 219,010 of record NZ_JBLVPI010000003.1, on the reverse strand, counting down.
GGGGGAGAAATTGATTTTCTGGGTCCGCTTATCAATAAAAAACAACAGGAACATTCCTTGGCTATGCTTGAAAAAGCAAGAAATGAAGGCGCAACAATTCATATTGGCGGTGAACCGGCTGAAAAAGGGTTTTTTGTGCATCCGGCTTTGATTGAAGCGCTACAAAGTCAATCTTTTATCAAGACGGAGATGTTTGGACCATTAATGATTGTGATTCCTTTTGAAACAAAGGAGCAAGTTATCGAATGGGCAAATGATACTGAATATGGTTTGGCTTCCTACGCCTTTACCAATCACATAAAAACGGCTAATTTCTATGCTGAAAATCTTGAATTTGGAATGGTAGGAATTAATGAATGGGCTCCTCAAGGGACTGAATTGCCCTTTTCAGGTTGGAAAAGTAGCGGAATAGGCCACGAATCCGGTTCTGAAGGATTGAAAGAATACATGGAATTGAAACTAATCAGTTATGGAAATATGTCATAAAGATTTTTGATTTAAGATTAACGATTTTTGATTGCAGATTGTGAATCCATTTTTGTCATCATGAGCGCGGTTAAGAGAAGTGTTCCAAATGATAACAAGATTAAATAAAAAATTATGAAAAAAGAAATTTTAGGTAAATACACGTTGCAAACGCCTTTGCCGGAACATGCAAAACAGCAAGCGGAATTACAGGAAATTGTTTTTCCTACTTTGTCTGCTGAGGAATTAATTACGGAAGAAAAATATAAAAGGCATTTGGAGATTTTTCCAGAAGGACAATTTATTGTTTTAGACGATGATAAAGTGATCGCTTCTTGTACGACTTTGCTTCAAAATTACCACAAAGGACATCATACTTTTTTGGATATTTCTGATGATTTATGGTTGGGAACGCACGACCCTAAAGCCGATTGGATTTATGGTCTGGATGTTTCAGTTCATCCGGATTACCAAGGAAAAGGTATTGGAAGAGCAATTTATAATGCGCGTCAGGATGTGGCTAAAGTATTAGGTTGTAAAGGGCAAATGACTGCGGGAATGCCAATAGGTTATGACAAAGTAAAAGATCAAATGACGATTGCGCAATACTGTGATAAACTGATAAAAGGGGAAATCAGTGATCCAACTGTTACGGCTCAAACCAAATGCGGATTCATTCTGGTGGAACCATTATTCGATTATTTAGATGATCCAAGAAGCGGGAATTGTTCGGTATTGATGTATTGGCCTTTGGATCCAAACACTAAATTAAGCGAGAACCATTAAAGAGTAATCAGTGTTCAGTCTCAGTGTTCAGCCGTAATGGAGTTCATTCAAGGAACTTTAAACGTGCAACATTAAATTTTAAACAAAAAACAAAATGATATTCAAATCAATAAATCCATTTTCAAGAGAAATTATTGCGGAACACGAAGTGTTGACAAACGCACAACTGAATCAGAAATTGGAATTATCAGAAAGTACTTTTAAAAATTGGCGAAATACTTCTTTTCAGGAAAGAGCTGATAAAATGAAAAAACTGGCCAATATTCTGAGAGAAAAGAAGGACGAGTTAGGTTTATTGATTACTAATGAAATGGGTAAAATTTTACCTGAAGGAATTAGTGAAGTCGAAAAATCAGCAGGAAATTGTGACTTCTATGCGGAGAATGCAGAGAAAATGCTGAAAGACGAAAAGTACGATACGCCTTTTACTAGCCTATCTGTTTATGATCCGATGGGTGCTGTTTTTGCGATTATGCCATGGAATTATCCTTTTTGGCAAGTATTGCGTTATGCTGCGCCGGCAATTATGGCTGGTAATGTGACACTTTTAAAACATGCTCCTAATGTTATTGGTTGTGCCAAAGCTATTGAAAATGCATTTCTGGAAGCTGGTTTTCCGGAAGGTGTTTTCCAACAAATAACCATCGATATTGCTCAAGTCGAAAGTGTAATCGCGTCGGATATTGTACATGGAATTACGTTGACTGGCAGTGAAATGGCGGGTTCTTCTGTGGCTTCATTGGCTGGAAAGCATATCAAAAAATCGGTTATGGAGTTGGGAGGTTCAGATGCATTTATTGTTTTGAATGATGCCGATATTGAAAAAGCAGCCACTGTTGCGTCACAATCCAGAATGCTAAATGCAGGTCAGGCTTGCATTTGTGCCAAACGTTTTATCGTTACCGAAAAAGTAGCGGATGAATTTGCTGCTTTTTTTGCTCAAAAAGTAAGTGCCTTAAGTCAAGGGAATCCTTTACAGAATGGAATCAATATGGGACCATTAGCCCGATTGGATTTGGCCGAAAAACTAAGCCATCAATTAGAAAAATCATTGCAACAAGGAGCAAAATTAGTACTGGGAGGAGAGCGTGAAAATTGCAATTTCCAACCAACATTAATTGATTTTGTTGATGTCAATAATATTGCTTTTCAAGAGGAAACGTTTGGTCCATTGGCTACAATTATAAGAGCCAAAGATGAAAACGATGCTGTCGCTATTGCAAATAACCACAGATATGGATTGGCATCGGCGATTTGGACGGAAGATCGTGAAAATGCATACAGATTAGCAAGAAAAATTGAAGCTGGAAATGTTTTTATAAACTCATTGGTACGTTCTGATTCCAGAATTCCCTTTGGTGGAACAAAAAAATCAGGGTACGGAAGAGAATTGTCTGAAATTGGTATCAAAGAATTTATGAATATGAAATCAGTAATTATCGAATAATTATAATTTAAGAATAGAAAATGGATTTTAAAATTAACGACCAAAACCAACCAAAAATGAAAAAAGCAGTATTAATTTTAGCATTAATGTTAACAAGCGGTTTGGCATTTGCACAAGATGCACCGGTTGCTACGCCTGTGGCTGAGCCAGAAGCTCCAGAGCCTAAATTTACAGCTGCTGTAGATGTTGTATATCCCTACTTATGGAGAGGACTAAAATATTATGGAGATAAAATAGCTTTTCAACCGTATCTTTCTTATGCTGTTACTGATAAATTGTCGGTTGGAGTATGGGCGACAACAAATTTTTCTAATGCTGCCGATGCTTACAACGAGTTTGATTGGAGTATCTCCTATCAAATATCTCCTGTTGTGAAAGTAATGTTGAGTGATTACTATTGGCCGGCAACTAAGAATAATCAAGATTGGGAAAGAAGCAGCTATTTTGATTATTCAGAAGGTTCAGCACAGAGTTTAGATCTTTCTGTATTATTAGATTTTTCTGAAAAAGGAGTACCGTTAGACTTTCAATGGAACACGTTTATTGGTGGAGGCGATTATAAATATGATGATAGTGGAGAAAGATCAAGAGCTTTTTCTAGTTATGCTGAAATTGGATATACCTATTCTTTAGAAAAAGCAGGAGTCGACGTTAGACCTTTTGTTGGTGCTGCAGTCATTAATGGCGGTTATTATGGAGCTGATGCCAGTGGTAAATCAGGTTTTACTTTCTCGAATGTAGGAGTGAATGTTGCTAAAGAGTTAAAAATTACGAACAAATTTAGTCTGCCGGTTTTTATTAGATACACGAACAATGACTACGGAATTCAGCAATTTGATGCCAATGATAATTTGACTAAAACGGTTAGAAATTTCTTTTCTGCGGGTGTGACTTTTAATATTAAATAATTTATTTATCGGTCAAAAACACTTCTTCTTTTAATAGCCTAGTTCAAGAATTATAAGTAGTGTTTCACTAAAGGTGTATTGAAAAGTTATTTCAAAATATTTTTGACCTCTTTTTAAAAGCTCAAAAATATTTTTTGGTAATAACTTTTTATCTATTTTTAAACGTATTGAACAACAAGGATTTCTATAAATCCTTTAAGAATGCAAAAAAAATTAACATTCATTCATATAAAAAAAGCTTTGGAATTTTCTTTACTTTGGAATTCTTATTGATTCCTAAAATTAGGATTAGTGTATTGTTTCTAATTTTAAATACAACAGATCCGCTTCATTTTCTAGTTTTTTAATTTCATTTTGCCAATGAATAATATCATTTTCAATCCAGTTAATTTGTTCCTCCCTTTCGCTTTCTGTTCTTAATAATTTGAAATCCTTGGCATCAATTAATTTATTTTGATCCTCTTCTAAATTGGCATTGTTAACAAGGAGTATTTTCTTAATTTCTGAAATTCTATAGTTTACAGAGTCTTTTTTTTGCTTAGAGAGTCTGTCTGAGTTTATTTTTTCTTGAATAGCAATTTGTATCTTTTCCTCGTCCGTTTGTTTTTGCTGTAGTTCAATTTGTTGGTTTTGAAATTCGGTTTGTTTATTTTTCTGTTCTAATTCTAAACTTCTGTTATCTTGATAAGTATTAAAAATCAGTGTTCCAATAATTAAAGCTAAAATTCCACAAGCCCAAAAAAAGATAGTTTTGTCCATTCCTAAAATAGTTTGACTTACTACTTTTTTCTCTTCTTTTCGTAAAGAGAGAATCTTATTCAGAGGCGGTGGCACTGCGGTCAAAATAATTTTTAATTCAGGGATGTCCCCGGCATATTTCCATTCGTCCATACCTTCGAACCATATTAATGTTGTTTTTGTAATTTTCTTAGACTTTAGTTCTTCTAAGAGAAATGGACCGCTGTTTTCAGTTCCGTTATGAATGTAATAGGTTTTCATTTATAAATATTTAATGGAGTACTTATTTATTGTTAATCAAATTAATTGTGACTTTAACCATCATGTTTTTGTCATCAGATTTGGATTCAGCGATCATCAGCTTTATTGCTACCAAAGCATTATCATCAATAACTTTTCTTGCACTACGATATAATAATCCATTGCAATCTAGGAACCAAACAAAGAGAAAAGCTGCAATTCTTTTGTTACCATCCGAAAAAGAATGATTTTTGGTAACAAAATACAATAAATGTGCCGCTTTTTCTTGTACTGAAGGATATAAATCGATCCCATCAAAGGTGATAAATTGTTTCTAAGGAGCTTTTAAAAGAATCCTCTTTTTCATTTCCAAACAAATTAGAGCCACCAAATTTAGTTTTTAATCTTTCTATGGCTTTCTTTGCTTCTGGATACGAAATTTTGAATAATTCTTTAGTATCTGTTGTTGCGACTTTCAATGTCTGATGGTCGTATTGATCTAAAATATCCAACGCAAAAGCATAGTCACTCAATATTTTTAATAAACCTTGCGCTTCATCACCAGTTACTATTTTAGATTTTGTAATGGAATCTAGTAAATGAACAGCTTGCTTTAATTCTTTAAACTTATTCTCAGCTTCTTGTAACCGTTTTTCATTGATGGTGTACCCTTTGACTAAATAGTCTTTTAAACGTTGTGTTGCCCATTGACGAAATTGTGTCCCTTGTTTAGATTTTATACGATAACCAACAGATATAATAACATCGAGGTTATAGAAATCAACTTGATATGTTTTACCGTCAGTTGCAGTTGTCGCAAATTTTGCGACAACTGATTCTTTATCCAATTCCCCTTCATTAAATACATTATTAACATGCTTACCTATGGTTTTGATATCTCTATCAAATAAAACCGAGATTTGCTCTCTGTTTAGCCAAACAGTTTCGTTATCAAGACTTACTTGCAGTTCTACATTGTTGTCTGAAGATTTATATATTTCTATCTGATTATTCATTAAGCTATGGTTTTAAATCCAAGTATTATGCTCATTATGTCGCTAATGTATCATTTTCGTTCATCCATTTCATCATCCATTAGCGGAATAGTGATTCTTGATTTTACACAGTAATAAAAACAAAAATAACAAAAATGACTTTGTTTATAGAATAAAGAATCAAAGAAATATTTTAGAGTTTATTGTGTGAAGTAAAAGGAAATAAGATGGAATAGGCTTTAGGTTTTAATGAAAAAATAACGCAATGGCAATCTCCAGTGCAATTAATATAATAACCACCCATTCCAGTCGGGAGCTTTCCCGCACGTTCAGTACATCAGTAAACAGCGTAAGATTGTTCTCTACAATTTGCAAGCGGTAATCGAGATCTTTAAAACGGGTATTGATATCAAAATTAGCTTTAAGATGGCGGTTGAGCAGGTTGAGTTCCTCGTTATCCCAAACTAGATTTGGGTCATCAAGAATATATAAATTGTCTACGATACTGTTTTTTACATTTAGGACTTTTCCAATGTATTTGAGCAAGTTGGTTTTGGAAATACTGAGTTTACCACGTCGCTCCAATTCCAGAATGTAGTGTTTTGAAGAGGTAATGAGGTCATCGGTCAGTACTTCGTAATATTCAAGTGCAACAGATTGAGCGATATTGAGCATAACGATTCGCATGAGTGAGGAATCTATTTGAGAGACAGTGACATAATTGTTTTTTACGATGAGCTTTTGTAATGTTTCATCGGTTTCAATGCGGTATTCTTCTGATAAATCTAAATAGACTAAAGTAGTGGCGTAATTTTTTATAAAGTTGACAAATTCACTTTTGGCAACCGCATCATAATTGGCAAAGACCACAACACCATAATCAAAAACATATAAATAACGCTCGTTTTCCTCCAATGCATAAAACACCTCGGAAGTGGAGCCCGAATTCACTTCGGCACGAAAATCGCCACGGAATTTCTTTATATTAAAAGATTCCGCAATTTGAACAGCTTCGATTCTGATTTCCATAATCAAACTATTTTATACAAAATTAAGGAAAATTCAGATTTTATATTCGACTTTAAGATATTCTTTAGTTTTTTAATTAGCACACGCTGGAATTTCTCTTTATAATAACAAAATACTATTCTTGCAAATGCAGTCAGCACAACTCTTTTGAGTTCAATCATTTTCATTGTTAGCGGAAACATAGGCCATTATTTTATTCTAGTACTAACTTTTTTATATATTTGGTTATTATGATTGCATCAATTTCGTCGCATTTTCCTTTTGTGTATAATCTATTCTATCCTTTAAAAGATTGCGATAGCTTACATTTAAAAAAAATGAAAATGAGTTGTACATTATACTTCTATAACGGTATTAAATTACTTTAGAAAGAAAAAAAATCCAGAAAACAGTTATTCAATTGAAAATTAATACTTTAGTTATCGGTTTTATTTTTATAGGACTTGTTGCTTGTAACAACAACGAAAAAACTAGTCCTTTAGATGATGAACACAATCGTGGTCAGGGAAATGTTATTCCTGAAAGCCATAGTAATAGTAAACCACTTTTGGATGTTTCCAAGGCCTTAGATGTTAGATATTCATCTGAACAATTGGATAATACGAAAGGACTTTCCAATAGTTCTGTTAATGCTATTTTTCAGGATTCCGAAAATTTACTTTGGGTAGGTACATGGGATGGTCTAAATCGATATGACGGAAATAATTTCAAGATTTTCAGGCCTGAATTAGACAATGAAAATAGCCTGAGCAATCAGGTAATCCTTAAAATAGACGAAGATAATTCCGGACGAATCTGGATACTGACCATACATGGGATTAATCGTTATGATAAAAAAACGGATGCGTTTCAGCGGTATTATTTTACCAGGAAAAATAAACCACCCTTATCAGAATCAGAATTTAATATGGCGCTTGATGCTTCAAAAAAAGTATTCTGTGCCGTAAAGGATTGGGGAATTGGTTACTTTGACGGGACTGAATTTCAGTCATTAAAGGCCAAAAATCTTTCGACAAAAGCGGTACTAAAAATGGAATTTTCCCCAACAGGTGAATTGCTTGTTTTGTTCGAAAATAATGAACTCTTTGCTTTGTCACTTGGCACTGACAGCACTAACAAAAAAACAGTTTCAAAAGTAGCTTTGATTGCAAACAATGTTAAAACTTTTGGAATAGCTTCAAACCAGAAAATAGGTATCGTTCCCACAACAGGAAATGCAGTATTATATTCTTTGTTCGATAAAAAGAGTCAGGTTATTGTCCAAAAAAAAATTGAAAATAGTATTGGACATATTCCGGAAGGGCTCTTGCTTTCGAGTAAATCGGGATATTTAATTATTGATAGTACCGGAAATAGCATCGATACACCCTGGTTAAAATATCTTAAAAATCAAAAGATCACAACCTTAGTTCAGGGAAGTGAGAACGTACTTTGGACAGGTACAGATGGTGATGGAATTTTTAAAACGTATCCGCTTAAAAGAGCCTTTAATTTAATTTCTAAAGCACAAATTCCAGAACTGGATGGTGGCATTGTTAGGGCATTTCTTGAAGTCTATGGGAATTCTTTTTGGGTTGGAACTAAAGGAAAAGGGCTATTTCGCTTTTCTTCTAATTTTTATCTGAATCCTGAAAAACCGTTGCAATACACCGCCTTCAATGAAAGTAACAGTACGATTAACAATGCTGTATTTGCTTTATGTAAAGGACAAGAGGATTTAATTTTTATAGGAACTGATGGAGATGGCATTACTATTTTTGACTTGAAAAAATCAAGACTTATCAATTGGTCAGAAATTTTAGGGAGCGAAAAATGCGGTTTCTTTAAGTCAACGTATACCATTTATCAGGATAAAAAAGGATTTATTTGGCTTGGAACCAATGGATATGGGATGATTCGGTGCAAAATTGAACGTTCCGGAAATCAATTAAAAGTGACTGAATTCCAAAAATACCTTGCTGGCAATAATGCGGCAAAAGCATTAAGCAGTAATATTATTTTTTCAATAATTCCGAAGAATGAAAATCAGCTTTGGATAGGAACCCGTTTGGGTGGCTTAAGTCTGTTTAACAAAGAATCCGGTCAATTTCGCACCTATAAAAACATAAAGAATGATCCTAAAAGTTTATCCAATAATGATATATTATGTTTACAGATGGATGACAGTAATCGGCTTTGGATAGGGACAAGTTTTGGTTTGAATTTACTGGAAAACATAAAAAATGATGGAAGCGCTGTATTTAAAAGTTTTACAGTCAAAGACGGGCTTCCTAACAATACCATTCACGGAATTGTTTCAGATAAAAAATCCAATCTTTGGTTGAGCACGAATTTTGGATTATCTAATTTTATCCTTAACGGAAGAAAGTTTATTAACTACACAAAAAACGAAGGTCTTCAAAATAATGAATTTGCAGATGGGGCTTTTTACCAAAATGGGAAATCAGATTTCATTTTTATGGGAGGAATAAAAGGATTTAATTACTTTTTACCTCAAAAAATAAAAGAATCGGCCCTTATTCCAGCTATTCTTATTAATAAAATTAGCGGGCAAAATCAAGCAATTCCTTATTATCAGGGATTGGTGATACCACCAGATGCGACTTCACATCCTTCGATTGTATTGAACCACAATCAAAACTTTTTTGACATCGAATTAGCGGCTTTGACCTATGTTAATAGTGAAAAATGCAAATATGCTTATCAATTGATGAATTTTGATACCAATTGGAATTTCATTAGCAACCGAAGAATAATTTCCTTTACCAACGTTCCACAAGGAAATTATTCTTTATGGATAAAATGGACGAACAGCGATGGCGTTTGGAGTAAACCCGTTCATGCTATTGATATCCGCATTAAACCGGTGTTTTGGCAGTCTAATCTGGCTATTATAATTTATAGCGTGTTGTTTGCCCTTTTTATATTGTTTGTGTTGAGTTATTACAAAAAACGGCAGTCATTGAGTCAAAATATCCTTTTTCGAAAAAGAGAAGAGCAACTTCATGAAAACCGACTGACCTTTTTTACAAATGTAGCCCATGAGTTTCAAACTCCTTTGACTTTGATTGTTGGACCTGCTCAAAAACTATCTGAAACCGAAAATCTCAGCGATAAAAACCAGAAATTTATACAAATGATTCAGCGTAATTCTTCCAGATTATTGTTTCTCACACAACAATTATTAGAATTCAGAAAAGCAGAATACGATTATTTAGAAGTATCGGTAAAAGAATTTGATCTTGTTAATTTGGTGGAACAAATTGCCGAATTGTTTGACGAATGGGCATTAGAAAAAAATATTGTTTATAATCTTGATATTCCATCCACCCTCACAGGATGGTTTGATAAGGATAAAATAGAGAAAATAGTATTCAACCTGATGTCTAATGCTTTCAAATATACTCCTGTAAACGGAAAAATTGATCTTAAATTTCAGATTCAGGATTCAAAAACATTAAACATTACCATCATAAACACCGGAAAAGGGATTCCAAAACAAAAATTAGATTCATTATTTGATCGTTTTTTCTTGTCGGATATCCATGCAGGAACTGAAAATGATATGTTTAGAACAGGAATTGGACTGGCGTACATCAAGAAATTGGTGACCGTATTGCGTGGTGAAATTCAGGTTTCCAGTATTGCAAACGAAGAGACTACCTTTACCATTTTGGTCCCTTGCAATAAAGAATCGTTTACTGAAAAGGAACGAGACGTTGAAGTAAGTCCGATTTTGATTTCGCATCATCTAAAAAATATTCTGGAAGAAATTCCAGGCAAGACAGAGGATATTCCCAATAAAATTTCATCACTTGAAGTACTTGAAGACCATCGAAAAACGGTGTTGATAGTCGAAGATGAGAAAGAAATTCATTTGTTTCTAAATGATTTATTAGCAGAGAAATATAAAATTATTAGCGCCTATAATGGGATCGAAGCATTAGAAATTCTTGAAAATGACATCCCTGATATTATCATCAGTGATGTCATGATGCCTTTGATGGATGGAGTAGATCTTTGTAGAAAAGTCAAAACAGATAGTAAAACCTGGCACATTCCTTTTATTATGCTTACCGCAAAAGATTCAGTTATACATCGCATAGAAGGGTTGGAAAGCGGTGCCAATTCCTATATCCCGAAACCCTTTTATCCGGATCATTTATTGATAAGGATTCAAAAATTATTAGAAGAAAAAGAACTACTATTAAAGTACTTTACACAAGATACGCCGGTCGAAAACCTATCTGCGCTTCCAATTAATAATGAGGAAAAAGATTTTGTAAAAAGCGTAATCGAACTGATACGCAAGAATATTGATAATGAAAATCTTCAAAGCTTATTTATTGAAAAAGAATTAGGAATCAGTAATTCACAATTGTATCGTAAGATTAAACAGATTTTCGGGTTTACCCCGAGTGATTTAATTCGAACCGTACGGCTAAAACATGCCGCCGAATTGTTGCGTAAGAATGTATTGACAGTATCGGAAGTTTGCTATCAATCCGGTTTTAACAACCGTTCTTATTTCTACCGCGAGTTTAAAAAAATGTATGCGACCACACCAAAAAATTATCAGCTTAAATACAAATCTAAAGGCTAGAAGTTTTTAAAAGTCTTGTAATCAGCATCTTTTATGGAGGTGTACACTTTTGAAGAAATAGTGTACACCTTTTTTTGTGCGCTCCAATTACTTTTATCAAATGATTTTCAAATCAGCTAAAAAAACCATTAATGCATTTAATTAACCTAATTTTTATGAACATGAAAAAATTAACTCGAATTATTAATCAATTTAACACAACCCAATGATGAGAAAAAATATCATTTATAATATAGTTCTATTATGGACAATCGTATCGGGGAGTGCCATGTATGCACAAACAGTTAGGGGTGTAGTTTCGGATAGCAATGGTCCATTGCCGCAAGTAAATATTACCGTAAAAGGAACCGCTATAAATACGGTAACTGATTTTGATGGAAATTATACGATTAATAAAGTAGATTCTAATGCGGTTTTAGTTTTTAGCTATATCGGATATTTAACCAAAGAAATTCCGGTACTAGGAAATAGCATTGTCAATGCACGATTAACAAGTGATTCACAAAAATTAGACGAAGTAGTTATTGTGGGATATACAAGTCAAAAGAAGGCATCTATTACAGGAGCAGTAAGTTCGGTTAATATGGATGATTTATCAAAAACCAGAGTGGCAGATGTGGGTCAAGCTTTGCAAGGACAAGTAGCGGGTGTTTTTGTGTCAGCCAATACAGGTGCGCCTGGTGATGGAATCAAAATTCGTATTCGTGGAGAAGGTACGCTAGGAAATAATGACGTATTGTATGTGGTTGATGGCGTTCCTACACGTGATATTTCTTTCCTGAACCAATCGGATGTAAAATCAATGTCCGTATTAAAGGATGCCGCGGCAGGAGCTATTTATGGTTCAAGAGCAGCGGGAGGAGTGGTTTTAATCACGACCAAAAGTGGTGTAACAGGAAAATCAAGTTTTGATGTTGATTATTTCTCCGGAATTCACTTTGCTGCCAATCTTCCTAAAATGTTGAATACAGATCAATATTTGACGGTAAAAGATCAAGCTTGGCATAATACAGCTGGAAATGCAGCTTCGGCAATTAGTCCTTATGCAACAGACAGAAACAGAACTGATTTAGCCAATACTAATTGGCAAGATGAATTGTTTACTACAGGAATCTCTAAAAATTTCCAAGTTTCGGCCAGTGGTGGTTCTGAAAAAATGCAATATTTGATTTCAGGAGGTTATTTTGGACAAGATGGTATTATAGTGGAGAATAATGATAAATACCAACGTTTTAATTTTAGAACAAATGTTAACGCAAATCTTTCTGATCGTTTTAAAGTGGGGACCAATTTGCAACTTAGTTATGCCAAACAAGATAAATTGTCTTCCAGTGGCGATGCTCCGGGTATCATTCGTCATGCATTAATTCGTCCTCCAGTTTTGGGAGTTTATAAAAATTCAAGTGATCCAACTTATTCTGCAAGAAATCCATATACTGATTTGCCTTTCTATACAGGGCCTAATGATGGCTGGAGTAAAAATTACGAGTATACATCAAACCCTATTGCAATTGTTCATTTTACAGATGACAAAAGAAATACCTTCCAGACCTTTGGAAATTTATATGGCGAATATGCTTTCTTGGGAGATAAATCTTTAAAATTCAGAAGTAATTTAGGGGTTGATATTCAATTTTCACATAACAAGAATTTTGGGGAAAATTTTGGAGATGCGAACATTAGTGATGCTTCCAATCCCTTTTATGGTATGGGACGAAATAACAGACCCAACAGTTTGAACGAAAATAGAGGGGATGCTATGACTTTCACTTTCAGTAATACGTTGAATTACATAAAAACGATTAACGAAAAACATGCGGTCAATTTATTGTTAGGAACTGAGAATATTACCAGTAAATCAGCTGCAATAGGGGGCAGCAGAGAAAGGTTTGATAATACTACCGATCCTTTCAGATACCTTGATTATGGGAGTACAACGAATATTTATAGTTCAGGATCTGCCAGTAACTGGGCTTTGTTATCCTTCTTTGCTTCGGGAACTTATGGCTATGCCAATAAATATTTTGTTACCAGTACAATGCGGGCAGATGCTTCTTCTAGATTTGGGTCGAATAATAAATGGGGTTATTTTCCATCTGTTTCCGGTGGTTGGGTAGTTTCTAAAGAAGACTTTATGGAAAAAGCGGATTGGTTATCTAATTTAAAATTGAGAGCAAGTTGGGGGCAAAATGGGAATCAAGAAATACCTAATAATGCGTATCAAACAATTGTTGATGTAACTTCGGACCCGCCAGGTGTAAGAAGATACGGAAATGAAGACATAAAATGGGAAACTACCACGCAAACTAACTTTGGGATAGATTTAGGAATTTTGAAAAATAAAGTATCCTTTACTGCGGATTATTTTACCAAAAAAACTTCAGATATATTATTGACAGTAGGTTTACCGGCAGTAGCTGTAGGAGTTATCGACAGAACTTTTGTAAATGCAGGAGAGGTAAGCAACAAAGGATTTGAATTTGGATTGAATCTTCAAAACAAGGATCACGCATTCAAATACAATGTAAATGCGAACATCGCTACTTTGACCAATAGAGTAAATAAACTGCAAACATTTGTAAAGAATATTACCGATGAAGCGACACATACTAAAACAGAAGTAGGACAGCCAATAAGCTCTTATTATGGTTTCCAATTTGATGGGATTTATCAAAATGCTGCTGAAGTGAGCAATACTTTATTTGCAAATGCCAATGGAACACAACCAGGAGATATCAAGTTTAAAGATTTAAACGGTGATGGTCAGATTAACGCTGATGACAGAACTTTTATAGGTAACCCGATTCCAAAAGTAACCTATGGTTTTGCGTTTTCCAGTTCATATAAAAACGTTGATTTCTCTTTTTTATTACAAGGTGTAGAAGGAGTGGATCGCTATAATGATTTGAAACAAATCTTGGATTATGATAGCCGTCCTTTCAATTCAACAACAGCAGTGTTGAATAGCTGGCACGGTGAAGGAACAAGCAATACGACTCCCAGACTTACTTTTAACAACAATGGAGGTGGAAATGTATCGAGTGTTTTTGTTGAAGATGCGTCTTATCTAAGATTAAAAAATATTGAAATTGGATACACTTTTAATACTGAAATAGCTGGGGTTAAATACCTGCGCTTGTATGCATCAGGTCAAAATTTATTTACAGTGACTAAATACACTGGCTTAGATCCAGAATCCACGTCATTGATCGACAAAGGAACGTATCCACAATCTCAGTCGTTTATTTTAGGATTAAAAGTGCAACTTTAATAAAACAGTAAAAATATAAATCATGAAAAAAATAGTTATAACTGGACTTATATTAGGCTTAATGTTATTGGTAAGTTGTCAAGACGAACTTACGCAAGACCCAATTGGATTGACAACGTTGGAACAGGCAAATACTACACCGACATTAAATACATTGGAAAAATCGGTGAGTTCATCGTACCAATTGCTTTCAAATAGATTGAATATCCTGGCCCAATGGGATTGGGCCGGAGGACTTGTTTTTCAGAATGATTATATCATGCAAGATATCGCCTCGGATGATATGGAGAAAAAATGGTCTTCTGATGGCGATCAACCTTGGATTGACGAAATCAATAATTTTACCTTTACCTCTACTAATGGAGGGCCAAACGGGTTATGGAAATATGATTATGAAGGAATTAAAAGAATAAACACCGCCATCGAATTATTGACAAAAGCGGATATAGAAACAGTTACAGGAATAACTGCTGCCAGAAAAAATCAATTGTTGGGAGAAGCTTATTTCTTAAGATCATACTACTATTTCTCCTTGGTTACTAATTTTGGTGATGTGCCTTTAATTTTAACACCAGTAAAAACCTATCAGGAAGCTTTTGATGTTGCAGTGAGAGCAGATAAAGGATTGGTTTGGGACAAAATAAAATCAGATTTAGTCCTAGCAAAAGCATTGTTGCCAAACGCCAAATATTCTTCTACCACAGAAAAATGGCGAGTTTCTAAAGGTGCCGTGATAGCGCTTCAGGCAAAAGCGGCTTTATATACTCAAAAATGGGCAGAAGTAATAACTTTAGTGGATGAGTTAGCGCCACTTGGATATAGTTTAAATACAAATTATTTCGATAATTTCAGTACAGCTAAAGAATATACGGACAATGAAGTTATTTTTTCTTACGATCATCAATCCAATACCACCCCAAGGAAAGGGAATGGGATTTGTGCTCCTTTAGGATGGGGATTCTTTGCGCCAAGCACTGATTTTTTAAATTCATTTGAACCAAACGATCCAAGAAAATTATACACAGTTGATGCCGCGAATCAAAATGTGAATAAAATTTTAGGAAGCTTAAATGGTGCCAATAAAGGGAATGATGATGCCCCTACAAATAAAGTGTACCTGCGTTATGCTGATGCCCTGCTTTGGAAAGCCGAAGCAATGAATGAAACAGGTAATTATCCCGGAGCGATTGCAATTATCAACCAAATAAGAGCCAGAGCCAGAACTACAGTAACGGCATTAGGAACAATTCCGCCAGTGGGAACATTACTAAACCGGGCTACCTCTACAGATAAAGCAACTGTAAAAGGCTGGTTAATTTCAGAAAGAAGAGCAGAACTTGGTTTCGAAAATCAAAGAATGTTGGACTTAAAAAGATGGGGAATTGCAAAAGCAGTGATGACCGCTCATGGCAAAAGTTTTCAAGATAAACATATGTTGTATCCAATCCCTCAATCAGAAATTGATGCATCTGCAGGGACTTTGACACAAAATCCAGGGTATTAATGTTCTGGTTTATTTAAGATCCCTTGAGAAGTAGCAGTTGCATTTAAAAAATTGCTACTTCTCTATTTTTATATTTTGAATTGATTTCTGATCCTTAAAAGTAAAATCTGAACCAACATGAATTTCATAAATGGTCTGAATTTTTTTAAATCTAATGAAAATCAGTTTCTTATTCTATATATCTGTAAATAAATAGAATAGTTGTAAGATTTTATGAATAAATTTACTGTTACACTACACATCTTCGTAAGCTAGAAATAGATTTCGACTAAAAACTAAAAAAACTAAAATAGATTAGCATGAAAGATATTGCAAAACGTTTTACACAAAACCCATTATTATCCCCAGCAGATTTACCTGCCAGCAGAGAAGGCTTACAAATTACCTGTCTTCTTAATCCGGGGGTATTTCAATTTGAAGGAAAAACATGGTTGATTGTTCGTGTTGCCGAAAGACCGGAACAAAAAGAGAATAGTATTTCGTTTCCTATTTTAACGGAAACTGGAGCGATTAAAATTATAGAAATTCCTACAGCCGATCCGGAATTAGACGCCAGCGATGCCAGAGTGATCAATTATAAAGGAGTAGATTATTTGACTACGTTATCACATCTGAGATTATTATGCAGTACCGATGGACATCATTTTTATGAGCCAGAGAATTATCCACCTTTAGTTGGAGAGGGAATATTGGAAACATTTGGTATAGAAGATTGCCGGGTTACTTTGCTCGAAAATAAATATTACCTGACCTATACCGCAGTTTCTGATAATGGAGTAGGTGTAGGTTTACGCACCACAACCGATTGGAAAAATTTTCAATCCCATGGGATGATGTTGCCACCACACAATAAGGATTGCGCCATCTTTGATGAAAAAATAAATGGGATGTTTTATGCTTTACACCGCCCAAGCAGCGTTGATATTGGAGGAAATTATATTTGGATCACTTCCTCTCCGGATGGCTTGCACTGGGGAAATCACCATTGTATTATAAAAACAAGGGCTGGGCTATGGGATAGCAAAAGAGTGGGTGCAGGAGCTGCTCCCATAAAAACTGAAAAAGGGTGGCTGGCTATTTATCATGGAGCCAATGCGGCACATCAATATTGTTTAGGGGCTTTTTTAATGGATTTACAAGATCCTACAAAAGTAATTGCACGCACTGAAGAACCCATAATGGTTCCTACCGCAACCTATGAGTTGACTGGTTTTTTTGGGAATGTAGTATTTACTAACGGACATATTGTTCAGCCTGATGGCGATACGGTTACCATCTATTACGGTGCTTCGGATGAGTTTGTTTGCGGCGCGGAGTTTTCTATCAAAGCGATTTATTCACTTTTAAAATTTAACTAATGTTCAAGAAATTACAAACCGAAATTAGCCATTTTAAAAGCCAGACCCACAATTTTCAAATATTAGTACTTACTAATCTGGTCTATGCCATCGTGTTGCCGGTGATCGATATTTTTGTAGCTGCTTATGTGATGCGAAGCTCTAATGACCCAGTAAAGGTGGTGATTTATCAGCTTACTATTTATACCGGAATACCGCTTACTTTTTTATTGAATGGCTATTTGCTGAAACATTTTAATATCAGGAAATTATATTCGGCAGGAATGATGCTTAGCGGCGTTTCCATGATGATTATGATGTCATTAAAGACATTAGATTTAGTGGGAATAGGATTTGCAGGTATTACGATGGGATTGTCTTTTGGCTTTTATTGGTCCAACAGAGATTATTTGGCATTAGCCATTACCAATGATACGAATCGAAATTATTATTATGGTTTGGAAACCTTTTTCTACACGATTATAGCCGTAGTCATTCCCATTACTATTGGTTGGTTTATCGAATCAAGCGGAGACGAAGCACAAATTCACACGGCCTATCTAATTATTACCGGAATCGTATTTTTAGTGACTGTAGCAGCCTCTATAGTTTGTTTCAGGGGGACATTCAAAAACCCGGAACAAAAAAAATACGTTTTTTTTAAATTTCACCAATTATGGTATAAGTTGTTGTCATTGTCAGTATTGAAAGGTTTGGTACAGGGTTTTCTGGTAACAGCGCCAGCCATGCTAATCATGTTATTAATAGGGAAAGAAGGGGCATTAGGAACTGCTCAATCCATAGGAGCTATAATTGCTGCAGTAATTATGTATGTTTTAGGAAGGATTTCAAAACCTTCGGATCGAATAAAAATTTTTACTGCAGGACTTGTCTTATTTGCCTTAGGAGCAATAGTCAATGGGTTATTATTCAATCAAACCGGTGTGATTATGTTTATTTTATTGTTGCTGATTGCAAAACCCCTGATGGATTTGGCGTATTTTCCAATTCAATTTAAAGTAATCGATATTGTTTCTAAAATTGAAAAAAGAGGCGAATTTGCCTATATTTTGAACCACGAGGCGGGATTATTTACAGGGAGATTTTTAGGAGCGGGAACGTTTCTCGTTTTGGCCTATGCTATCTCTACTGAAATTGCGTTGCGCTATGCTATTGTTATCGTTGCGATATTGCAGTTGAGTTCTATTTTTGTCGCCAAGAAAATTATAGCAGAAGGGAAATTGCTTTCTCCGGATGAACCTGTAATTGATAGCAAAGTACGGAATGAAGTGGCCGAAAAAATGCTGTAAATACCGATCAATTTCTAAAATAGAATTATAATTAAATCAAAATAAGAAATGAATATTATTTTCAAAATTACTTGCGCTGGTTTGTTTCTTATCCTTTTCGGATTCAATGGAACTGCCCAAGTTAAACAACAAAGGATAGCACGTGTGGACCAGATGCCAAACTTGCCCAAACCATTTCAAATCATCGATTATAAAAAAATGGCGGTGCGTTTTGATAGTACCGTATATGATTTTAATGCCAAAGGTAAATTTTGGCCGATGGTATGGATAGACAGTACCAAAAAGAATTTTCCTCAAAACGTTGTTGGTATCTATACCGCAGTGGCTGATGTGAGGCAAGGAACCAATAATAAAGGGATGTTTCATGAAGCACTCGCTACAATGGGAGCCACATTAGGCGCCAGTTTAGTGGGGATAGACAAAAGCAAACAACCAAATTTAAATTATGTTGGTATGCTAAAAAATTATTTCAATAGTGAAACAGGTTGGGACATTATGATGAACAATACGGCTCCGGAAGTGGCTTTATTGGGTGGTGGTTATGGACGGGATTGGTGGTATGATGTATATCCGAATCTCTTGTTTTATGCCGTTTATGACAAATACCCTAACGAACCGGGTTTTGATGTAATCGCTAAAAGTATAGCCGAAAAATTCTTCAAAGCCGATTCTATTTTAAATGGGAATTATGATTATTCCTATTTTGACTACGGCAAAATGAAACCGATGAAAAACAACATCTGCGCGCAACCTGATGCCGCAGCGGGTCATGCATGGGTTTTGTATGCAGCGTATAAAAAATTTGGAGATCCAAGGTATTTAAAAGGAGCCAAAAGTGCATTGGCTGCACTACAATCGCAACCTATAAATCCAACGTATGAATTGCTAATGCCTTTTGGAGCTTATTTAGCGGCAAGAATAAACGCAGAAGAAGGAGCAGCGCAATACGACACGAATAAAATGTTGGGGTGGACCTTCGATGGAACCGCAATTTGTAGGGAAGGCTGGGGTGTTTTGGTAGGCAACTGGAACGGAATTGACATTTCAGGAACCGTTGGTAGTACCGTGGATCATGGTGGTTATGGCTTTTTGATGAATACCTATGATATGGCTTGGCCAATGGTTCCGATGGTTCGCTACAATCAATCGTATGCTACGGCAATTGGGAAATGGATGTTGAACGCCGCTAATGCTTCGCGCTTCTTTTATCCGCAGTACATGCCGGATGAGCACGAAACGATTCCGCATCTAGCTGAGGTTAGCAAAGGAGTAATCGGGTATGAAGGGATGATTCGTCAGTCCAGTTATAAAGCCTATGAAAACATAAAGGGACCCGTGGCACAAGGTGACGGACCACTTTGGGTACCGGGTCAAAATCCCGAAGAATCGCAATTCAGTGTTTATGGCAGCGGACATGTGGGGATCTTCGGAAGCATTATCCGTGCAACGAATGTGACTGGAATTCTACAATTGAATCTACTGGCTACTGATTTTTATAGTGATAAAGCCTATCCTTCTTTTTTATATTATAACCCTTATGCTACGAATAAAAAAGTTTCAGTAGCTGCAGAGCAAGGAAAAAAAGTCGATTTGTACAATACTGTTTCGGGGCGTTTTGTTGCGCGTAACGTTTCTTCTTCGGTTAAAATAAAGATTGCTCCAGAAAGTGCTGCGGTACTTATTTGTGTTCCATCTGGCGGTAAAATAACGTATGAAGGTTCTAAAATGTTAGTAGACGGTGTTGTGGTAGATTATAATTTTCAACAGAAAAAATAAACTTTTTGATATGAAATATACAATCAGTACATTATTTTATTTGTTGCTGTTTGCTGGTAGCTCCGTTGCCGCACAACAGCATGAAAATTCAGAAAAATGGTGGAAAGAATCGGTATTTTACCAAATCTATATGCCTAGTTATGCGGACAGTAATGGCGATGGATATGGCGATTTTAAAGGGATGATCAAAAAGTTGGATTATTTGCAGGGGTTGGGCATAAAAGGAATCTGGCTGACTCCATTTCTCACTTCGCCAAAGGTTGATAACGGTTATGACATTGCTAATTATTACGAGGTAGATCCTACTTATGGCAGCAAAGCAGATTTTGATACTTTTTTGAAAGAAGCGCATAAAAGAGGAATTAAAGTGATTATGGATATGGTGCTGAATCATACTTCCACGGAGTGCAATTGGTTTCAGGAATCTCGAAAATCAGTTGACAATCCATATCGGGATTATTATATTTGGAAAGATAAACCCAACAATTGGGAATCTTTTTTTGGGGGAACCGCTTGGGAGAAAGACACGGTAACCCATCAATATTACTATCATAAGTTTGATAAAAAAATG
Source organism: Flavobacterium esculini (assembly GCF_048284325.1). Lineage (NCBI taxonomy): Bacteria > Pseudomonadati > Bacteroidota > Flavobacteriia > Flavobacteriales > Flavobacteriaceae > Flavobacterium > Flavobacterium esculini. The sequence goes on along the minus strand of NZ_JBLVPI010000003.1, from coordinate 198,030 downwards.
GCAGATCTCAACTGGTCGAATCCTAAAGTTGTGGCTGAGGTTCAAAAAGGGCTACGCTTTTGGCTGGATAGCGGTGTCGATGGATTTCGATTGGATGTAATCAATTTTTTAACCACCGATGGAATTATGGCGAATAATCCGGTAAAAGACGGGCTACAACAACACACCAACGACATCGATCAGGCTGGTGTGAAAAATGCCATGCGAATCATAAAATCGACTGTAAGCGAATATGATAATCGTTTTATAGTAGGAGAAATAGGAAGCGATAAAATTGATGTTTTAAAACAATACCAGTCACAGGATTTGTTGGATGTGGTTTTTAATTTCAACTTTGGAAGCATTAAAATATTTTCTTCGCAACGTATTTTTGACGAATTGCAAAGTATGGAAAAAAACATGAGCAATTATCCAACTTTGTTTTTTGGAAGCCATGATATGCCTCGAATGATAGACCGATTAGCCGATGGTAATCCTGATAAAGCGTTGGCATTATCGGCATTGATGCTTACCGCCAAAGGGGTTCCTTTTATTTATTATGGCGAAGAAATCGGGATGCATAACATCATCGCAGAAAATTTGGGTGAAATGGTCGATATTCAAGGAAGGACTCATTATGAATTGGCTTTGGCCAAAGGGAAAAAATCTAATGAAGCGCTTGTTGAAGGAAATGAGCACAATCGGGACAAATCCCGTAGTCCGATGCAATGGAATTGGACTCCTTTCGCAGGTTTTTCAACACAGAAAACTTGGATAAAAATTAATCCTGATTACAAAAAAAACAATGTTCAGCGTTTAATGAACAAAAAAAAGTCCATTCTTAACGGCTACAAAAAGTTGATTGCGCTGCGAAATAATGAAAAAGTTTTGCAATATGGGAAATACGAAAGACTAGAACATCATAACAATCAAATTTTGTTTACCCGTTCTTTTGAAGGAGAGCAAATTACGGTACTCATAAATTTTGGCTTAGCAAAAGAAATCAAGCTTCCAAAAGGAGCTAAAATCCTAATGGGAAAACCAAAATTGAAACCTAATGGTTTTATTATTTACAAAAATTAGCATAAATATATCAACCGAATACTTTTTAAAACAATAAAAATGAATCTGAACATACCTAATGATTTAGAAAAAAGTGCTGTTTTTGAACAAATTGCGGCAGCATTAAAAAAAGAAAATTTTACCATTATAAAACAAGATGAAACCCGGCCTTGGGGAGGTTTTTTTGTAATTGACGAAAGTCAAGCTTCTGCTTTTGCAGCTCAATTTTTCCCACATCTAGAAATGGATGTGATTAAAATTACGAATAAACTGAGTCCTAAAATCTTAGTGGTTGCTCCACATAAACGGTTGTCTTGGCAATTTCATCATCGTCGAGCCGAAATATGGAAAATACTTTCTGGTATTGTTGGGGTAAAAACGAGTTTGACCGATGAAGAAGGGGACATTCAAAAACTGGCACCAGGCACTTTTATTCAAATGGACAATGGGGAACGCCATCGCTTGATAGGCCTTGATTCTTGGGGGATAGTTGCCGAAATTTGGCAGCATACTGATCCGGAAAACCCTTCTGATGAAGATGATATTGTTCGTTTACAAGATGATTTTGGAAGATAAATAAGGATTGTTTCTATTGTGGGTCATGTTGAGGCATTGGGATAGGTAAGATTTTTTTATAAATTGAGAAGGAAACCTAGTCACTTGTACTTTAAAGGCTAATAAATAATAGTTTATTTTGATTTTAAAACATTATAATTCAATTAACACCAAAGAATATAGGCCTTTGGTGTAAATGCTTAATTTTGTTCAAAATTCAAAATTTAGATGATAAAAAATATTCCAATTTCTATATTAGAATTAGCAGTGATTACTGAAGATAGCAACGCTAGCGAAACATTGCAAAAAACAAAAGAGGTAGCCCAGCTTGCTGATAGTTTGGGATACAATCGATTTTGGTTAGCCGAACATCATAATATGGCACATGTGGCTAGTTCAGCGACGGTTGTTCTGATTGGTTATATTGCCAGTCAAACACAAAATATTAGAGTGGGGTCCGGAGGAATCATGTTGCCAAATCATTCCCCGCTTATCGTTGCGGAGCAGTTTGGAACATTGGAATTGCTCTATCCTGACCGAATTGATTTGGGCTTAGGAAGAGCGCCAGGAACGGACTCGTTGACCGCACAAGCCATTCGGAAAGATTTCTTTGAACAATCCCAACGATTTCCACAAAATGTGGCCGCACTTCAGGATTATTTTTCTGTGGAAAATGCTACAGCAAATGTACGTGCCTTCGCTGCAGAAGGGACAAAAGTTCCGGTTTGGATTTTAGGCTCCAGTATGGATAGTGCGGCTTTGGCTGCTGCCAATGGATTACCGTATGCATTTGCAGGACATTTTGCACCCAAATTGATGTTGCAAGCGTTTGAATTTTATCGTGATAATTTTCAGCCTTCTCCATTTTTGGACAAACCCAAAACGATGGCATGTGTAAATGCGATAGCCGCAGATACAGATAAAGAAGCTGAAATTTTGTCAACCAGTTTGACGCAAATGTTTCTGAATTTAATACGAAATGATAGAAAAGGACTGCAGCCTCCGGTTGATTCTTTAGAAGGGATTATGAGCGATCAGGAACGTTTTCATGTTAACCAGATGACAGCCTGCTCATTTGTGGGAAACAAAGAAAAATTAGCAACCGATATACAGCAATTTATAACTTATTCCCGTGTTGATGAATTGATGATTACCAGTCCCATTTTTAATCATCAGGAGAAATTGAAAAGTTTGCGACTCATGAAAGAAGTTATCGATACTTTAAAATAATATTTCAACTAAAGTATAAGAATCGTTTGAAAGTAAAAAAATCCCGTTTCAATTGAAACGGAATTTTTATTTATACAAATGTTGGAATTTCATTATATGTGGGGTATCTAAAATAAATTATCATTTACTTTTCTTCAAAGCATCCATCAATTCTACCATATCCACAACAGCATAAGTAGAGGAATAGTCAGATACAGCATAAGGCAATATAAGACTGTTGTTGTGAATAATTGAACCGCAAGAATATACGACATTGGGAACATACCCTTCTCTTTCGTCCTCTAATGGTGAAAGCAAGGGTTCTTTAAGCCTTCCAATTTCTTTCGAAGGATCGTCAAGATCAAACAGTGACGCACCTATGCAGTAGCGTCTCATGGCGCCCACACCATGGGTGATAACTAGCCAGCCTTCTGCAGTCCAAAGTGGGGAACCACAATTTCCGATTTGTGTAAATTCCCATGGATAACGGGGCTCTTGAAGCATAACAGGATTGTTCCATTGTGTAGCTCTATCAGAATACATAAGGTAATTGTTAACCCCATCAATTCTAGATAGCATGGCATACTTACCCTTTATTTTTCTGGGAAATAATGCCAGGTTTTTATTTTGGGCACCGATTCCATGTAATGGCATTACACGGAACGTATAAAAATCTTCGGTAGAAATTAGTTTTGGAAGAATGGTATGACCATTATAAGCCGTATAAGTTGCTATTATTCTTTCTGATTTATCATCATCCACAAAGCGCACAAAGCGGGCATCTTCAATACCACGACTTTCAGAATCTGATATTGGAAATATAACACGTTCGGTTATATCAGAATCGTGCTTGAATTGCAAATCATAAAATGAATCTGCCAACCAGATTATTTCTTCGAGGGCAATTCTTCTTTCTTGGCGAATCATTGGATCGCATAAGGCTGTATTTATCATGCTTTTTAATACGGCATACTCAAATTCATCGGGAAGATCCTGCATAATATGGGCAGAGTACTTGTTTGAAGTATGCATTTCTGCCAATTTTATTAAAAACCGTTTTTTGTTATATAATGTTTTGTGTACAATCTCAGCTTTGTCAATATTATTTCCAATTTTCATTATTTGGAGATGGTTGTTCTTATCCAGGATTCCCCTTCTAAAAACGATGGATGAAATATGACCTTCACCAGTGGCACGGAAAGAAATAATAACCCTTTTTTCACCCATTTCTAGGCCCGACTGATCAAAATCTTCCACAATGGACGGGTTGAAAAAAGCGGCAGATTCTATCGCATACTCCATTGTACAGTAGGAACCTATAAGCATTTTTCGTTCATCTGACAGGCCGTCATAATTGATTTGCATCCCCTCAATTATTCCTCTAATTTTTTCACAATGCCTGAAAAATGTGCTGGAAATATTTCGATGCCGTCTGGCAAACTCCCGGAGTGTGTGTTCCAGGGTATCTATTACCTGTTTTTCGTCCAACATCATTATATGGCCGACCATTTTTTGGGTCCGTTGATCTCCATTCATAAAATACCGGGCAACAACCCTCCTAGAATCAGGCGTGAATATTACATTTTTTCGGATGACAGAAACTCGCATATATTTATTTTTTTTTATAATAAAGTGTGCTTTTGTGAAGTAATAAAAGGCGGTTAGGGATTAATATCTGTTCTCAAATTTCTTTAAGAAGTTGGGGGTTTTAAAGCGCAAATTTTAATTATGTGTTGTTTCAAAATTACGAAAAAATAAACATAAAAATAAGTGTAAATTGGTTTATATAGCATTGAGCAAGCTTTGATTAATTATAAAGTGTTTTTTAGTCTTATTGAAACCTAAAGAGGAATGATATCAAAGCATAGATTCTTTTTCGAATTAGAATTTAAAGATTAGGTCTGCACTATTTTTAGAAGTTGTCTATATTTTGGAGTTTTAAGCAAAAATATTTTAAAATTGATGTTATTTTTTTTGTAAATTTAATGTGTTGTAATTCAGTTATTTGAATTAATTTAGCATGCTTATTTTAGGAACTAAGTACACCCCAAACAGGTATAAATAAGTACATTAAAATGAACAGATATAAAGCAGCTGTACAAGAATTAATTTCAGAGACTGGAATCACCATCAATGGCAACAAGCCTTATGATATAAAGGTTCATAATCCAAGATTTTATCAACGTGTTTTAAGTCAGGGATCACTTGGAATGGGAGAAAGTTATATGGAAGGCTGGTGGGATTGTGAAGACTTAGACACTTTTTTCAATAAAATATTTACAAATGGAATTGAAAAAAAAGTACAGAATAACTGGAAATTCTTTTTGTTAGTTCTTAAAGCAAAGTTTTTTAATCTTCAGACTAAATCTAAAGCACTTCAATCCATCGCGCATCATTATGATATTGGGAATGTATTATATGAAAATATGCTCGATCCTTTAATGATGTATTCCTGCGGTTATTGGGAAGGGGCATCAACTTTAAGTGAAGCACAAGAACAAAAATTAAAATTAATCTGTGAAAAACTACAATTAAAACCAGATCAAAAAGTATTAGACATAGGTTGTGGATGGGGCGGATTTGCTTATTATGCCGCAAAAAATTACAAAGTGAATGTTGTTGGGATAACCATTTCGACAGAACAACAAAAATTAGCCATTGAGCGTTGCAAAGGTCTGAATGTTGAAATTCGTTTTCAGGATTACAGAGATATTGATGAAAAATTTGATCGTATTGTGTCTATCGGGATGTTAGAACATGTTGGGTATAAGAATTACGATAGATTCATGAAAATTATTAATAAAAATCTAACGGATAATGGTCTTTGTCTACTGCATTTTATTGCCAGTAACAAAACAGATTTGAATACGGATCCCTGGATTCATAAATATATTTTTCCCAGTGGATTAATTCCTTCTTTGGCACAAATAGGAAAAGCAATGGAAGAAAAACTATTGCTAGAGGATTTACATAACATCGGGTTACATTATTATTACACTTTAAAGGCTTGGCAAGATAATTTTAAAAAATCCAGTGATTCTTTAAAAAAGGAATATGATGAAACATTTTACAGAATGTGGAATTTTTATCTGGCTATATCGGCAGCATCCTTCCGTTCCCGAAGGTTAAATCTTTGGCAGATTGTAGTTGCAAAACCATCTTTTCAAAAGGAATATAAGTCTGTTCGATTTTAAAGTCTGCATTCCTCAAATTGCAGCAACAATCACTTGAATTGTCATCGAATAATTAAATTAGAAGTTTTATGGAAACCAGAATAAAATCAATTTGGACAGGCTCAATCACTTTTGGATTGATTAATATCCCAATTAAAGTATTTTCAGCAGTTAAGGAGAGCAATATTGAAATGAATATGCTCGATAAGAATGATTATTCTAACATTAAATTTAAACGCGTTAATGAAAATACGGGCAAAGAAGTCGCTTATGCTGATATAGTAAAAGGGTATAAACTGGATGACCGGTATGTGGTAATTGAAGACACAGATTTTGAAGCTGCTGCAGCTGAAAAAACCAAGACTATTGAAATAATGAATTTTGTTGATGAAAAAGAAATTGACACTATTTATTATGAACAGCCTTATTATCTTGAACCTGATAAAGGAGCTTTGAAGGCGTATGCATTGCTTCGGGATGCGTTGAAAACTTCTGAAAAAGTAGGGGTAGGTACCATTGTTTTAAGAAATAAAGAGAGTTTAGTTATTTTAAAATCTTATAAAAATGTTATCGTGCTTAACCGAATTCGATTTCAAGAGGAGATTAGAAATACTACCGAATTAAAATTACCTCCGCTTTCTGAAATGAATTCAAAAGAAATGGATATGGCAGTTAAATTAGTGGAACAATTAACCGAGAAATTTGATATTGCAAAATACAAGGATAATTATACAGCAAAACTTTTAGAAATTATAAACAATAAAGTAAAAGGAAAAAAACAAGTTGCCCCTAAGTTAAAAGTGGTACATAAACAAAATGATGATCTAATGGCTATGCTGAAAGCGAGTCTTGAAAGCGAGAAAAGTAAATCGTCTTAATGCGGTGGATTTTCAGAAATCCTTTTCAGAATTAGTTCTAAATTGGCTCCTTTGCCCAATACCGGTTTCCATAAATCACCTTTTTTGTCAAAGCGTTTCAGCACGTTTTTGATGGTAAATTGTACTGGAGATAATTTTTCATTCACTTCTCCCCATTCCAAAGGAGTTGAAACGGTGGCTCCGGGTCTGGGTCTGACAGAATAGGCCGAAGCCAAAGTCTGCCCTTGTCTGTTTTGTAAAAAATCAATATAGATTTTATTCCCTCTATTTCCAACCGGTCGTGTAACACTAGCTATTTCAGGCAATCTAGCAACAACTTTGTTTGCAATTAATTCTGAAAATAGTTTAACGGAATCATACCGGTATTGAGCCCCTAACGGGATGTAAATATGCAAACCTGTTGCTCCTGAAGTTTTGCAATAGCATTCTGTTTCCAATTCATCCATTATTTTTTTTACGGTATGTGCTGTTTTTACAACCTCTTTAAAATCATTTTTTGCAGGGTCTAAATCAATCACAGCCCAATCCGGTTTATCCATTTTCTTAATTGTGGAATTCCATGGGTTGAATTCAATACAACCTAAATTTGCCATATACAGTAAGGTTGCTTTGTCATTGCACAGCAAATAATCAATGTATTTATCATTCGATTCCGAATAAATTTTCTCCGTTGTCAGCCATGATGGAATTTTTTCCGGATCCACATCTTTTTGATAAAAACTGGTTCCGTTGATTCCATTAGGAAATCGGTTCATGGATTCCGGGCGATTCTTTAGATAGGGTAATATGAATGCAGAAACTTCATTATAATAATTTACGATATCCCCTTTTGAAATACCATCATCTGGGAAAAATATTTTGTTTTGATTGGTTAAATGCAAACTTACTTTGCCCATTTTTAAATAAAAATCATTTTCATTTATACTATTCATGGCAGTAATTTTTAATTTAAGTTTATGTAATTTTCTTGTTATTTTTTAACTACATAGTTTTTCTTGATTTTGTAAAGACGTTTCACTTGATTATAGTAAATCATAGGTATGCGAAATCAAGAATTGGTCTATTCTTTTCTTTATTCTATACTTCAAGTGCACCGGGCAAAGTCGAAGTGTGGTTAAATCTTATATTTATTTAGTGATTCAGGATTCTATTAATTTAACCGAACGGGTTCATTTAATGAAAAAGTAATTTCTTTCGCTTTTTTATCTACCCGTAAGCCTTGAAAAACAGGATGCCGCAAAAAACCATCCTGAGTCCATTCAGTGAATTTCACCTGACAAACAAATTTTGGTTTAAGCCATTTTATTTTATCACGTACAGGTATTTTGTCCTCTAACGGTGATTTCTCCGTAAAATAAGGTTCAAACTTATTGTACAATTCCTTTAGTGTTTCTTCTTTGAAACCGGTACCACATTTCCCAATAAATCGTAATTTTTTGCGATCATATTGAGCCAGTAAAAGGGCTCCAAAATAACTGCGGGTCGTTTTTGATTCTGTTATACCAATAACAATTGCTTCTTCCTGTTGTGAAAATCTTATTTTAAGCCAATCGCTACTCCTTTTTCCCACTCTATACAGACTATTTGCCTCTTTTGCCATGATGCCTTCCAAATTTTTTTTTGTCGCCAGTTCATAAAATAAGACGCCTTTTTCGGGAATATGTTGTGAATAAAACACATTCGATAGTTTGAATTTACGCAACAAAATTTCAACTAATTCTTTTCGTTGTACTAATCCGAGACCGGTTGTGTCGTTACCATCCAGATTTAAAATATCGAAAACATAATATTTTAAGTTTCCTTTCCCCGTTTTGATATAGTTTTGCAACAATTGAAAATCGGAACGGCCGGCTTTATCTTCAATTACAATTTCGCCGTCAAGTACCGCAACATGATTTATTTTTTTTAATTCATCGGCGATTGCCTTGAAGTTTTTATTAAAAGTGAGCTGGTTGCGGCTAAAAAGATTGACTTGATCCGGATTAATAACCGCAATGGTTCTGTAACCGTCATACTTTATTTCAAAAATCCAATTTTTTTTGTCAAATGGCTTTTCAATAGTATGGGCTAACATGGGCTTGCTAAATTGAGCGCTGCGATTAGTATTAACGGCAATTGAATTTTTAGCTAAATCCTCTAAATTTGAATTGGATATAACAGATTTATCTTTTTTTAAAATATCGGCATCTGTGGAATACGCGTCATTTTTTTTAATCAAAAGCCACGCATTCTCTTGCTCACTATTTAACTTCACCAATGAAAATTCGCCTTTTAATTTTTTTCCTTTCAGGATAAAACTCAGGTAACCTTTTTCTAAATCTGCTTTTAATTTATTTTTTAGAGTTGTTTTGGATTGTGTCTCTGGTAACGTATACGTTCCGTTATCCCATACTATCACATTCCCGGCTCCATAATTTCCTGCTGGAATAGTGCCTTCAAAATCCTTGTACGAAAAAGGATGATCCTCTACCATAATCGCAAGGCGTTTGTCGGCTGGGTTCATGGAGGGGCCCTTCGGGATTGCCCAACTTTTTAAAACCCCATTTAGTTCTAAACGGAAATCATAATGCAAATGAGAGGCTGCGTGCTTTTGTACGACAAAAATCAATTCATTTTGTGCCTCTTTCGAGGCTTCTCCTTTGGGTTCTCCAGTAGAATTAAAATCACGTTTCTGATTGTATTTATCTAAAGTCATGGGTGGATTTATTAGTGCATCTAAGGTAAATAACAACATGTAAATTTATTAATTATAAAGCAATAACTGTGTGTATGTCGTTGAATATTCGACGATTAGTTTTGTTTTTTGAAGATAAAAATAAAAAGGATATAGCATTAAGGATAATTTCAGGGTATCAATTTCTTACTATTTTGTATCAAATTTTTATACATTTTTTTATTTTAGTATAAGTTGATAAATTAATCTTTATGATTTATCGATGTGATAGAACTTGACTATGGGATTTAATACTATTTTCTTTTAAACAATTGTTCGCTTTTTGGTTTAAAATTATCATATTGATACTATTTTATTTACTACAATAAGTTTTGAAATTTATTAGGACTACACAATGGATTTAGTTTAGCATTAAAAATATTTTCCATTATAAAATATTTAAATTAGGAATCTATTGAATTAATTTTTCATAATTGTACTTTGAAATCGGCTCTCTATTTTTTTGTCGTTTACCCTAGTTTTTTGTCTCTCTTTTTAAATTCATTAAAGTAAAACGATTTTTAAATTATTTTCAATAAATCGTCTAATTGGTAGAGTTATTTTTAATTATTTTTAAAATATAAAATAAAAAATTGAAGATAATTAAATTTGAAAATGGAAAAACACGTACTTAATCGTACTTAAGACTCTTTTAAACAGATTGTTTTTTTAATTCCGTTAAAGCCATATTCTTTAGCATAGGTTTGCCAAAAATCTAAATAAAAAATTAATGATGAAAAAATACTCTATTGTTGTTTTTCGAATGAATTTCGAAAAAATTTCGTCTTTAATGGAAGGTTTTATTCTTACTTCATTCCTGATTTTTTTATGATAGTTAACCCTAAAATAACGTCATTTTTTCTCTATACATTATTTGTTATTATCTTTTGTAAATCAAATGCGCTTGAGGCACAAGTTCAAAATAATGGCGATCTATATATTAGTGATAACAGTGTAGTTTATTCTGGATTAGGCCTTTTTGATTTTGGATCAGGTTCAACAATTACCAGCAGAACGAAATTAGATTATGGAGTATTGTCTTTTGCTAAAGGTGCCACATGGATTGGGGCCAGTGATATACATTATATTGACGGGTATGCTCAAACTCTAAACGATACCGCTTTCATTTTACCTATTGGACAATCTGGATTTTATGCTCCAATTCAAGTCATTCCTTTAACTTCTGGTGGCGTCGATGCTGCCTATTTTAGATCAGCACCAAGCACAATCAGTACTGTTTTAGACGCTTCAATTTCATCAATATCTTCGGTTGAATACTGGGATATTAAGAGTGCTGGAGTCAATGCTGCTCTTTCGCTTAGTTGGGGATCTTCCAGTTCTATTTCCGCTTTAACAAAATCTTCAATTTCTAGTTTAACAATTGTAGGCTGGGACGGTTCCAAATGGGTACCTATACCTTCAACGATTGATGTATCTTCCCTTTTAGGAGAAAAAAGCAGTTTAGTTTCGGGGTCTATCAGTTCAAATACAATTGTTGATCTATCGCTGTATTCCGCTTTTTCATTAGGCAGTTCATCAAAACCAACTTTACGTAATTCTAGTAGTAGTGAATGTACTGTTTTTATAAATGAAAGTAGATTAATCATTCAATCGAGTTCAAGGATTACTGGTATTGCTATTTATGATATAACCGGTAAAAAAATAGTTTCTGAAAAACTAGATGGAGAATACAAATACAATATGGAATTTTCTCATGAAGAGGCTGTTTATATTGCTAAAATAGAATTAGATAATGGAGTTTCAGTTGCAACAAAAAAATTGATTAATAGAATGGGAATTCGCTAAATCGTAAAAATAATAATGGTTATATATAAAACAAAAATGAAAAAAATAAAAAAGTACTTATTATTTTCAATTTTACTTATTTCGGGGATTTTAAATGCACAAACAGGAATTGGCACTAAAAATCCAGATGATTCTTCAGTTTTAGATGTTAGTTCCACTACTAAGGGATTTCTGTTGCCTAGAATGAGTTCAAAAGAACGAGACTTAATTAGTAGTCCAGCTACCGGTTTGATGATTTTCAATACTACAGTAAATGCCATTGAGAATAATGTCGGAACTAAGAATAAACCAAGTTGGATTGCAATTGGTAGCAGTGGAAAAGGGAATGATGGAGACAAAGGAGAGAAAGGTGATAGAGGTATAGAAGGAGCTAACGGAAAAGATGGACTTACAGGTGTTCCAGGTAAATCTGCTTATGAAATATGGAAAACAGTAAATCCATTAGAGTCTGAAAGTCAATTTATTATCTCATTAAAGGGGGCAAAAGGAGATACTGGATTAAATGGTGCTAAAGGAAGTGTTGGTTCAGATGGGGCAACTGGTGAATCAGCTTATGCTTTATGGTTGTCGTTAGGTTATACTGGTACTGAAACTGATTTTATAGCTTTCTTGAAAGGTGCAACAGGAGATACTGGAGCAACAGGATTGAATGGAATCCAAGGAATAGCTGGAATCGATGGATTAACTGGATTGCAAGGAGCAAAAGGGGATTCTGGATCAACTGGAATTCAAGGATTAAAAGGAGAAACTGGGACAGTGGGAACGAATGGAGTTGACGGAAAATCAGCTTTTGAAGTTTGGTCATTGACACATACCGGAACGGAATCAGATTTTATAGCTTTCTTAAAAGGTGCAAAAGGAGATATCGGAGTAACAGGATTGAATGGAATCGATGGATTAACTGGATTAACTGGATTGCAAGGAGCAAAAGGGGATTCTGGATCAACTGGAATTCAAGGATTAAAAGGAGACACAGGAACAGTGGGAACGAATGGAGTTGACGGAAAATCAGCTTTTGAAGTTTGGTCATTAACACATACCGGAACGGAATCTGATTTTATAGCTTTCTTAAAAGGTGCAAAAGGAGATATCGGAGCAACAGGATTGAATGGAATCCAAGGAATAGCTGGAGTTGAAGGAACAAAAGGGGATTCTGGATCAACTGGAATCCAAGGATTAAAAGGAGACACAGGAACAGCGGGAACCAATGGAGTTGACGGAAAATCAGCTTTTGAAGTTTGGTCATTAACAACACATACCGGAACGGAATCTGATTTTATAGCTTTCTTAAAAGGTGCAAAAGGAGATATCGGAGTAACAGGATTGAATGGAATCCAAGGTATAGCTGGAGTTGAAGGAATAAAAGGGGATTCTGGATCAACTGGAATTCAAGGATTAAAAGGAGAAATTGGTACAGCGGGAACCAATGGAGTTGATGGAAAATCGGCTTATGAAGTTTGGTCACTAACACATACCGGATCAGAAACTGATTTTATAGCTTTCTTGAAAGGTGCAACAGGAGATACCGGAGTAACAGGATTGAATGGAATCCAAGGAATAGCTGGAATCGATGGCTTAACTGGATTGCAAGGAGCAAAAGGGGATTCTGGATCAACTGGAATTCAAGGATTAAAAGGAGACACAGGAACAGTGGGAACGAATGGAGTTGACGGAAAATCAGCTTTTGAAGTTTGGTCATTAACACATACCGGAACGGAATCAGATTTTATAGCTTTCTTAAAAGGAGCAACAGGAATAACAGGAATCCAAGGAATAGCTGGAGTTGAAGGATTAAAAGGAGACACAGGAACAGCGGGAACAGCGGGAACCAATGGAGTTGACGGAAAATCGGCTTATGAAGTTTGGTCACTAACACATACCGGATCAGAAACTGATTTTATAGCTTCTTTAAAAGGTGCAACAGGAGATACCGGAGCAACAGGAATAAGAGGAATCCAAGGAATAGCTGGAGTTGAAGGAACAAAAGGGGATTCTGGATCAACTGGAATTCAAGGATTAAAAGGAGAAACTGGAACAGTGGGAACGAATGGAGTTGACGGAAAATCAGCTTTTGAAGTTTGGTCATTGACACATACCGGAACGGAATCAGATTTTATAGTTTCTTTAAAAGGAATAAAAGGAGATATCGGAGTAACAGGATTGAATGGAATCCAAGGAATAGCTGGAATCGATGGCTTAACTGGATTGCAAGGAGCAAAAGGGGATTCTGGATCAACTGGAATTCAAGGATTAAAAGGAGACACAGGAACAGTGGGAACGAATGGAGTTGACGGAAAATCGGCTTATGAAGTTTGGTCACTAACACATACCGGAACGGAAACTAATTTTATAGCTTCGTTGAAAGGTGCAACAGGAGATACCGGAGCAACAGGAATCCAAGGAATAGCTGGAGTTGAAGGAACAAAAGGGGATTCTGGATCAACTGGAATCCAAGGAATAACTGGAATTCAAGGATTAAAAGGAGACACAGGAACAGCGGGAACCAATGGAGTTGATGGAAAATCGGCTTATGAAGTTTGGTCATTGACACATACAGGAACGGAATCTGATTTTGTAGCTTCTTTAAAAGGAATAAAAGGAGATACCGGAGCAACAGGAATCCAAGGAATAGCTGGAGTTGAAGGAATAAAAGGGGATTCTGGATCAACTGGAATTCAAGGATTAAAAGGAGAAACTGGGACAGTGGGAACGAATGGAGTTGACGGAAAATCAGCTTTTGAAGTTTGGTCATTGACACATACCGGAACTGAATCAGATTTTATAGCTTTCTTAAAAGGTGCAAAAGGAGATATCGGAGTAACAGGATTGAATGGAATCGATGGATTAACTGGATTAACTGGATTGCAAGGAGCAAAAGGGGATTCTGGATCAACTGGAATTCAAGGATTAAAAGGAGACACAGGAACAGTGGGAACGAATGGAGTTGACGGAAAATCAGCTTTTGAAGTTTGGTCATTAACACATACCAGAACGGAATCTGATTTTATAGCTTTCTTAAAAGGTGCAACAGGAGATACCGGAGCAACAGGAATAACAGGAATCCAAGGAATAGCTGGAGTTGAAGGAACAAAAGGGGATTCTGGATCAACTGGAATTCAAGGATTAAAAGGAGAAACTGGAACAGTGGGAACGAATGGAGTTGACGGAAAATCATCTTTTGAAGTTTGGTTGTTAACACATACCGGAACGGAATCAGATTTTATAGTTTCTTTAAAAGGAATAAAAGGAGATATCGGAGTAACAGGATTGAATGGAATCCAAGGAATAGCTGGAATCGATGGATTAACTGGATTGCAAGGAGCAAAAGGGGATTCTGGATCAACTGGAATTCAAGGATTAAAAGGAGATACAGGAACAGTGGGAACGAATGGAGTTGACGGAAAATCATCTTTTGAAGTTTGGTTGTTAACACATACCGGAACGGAAACTGATTTTATAGCTTCGTTGAAAGGTGCAACAGGAGATACCGGAGCAACAGGAATCCAAGGAATAGCTGGAGTTGAAGGAATAAAAGGGGATTCTGGATCAACTGGAATTCAAGGATTAAAAGGAGACACAGGAATAACAGGAACGAATGGAGTTGACGGAAAATCGGCTTATGAAGTTTGGAAAATTACAAATACTACGGGAACTGAAACTGATTTTATAGCTTTTTTGAAAGGTGCAACAGGAGATACCGGAGCAACAGGATTGAATGGAATCCAAGGAATAGCTGGAGTTGAAGGAACAAAAGGTGACACAGGAATTCAAGGATTAAAAGGAGAAACCGGAATAGTGGGAACGAATGGAGTTGACGGAAAATCATCTTTTGAAGTTTGGTCATTAACACATACCGGAACGGAAACTGATTTTATAGCTTCGTTGAAAGGTGCAACAGGAGATACCGGAGCAACAGGAATGAATGGAATCCAAGGAATAGCTGGAATCGATGGATTAACTGGATTGCAAGGAACAAAAGGGGATTCTGGATTAACGGGAATTCAAGGGATAAAAGGAGAAATTGGAACAGCGGGAACCAATGGAGTTGATGGAAAATCGGCTTATGAAGTTTGGTCATTGACACATACCGGATCAGAAATTGATTTTATAGCTTCGTTGAAAGGTGCAACAGGATCAAACGGAATTCAGGGAATTCAGGGAATAGCCGGAATCCAAGGAGAAACTGGATTGCAAGGAGCAAAAGGTGATTCTGGAGTAAACGGAATCCAAGGAATAGCCGGAATTCAGGGAGAAACTGGATTGCAAGGAACCAAGGGAGACACTGGAACAACAGGAGAAACCGGAATGACTGGAATCGAAGGGACAACTGGACCGCAAGGAGCAAAAGGAAACACAGGATTGGATGGTGCCGATGGTAGCAATGGTAACCAAGGAATTCAAGGATTAATGGGTGAAACTGGAGTTAAAGGAGATACTGGAGCAGTTGGACCTCAAGGTGTCCAAGGAGGGTCAGTTAATTATTTTTCTGTAAATAACTCGGGAGACATCAGCATTACTTTAAATTCAGATACTGAAATTTTAGGAATGACACTATCACCGCCAGCCGGAACTTATCAAGTGACTTTTAATACGGAATGCAAGACTACTTCAATTAGTAATTCAAGTGACACCTCAAATTCAACTAAATTTGTAAGTACTGCTCAAGGCGTAATTGATTTATTGGATGTATATAATCAATTGATGGCTTATTCAATTACCGCAACACATGATGGAATCTTAGGCAATGGAGAAATACTTTTACCTGGGGTTTATAATTTAGCCGCTGCGACATCTATTTCAGGAAAATTTACCTTGGATGCACAAAATGATCCTAATGCTAAATTTATCTTTTTTAGTGGAGGCGCACTAACTTCGGGAGCTGGTGCTGAAATTATTTTGGTCAACGGAGCTTCTGCCAATAATGTGTTTTGGGTAGTAAATGGTGCTATTTCATTAGCAGCTTCAACTACAATGAAAGGAACTCTTATTGCGCACGATGGTGCAGTTTCTATGGCTGATGGTGGTATTCTTGAAGGAAGAATGTTCTCTTTTGCTGGAGCTGTTTCTTTTGGGCCAGGATCTGCTAAAATTCCTTCGGGAAGTTCATTTATTGACTTTGGAATATTGTCTGATTTCGTAATGTTCTCCAATAGTGGCGCTGTTTCAAATACAGGTGTTTCCTATATAATTGGTGATATTGGAACAAACGTTGGAGCTATCACTGGATTTGATACCACATCCACTGCTGCCATTAAAGGTTCTATATACATTGCTGGCAGTTATATTTTTGGTAATTCAAATACTAATAATTCCAATGTTGTCGTAAGTAATGCTTCAACTACTTTTAGTATTTATAAAAATAATTCACAGACACCAAATTCAAGTAGAACAATTTCAACTAATGATGAATCATCTATTATTTCTTTACAAGCAATTGAAACTGTTTTAGCAGGAGAAACGATTACTGTTCGATGGAAAACTAATTTAGGAACATCGTCTATTGGAAATAGAATATTAACTCTTATTAAGGTGAATTAATTTATTTCGCATAAATGTAATTTAGAAATTAAGAAAGAGAATGCCTAAAAATGTATTCTCTTTTTAACAATTGGGTATTATAAATTTGCGTGATTTTTCAATTCAACATAAAACCAATTTTTTTAAGAAAATTAAGCTAAAAAGCGCCATTTAGACTATGCCAAACGGATTAATTTAAGTTCATTGGTTTATAAACTATTGATTAATAATTAAATAACACAAGGTTTGCAACATACTGAGCTTATGTTATTGAAACATAAAAGATTTCATTGTTAATTCTATTATTGGTAATGGTCAGTAGAATAATAACAAATGAATAAAATGAAAAATATCGCTTTTTTTTTAATTGTCACCTTATTTGTATTTTCACAAATCACATGTGCGCAAGTTGGAATCGGAACTATAAATCCTGATTCCTCCTCAATATTGGATTTAAGCACGAACTCACAAGGACTGCTTGTTCCCAGAATGACTACTGTCCAAAGAGATGCTATTAGGTCCCCGGCAGTTGGACTTCTAATTTATAATACCACAACATCGATTTTTAATTTTTATAATGTGGGTTGGAAAGATTTTCTAACTGGTTTTATTCTTCCTGTAAATGGAGGGACAGGTATCATCAATAATAATGACTCCACTCTAACTTTAACAGGGGCATATCCAACCACGATAACGACATCGGGCATAACCGAAGTGACATTGCCAACAACGGGAATTCTATATGGAACTGAGGCAGAAAGCATGACATCCGCACAGATATTAAATTCGCTTACAGACGAAACGGGGTCAGGAAGTTCCGTTTTTTCTACATCCCCCACTTTTGTAGGAGTGCCAACAGCACCTACAGCTGCCAATGGTACTAACACATCGCAAGTAGCAACTACCGCTTTTGTATTGGCTAATAATCCAAATAGATATAGTTCTATTAATGGTTCATCAAGTATATCAACTACTTCAACAACAGATATAGTGGCCGACGGAATGACTTTGACTCCAGGAGCTGGAATTTATGTGGTAACGTTTAATAGTCAATATACAATCGACTCTGTTGATAAAACACAACAAAGTGTCATAGATTTAAATACTGCCTATGATGTACTGATAGCGAAAGCAGCTACTAATACCTCACATGCATCCGTGTTTGGAAACGGAGAGACTCTCACGGCAGGAGTATACACTATAGCTGGAGCAGGTACAGCAGCAGGTACTCTTACTTTGGATGCTGCCGGAGATCCAAATGCAGTATTTATTTTTAGAATTGGAGGAGCATTTAGCACAACTGCCGGGACTACAGTTATTTTAAAAAATGGGGCATCTTCTTGTAATGTGTTTTGGGTAGTGGAAGGAGCCATAGGTATAGGTACTTCAACAACAATGAAAGGAATGCTTCTGGCTCATAGTGGAGCAGTCGCACTAGGAGCTTCATCCAATCTTGAAGGTAGATTGTTTACTAATCTTGGAGCAATAGGGGTTGATAACTCAATTATAAGTATACCAACCTCCTGTTCTTATCTCGATTTGGGGATACTATCCAGTTTTGCCATTTTTAGTTCTAATGGAGATATAGGTAACACAGGGCATTCGTATATTACAGGGGATACGGCAGCAATAGCTGGTGCGGTAACAGGATTTCAGTCAGCTACAGTGAATGGCACTATAAATTTTTCGGGAATTATTTACAATTCAACAGCTTCATTTAGTGTTTATCAAAATGGAGTTTTAATTGCGGACTCAATCAGGACAAGAATGTTTAATTTAAATATCGTGGATATATCATTACAGGCAATAGCAAATGTCATCGCTGGTCAAGCTATTGATATTAGATGGAAAATAAATATGGGAACAGTAACTTTAAAAAATAGAATATTAACCTTAATTAAGGTTCAATGATTTTTTAATACACTAGTTTAGATTATCGCTTATTATAATTTAAGTCGCGATACATTTCAAATAACGCATAATAAATATTTAATTTGTAAGAAAAAAATGCAAAATATTTTTTAGTCGTTATTTATATCCCAATGAAAAATTTGGAGAAAGAGCCACTGACTGCATTAAATTAAGAGTTAAAATAAATAAAACATTGTTGTAGGTGGCATTAAACAATTTCTTTATTATTTTAAACAAGCGTTTAACCATTAAATAACACCACATTTGCAGAATAAAGAACTTAAGTCATTGAAACATAAAAGATTTCATTGTTAATTCTATTATTGGTAGTGGTCAGTAGAATAATAATATAATAATAACAAATGAAAAAGTAAATGAAAAATATCACCTCTTTTTTACTCATCTCTTTCTTGATGATTTCGCGAATAGTAAGTGCTCAAGTAGGAATAGGAACAATAACCCCTGACATCTCGTCAGTTTTAGATGTTTATTCAAACGATAAAGGAGTTCTTTTACCTAGATTATCCACAACGGAAAGAGATGCAATTGGTTCTCCTGCAAATGGACTTCTTATGTACAACACCACCACGTCTAATTTTAATTTTTATAATGCTGGTTGGAAGCATTTTCTAACCGATATTGTTTTACCTGCAAATGGTGGGACAGGAATTGCCAATAATAATGCCTCAACACTAACTTTATCAGGGGCATATGCAACCACAATAACTACAACGGCTTCAACCGGTGTTACATTGCCACCAACAGGAACCCTGTACGGGACAGCAACAGAAAGCATAACATCCACACAAATATTAAATTCGCTAACAGACGAAACAGGGACAGGAAATTCCGTTTTTTCCACATCTCCCACTTTTGCTGGAGTGCCGACAGCACCTACAGCTGCCAATGGAACAAATACAACACAACTGGCAACTACGGCCTTTGTGTTAGCTAATTTAGACAGATATAGTTCTGTTAATTCTGCATCGAGTATATCAACTAGTTCAACAACTGATATAGTGGCCGACGGAATGACTTTAATTCCAGGAGCCGGAATTTATGCGGTTACGTTTAATAGTCAATATGCAATTGCCTCTGGCAACAAGACGGAATCAGGAGCTGTAAATTTGTTGACTACTTATAATACCCTTATGGGGAAAGCGGCCACTAATACCACTCATGCAGCCGCATTTGCAAATGAAACCCTTACGGCAGGAGTATATACTATTGCGGCAGCAGGTTCCGCATCTGGAGCGATTACTCTAGATGGTGGGAATGATCCAAATGCAGTTTTTATTTTCAGGTTTGGAGCAGCATTTACAACTACAGCAAGCACTTCGATCAATTTAATAAACGGAGCAACTTCTTCTAATGTGTTTTGGATAGCCGAAGGAGCCATAGGTTTGGGTGCATCAAATACAATGAAAGGGACGCTTCTTTCTCATAGTGGAGCGGTTACGATGGGTGCTTCCTCCAATCTTGACGGAAGAATGCTAACCAATTTAGGGGCAATAGGTATTGATGTTTCAACTATAACTATACCACCCTCGAGCCCTTATATCGACCTAGGTGCAATATCGAGTTTTGCAATATTTACTTCTAATGGAAGCATAACCAATGCGGGAGCTTCAAATATTACGGGAGATATAGGCACTAATAATGGTAGTATAACAGGATTTGGAACTGCTACCGTGAATGGTACCGTAAATCTACCTGGAATTAACAATAATGCATTGGCAACTTTTAGCGTCTATCAAAATGGAGTTTTAGTTGCTAACTCAAGTAGAACAAGAACATTGAATGTGAACACTGTGGACATTTCACTGCATGCTATGGCTACTGTCGCAGCTGGTCAAGCAATTGATATTAGATGGAAAGTAGACCTAGGCACGATAACTTTGACAAATAAAATATTAACATTAGTAAGTGTACGATAATAATATTTTCAATTTTAGATTTAGAAAAGGAAATTTATATAATATCACTTAATCCATATGATTATAAACTCACAAATTCTTAATAGGTCATTCTTGTTTATTCTAGGGGTCTTATTTCAGACTTACTCAACTGCTCAGGTATTTGTTGGTGCTGACACAAATATTTTTGTAAACAACGAGGTTGTTTATGTAAAACAGGGATTAGAGCTAAGTGCTGCTAGCAGTAATTTTTATTTGAGGAATCACAGCCAGTTCTTGCAAGGTACCAGTGGATTAGGGACTAATAAAGGAGTAGGTGCTTTATCTGTTTTTCAGGAAGGTACTGTAAATGAATTTCAATTTAATTATTGGTGTTCTCCAGTGGGAGATATAAGTACATCAACATCCGTAAATAATCCTTTTGGAATTACTCAATTGGGAATTCCTATGACAACAGATGTAACACTACCGGCAACAATCCTAGCAATGAATAATTATAATGGCACCGCTAGCCCATTTGCAATAGCACCTTATTGGATCTCGAAATTAATAAACAATAGTACCTATTCTAATTGGATTAATGTAGGTTTCGCTTCCACCATAATAGCAGGTGAAGGTTTTACTATGAAAGGCTGTTCAGGAATAAATACAACTACAGTCAATGGAGTTCAAAACAATTTTGACGGGAAAAGCCAGCGATATGATTTTAGAGGAAAACCAAACGATGGAACTATTACTATTCAAGTTTTGCCCAATGAATGGACATTAACCGGAAATCCATATCCTTCGTCTATAGATTTGCAAGCGTTTTTAAATGCTGAAAAAAATTGTACCGGAACTGCTTATTTCTGGGAACAGGATAAAACGATAGATTCACATAATATAGCCGATTATAAAGGAGGGTATGCCACTTATTCCGGAATGAATATTTATCTTCCTGCAGTCTTCTATTCCTATGATGGATCTGGTGCGGAAGTCACAACGATTACGAGCCCAGGCAATATGTACCAAAGAAAATATTCGCCTATTGGACAAGGTTTTATGATAGCAGGTGATCCAGACGCCACTGGTGACGTTCAAATGAAAAATAGTTACCGTGTTTTCGTAAAAGAAGGATGGAACAGTTTGTCACAATTTGAAAAAAAAGCCAATACTAAAAGTGCTAACGCGAATACTACTCCACAAATTCGTTTTAATACTTTATTGAACAACGGACCCATTAGTCAAATGGTTTTGGCATTTGATGCATTATCCACAGACGGCGTAGATCACGCTATGGATTCAGCTTCGCCAAATGATGGACCTGCAAATATTTACTTTGTTTTGAACAATGATGAATATGTTATAAATGTGCTCCCTTTTGACCTTACTAAAAAAATAGCAATTGGATTTAAAAATGCAGCTGAAGCCAATTACAAAATTACTATGAAGGAAATTTTGAATCTTCCTGAAGTTACCACTATTTATATACATGATAAAGTCGCTAATATTTATTATGACATTAAAAATAATTTCTTCGATTTGACATTGCCAGCCGGAACTCATAATACGCAATATGAAATTACCTTTACTAATGGTGTTTTAGGCCTTCCTGATTTGGCAAGCCAAAATTTTTTAATACAACAAAACAACATTACAAAGAATTTAACGGTTAGTAATCCCTTTCAAAAAGAACTTGATTTCTATGGGTTGTATGATGTTGCGGGCAAGTTAATTTTTTCAACAAAGCATCTTGGAACTGATTCGGCTTATGTGTTTTCGACGTCGAATTTAAGTGATGGAATTTATATTGTTAAGTTGACTACAATTGATAAAACAGAAATAGGAACAAAAATTATTGTAAAAAACTAATGCTCTTATTTTTGATAGGTCTCAGATAGAATTCATATTATGTAATGAAAGAATGGTCAATATCTTTGATGTCGATATCAGAAACGGAATATTTCCATTGTAGGAGTTCAATTGTATGTTTCATGGATGTTTTATAACGCTCCAAAGTTCCTGGAGCAAACTCTTGACCTATTTGAATTTCTACTTTGTTATTATGCTCTTGGAAAATGGGAACTAACATTCTGCCTCTTTGCTCAACTCCAACAACTTTATTTTTGATTGCATCAATATTAACTGGAGTGTTATTATGAATTAATGCTTTTTGAGCATCATAGACTTTTCCTTTTAGAATATCAAGGGAACTATTAATTGAACGTGCTTCCTCTGATTATCCCTTCATTTTATTAGCTTCTGACGACTATTTGCTAGGCTCAATAAAACGATTGGCACTTATTTCAAATCGTTTGCCATCTACAGTAATTCTGGAATAGATTGGAACTTGTCCATTAGAGTTGGGTTTTGTTCTCTTGATGTAATAGAGAATGGAGATTTTGTTTTGAATTGTGTGGTGACTTTAAGTTAATACTAAGTTTATTGTTTAAGACTTGTATAGCAAGATGTTCATTAGCTGAACACCTTGCTATACAAGTCTTTTCGATAAATTCGGTGTCTGTAAAATGACAATTTTTAGAGACACCGATAAAGACACTTTAGTTATGCAATTATTTGAATAATCTGGAATAAGATAAAAGCGAAAAACCCACTAAATCGTATGATTTAGTGGGTTTTGATAAAGATTGTTTAACAATCCGCGGAGAAAGAGGGATTTGTCTCTCTCTCCTTATGTCAGTGTTTACGATATTTCGCAAACTATTTTAAAACAAGGGGCTTGATTTTACTCCTACAATTTATAGGTAAAAAATCATGTAATCTTATTACTGTAACGATAGTGATAATTAAAGGTTTTTCAAAGGTAAATTATTTTTTTAATATTAAAAATTGAATAGGTAAGGTTCAAAATTTTGTTATCTACAACACAATTTCTAACCAATTATCAAAGTTTTAACCTGTTCATGTTTGAGGATGGTCTATAGGCAGAATTGCTCGATCCTTACAAGTACGTTTTATAGCTTATTCAGATTTCCTCTGGCAATCTGTAACAATTGATTACTTTGTCGATAAATAGTTTGTATGTTCATCGAGTACAGATATAAACTCTTAATCATTTTTAGATTTAATAGTTTTAACAAAAGATAAATTACAAGAATAATTACTTATTTTTTTTCCATAAAATATACCTATTAACAATGCATTAACGATATCGTGTCGATTTGATGGTATTGAAAACTAGGGGTATTCCTCTTATTTTGACTCCTATAAACAAAGGATAATATTTATGTTGAATGTAAGTAGGAAAGAAAAAAAATGTGTGAAGTATCTTCTCAATGAGATGTCAAAACCAGAGCGATCTGTATTTGAAATTGAATTGTCTTTAGATGATGAACTTCTCGCTATTTTTGAGGATTATAAAATGATTTGGATCCACTATCCTCAATCCAATTTACCGGTAACAACTGCTTCTTTCAGTCAAATTAAAGACAAGTATAAAAAAGCCGAAAGCCACACAAATACGGCTTCATTACTTTTTAAAAGAAAGACTGTTTTTGCTCTTGCATTCCTCTTAGTTATTGGTTTAGGCTTCTATTTTACTACAAACACAAACCAAGGATATACAAATCATAAAATAGCGAGATCTGGAGAACGTCTTACGGTATTCTTGCCGGATAGCAGTACCGTTATTTTAAATTCAGGCAGTGACGTGAAGTATTCCAGTGATTTTGGTGAAAAGAGAGAGATCTGGTTAATTGGAGAAGCTTTTTTTAAAGTTAAGCATAATGAAAATGCTCCTTTTATAGTACACACTGAAGCTTTTGACATTAAAGTATTGGGAACCGAATTTAATGTTAATGGAAATTTTAATGATAAAACGGTTTCTCTTGAAAAAGGAAAGATAAATGTGTTGCTTAAAGAAAGTAATGACGAAATCAACCTCTTGCCAAGTGAAGAACTGGTTTGGAATTCTAAGTCAAAAGCAGTTACCAAAAGAAATTTTGATCTGGGCAAAATTTCGGCATGGAAAGACAATATTCTACTTTTAGATGATATAAAGCTTCAAGATGCATTGCTTAGAATCAATCAATTCTACGGTGTGAATTTTATCATGAAAGACAATAATATTGCAAATCAGCGTATTAAAGGAGCTTTTAAAGATCAAGAAATTGATGAATTTATTACTTCATTAGAATTCATATCCAATGTGACCATAACCAAAACCATACCCAAAACTTATGAAATAACTAAGTATTATGAAAATTAATCAATTAAAAACAGGTATGAACGACTGTATTTCAGATGACTCTTTATTTCAGCAAATACAAAATGGTCAACATGAGGCAATGGAACAATTCTTCAATAGATATTACTCCCGATTGTGTCGCTTTGGGCAAGGTTATGAATCAGATTATTGTCTTGTCGAGGAAAAAGTAGCTGATGTCTTTATTGAACTATGGAATAACAGGAATATCCTGGATAGAATTAGAAACCCTAAATCATATATATATGTAATAGTAAAAAATAATTTGAAAAAATCACAAAAATTTGAGCAGTTCCATCAACAAATTGATGAAACAAAAGTTATTCATACTATGAGTATACCCAGTATAGAGGTAGAGATAATTGACATGGAACAAAAGGAAATAAATAGGAATATAATTCGCGAAATATTAGATGTTATTCCTAAAAAGTCACGTCAGGTATTTGAACTCAGTAGGATCGACGGATTAAAGTACAAAGAGATTTCTGAAATATTAGGTGTAACTCCAAAAACGGTTGAAAATCACATTACGCTTGCACTCAAACATATTAGTAAGGCTTTAAAATCTTATGACAAAGGGGAAATAATCAATACCATTTACTAACTATTTACAAAACCCGCTTCCTTAAGATTGGTTTGGACGTTAAAATTAAAAATAAACAATCATATAAAATGAAAAAAAAAATTATAGTAACCTTATCCTTGTTACTTCAGATAGGCGTTTGGACTAGTTATTCAAATACTCCAAAAACACTTGAAGTCTTTGAAAATCCTTCTAAAAACGGCAGAATTAATTTAAACTTAAAAGATGCTTCGATAAAAAAAATATTTACTCTCATTGAACAGCAAATAGACAACAGGTTTATTTACATGTCTGATAAAAATTTTCTTAAAAATAAAATATCGATAGCAGTCAATAATCAGAATTTAGATCAGGTTTTGGATGTTTTGAAGGAAAAGGGGAATCTTGATTTTAAGATAACTAAAAATGGAATTTTAGTAAAAGGACTCAGCCCGATTCCTCAAAAAATAACTCAAAAAATCATTCAAAAAAAGAATCAAGAAACTCGAAAAATTACAGGAGTAGTTTTGGATGAGTCCAATTTACCTATACCAGCGGCTTCTGTTTTTGTAGTAGGAACCACAATAGAAACCACCACTGATTTTGATGGAAAATTTACTTTAAATGTTCCTGTAGACGCAACTTTTCTGTCAGTTAGTTATATGGGATTTGAGACTACAGAAATCAATATTGAAAATAAGACAGCAATTAAAGTAGTGCTCAATCAAGACGAAACATCTCTAAAAGAAGTTGTTGTAACAGCTCTAGGTATAAAGCGTGAAGAAAAATCATTGGGATATGCCGCACAATCTTTAGGTGAAAATGCAGTAAAAGATGCCAAATCAAATAATTGGGTAAATTCTCTTTCAGGAAAAGTCGCAGGTCTAAATATACAGGGATCAGGTGCAGGTCCAATGGGTTCTTCCAGAATAACGCTTCGTGGTGAGTCGTCACTTAATCTTGATAATAACCAAGCTTTAATTGTTTTAGATGGAGTTCCAGTCAGCAGTAAGATTACAGGCACTGGCTTCTCTTCTCACCTATCACAGGATAGCCCGGTTGATTTTGGTTCCACAATATCGGATATAAATCCTGAAGATATTGAAAAAGTTACGGTATTAAAAGGTGCTGGTGCAACTGCTTTATATGGAAGTAGAGCCGCTGGTGGTGCAATTATTATTACGACCAAGTCGGGCAAGACGAAAGATAAAGGAATGGGAGTAACAATTAGTAGTAATTTTAGTTTTGATCAAGTAAATCGTTGGCCAGATTACCAATTTGAATATGGTGAGGGACGAACAAATCAATACTATTCTTACTTAGATAGCGCTGATGGTCTAAATACAAGTACAAATGTAGGTGCAGGAAGGGCATGGGGACCAAAATTTGACGGACAGTCCTATTTTCAATATAATCCAAATGCTGCAGATGGTAAACCTACTGAACGTACTCCGTGGGTAGCCAACAAAAATTATATTTCTGGATTTTTCAGAACAGGTACTACACAATCAAATAGCATCGCATTAGAAGGCGGAAATGAAAAAGGGTCTACCCGATTATCGATAACTCATCTTAAAAATAATTGGATTCTTCCTAATACAGGTTTTGAAAGAATAAACGCTTCTTTATCAGTAAATCAACAAATCTCGGAGAAGCTTAAGATAAATGGAAAGATGAATTATACGAATAAAAAAAGTGATAATCTTCCAGCTGCTGGATACAATAATCAATCGATTATGTATTTTCTTATGATTGGTACAGCTCCAAATATTAAACTGGAATGGTTTAAACCGTATTGGCAACCTGGACTTGTTGGTGTTAAACAAAAGAACCCTTTCAATACAGGACCTGATAATCCTTATCTTGGAATGTACGAAATGCTTAACAAAATGAATAAACATGGTGTGATTGGAAACGTATCTGCAACCTATCAGTTTAATAATAAGCTTGAATTTATGATGCGCTCTGGTATGGACATGTCAAATGAATTTAGATCTCAACAACGTCCTTTTAGCATGACTAAATATGCCCGTGGTATGTATAGGGAACAAAATGTTTTTAGTTATGAAATAAATACAGATGCCTTGTTAACCTATAAGAATGCACTAAATAATACTATTAATTATAACCTTACAGCAGGTGCAAATTCAATGAGACAAAACTATGATTTCATAGGACTTTATGCCGATCAGTTGTCTCAGCCCGGTATTTACCAAATATCAAATAGCTTAGATCAAGCAGTTGCAGATCCTTTAAAAACAAAGAAAGCGATTAATAGCTTTTATGGTTTAGTACAATTTTCCTATCAAGAAAAAATATTTTTAGATATTACGGGTCGTAATGACTGGTCAAGTACTTTGCCCTACGGTAACAATTCCTTTTTCTACCCTTCGCTTAGTTCTAGCTTCCTAATTCATGAGATAACAAACTTACCGTCGGCTTTTTCCTTTGCTAAATTTAGAGTATCGTGGGCACAAGTTGGTAACGACACAAGGCCATATCAAACCGATAAATATTATGACAGAATATATGGCAATAGTTTTACTAATACACCAATATTATTCAATGCAAATTTAAAACCAGAGATAACTTCTAGTATAGAAACTGGTATTGATCTTAGAATGTTTAGAAACCGCTTATCGATCGATATCGCTTATTACAATAATAATAGTCGCAATCAAATTCTAGCAATTCCTTTAGATCCCGTTTCCGGATACTCAAATGCAATGGTAAATGCAGGTTTAATAAACAGTAGAGGAATGGAGCTTGCTGTAACTGGAAAATTAATAGCAAAAAATAATTTCAAATGGAATAGTACCCTCACTTGGAGTCGCAATAGAAGTTATGTAAAAGAGCTGGCTCCAGGCATAACAAACCAGGTTATTTATAACCATGAAAGTAATGTTAGCATCGAAGCCAGAGTTGGAGGCAGAATGGGAGATATGTACAGCAGAGGTTTCCAGAGATCTCCTGACGGTCAGATTATTTATACCTCGGCCGGTTTGCCTGCTACATTGGATCCTGTAATGAAAAAACAAGGTAATGCCTTTGCTGATTGGAAAGCGGGATTGATGAATGAGTTTACTATCGGAAAAGTGAGACTGAGTTTTCTTTTAGACGGACAAAAAGGAGGTAGTATGTATTCCCAAACCAATCATAAGAATAATACACTGGGAAAAACCAAGATTACGCTGCCTGGTCGTGATGGAGGAATTATTGGCCAAGGTGTCGTTTTACAATCAGACGGAACGTATCTTCCTAATACCGTTAGAGTAGCAGCAAGTTCCTACTATGAAAATTATTATACCATCAGTAATGGAGAAACTAATATTTTTGATGCTTCTTTTATTAAGCTAAGAGAAGTTCGGATAGAATTTAATTTACCTAACAGCTTCTTAAAAAAGGTAGGAATGAAATCTGCAAGTCTTGCTTTTTACGGAAGAGACTTATTTAATTTCACCAAGTTCCCGGGTTTTGATCCCGAAGGAGGAAATTTAAATAATGGCACACTAACTCCAGGTGTAGAATTAGCTCAATTTCCTTCTACCAGAACGATAGGAACCAATCTTACCCTTAAATTTTAAATTAATAGATTATGATAAAAATAAATAAAAAATATAGTTTTCTCTTTTTGGTTGTACTACTTATATCCTCGTGTACAAGAGATTTTGAAGAGATCAATACAGATCCCAACCGTCCGAAACAAATTACTCCAGGAGTTATGTTGGGTCAGTTACAGTTTAGAATTGTAAATACAAGTATGACTGCTTCTCGGAGTTTCACTCATGAGCTCATGCAGGTTGATGCGCCTCGATCTAGTCCTTCAGGAGTTGGATTGCATAGATATGTAGTTAATCCAGGTTCAGCAGTCTGGTCAACCTTTTACAGCTATATGACCGACATAGAAGATATATACAAAAGTTCCGAAATTTTACAAGAAAATAATTACAAAGCAATCGCTTTGATTTATAAATGTTGGGCCTATTCTATTCTTACTGATTTGTATGGAGATGTTCCCTACTCACAAGCAATCATGGCATCTCAAGGCAACTTTAAACCTGCATTTGACAAACAGAAGGATATTTATATTAAAATTCTAAGTGATCTTGAAGAGGCTAATACCTTGCTTAATCCGGCCAAAGCTCTTACTTATGGCGGAGATCTTTTATATAATTCCAATAGCCTTTCGGGAGGGACAAATCCTGGAATTGTTAAATGGAAAAAATTTACCAATTCATTAAGACTTCGATTGCTGCTCCGATTGTCAAAACGCAACGGGGAAATCAATAGTAGCCAACAAATTACAGAGATTCTGGCTGATCCAGTCAAATATCCTGTATTTACAAGTAATGCAGATGATGCCATTTTTAAATATACAGGTACATTCCCCTATTACAATCCTTATTTTAATATAAGACAGCTAGAATGGAGAGATGGTACCTATGTAACTAAATTCTTTATTAACAAAATGAATACCGATAATGACCCAAGAAGAACTTTATGGTTTGGTACAGTAAGTGTTGGTGGCCAAAATATTTACCAAGGCATTGAAAGTGGGTATCCTATTTCTACAGAATATCAGGTTGGGAAAAATACAAGCTACAATGATATAATGAAAACCTTACCACAACTTGGTGTAATGATGACTTGGTCTGAACTAGAGTTTATTAAAGCAGAGCTTGCTTTAAAAGGCTTTACTACAGGGAAAAACCCAAAACAACATTACGAATCTGCTATAGCAGCTTCTATGACACAATGGGGTGTAACAATGCCTCCAAATTATCTAGCTCAAGCAGGTGTAGTTTATGATCCCAACACATCCACAGAAATTCAATTAGAAAGAATCATTACACAAAAATATTATGCTTCCTTTTTTGTCGACTATCAATCGTGGTTTGAAAAAAGAAGAACTGGATATCCAATTTTACCAAGAGGATCGGGAATACCGGTTGAAAATGCATTTCCAAATCGTGTGCCTTACCCAACTTATCTTCAATCGCTTAATCCGGAAAATCTAGCATTAGCTTCAGCTTCAATTGGTGGTGATACTAGCGCAACCAAAGTATGGTGGGATAAATAATATTTTAAAAATCGAGTTTACAACTTAATAAATAACATTGCAAAAATCTTATCCAAAACATATTTGCAGGCTGCATTAAATCATAGTTAAATCAAATATCATCTATTTATGAAAAAAGTAACTAAAAATATTTTAATCGTATTTTCGGCTTTGCTTCTAGCAAATACGATTCTAGCACAAACAAATTCTAGTACTTCCAACCTCCGAACATTAGTTGTCTTTTTTGATGGCCTAAGGCCGGATTATATCACCCCAGAATTAATGCCAAATGTATATTTATTTAGTAAAAAAGGAAGTTATGGCAAACAACATCACAGTGTTTTTCCAACAGTAACTAGAGTAAATGCATCTTCGTTATCTACCGGATGCTATCCAGGCAGTCATGGACTAATGGGAAATACGGTTTATTTTCCTGAGATAAAAGAGACAGCAGGTTTAAGCACTGGTGATGCTGCGGAATTAAATAAAATCGCTAAAGCAACAGACAATCATTTATTGACATCTGTTTCACTAGGAGAGGTTTTAGAACAAAGTGGTTCCAAATTATTTGTATTTAGCTCCGGTTCAACCGGACAAGCCTTAATGCAAAATCATAAAGTAAGTGGAGGCGCAATCATTAATACCACGATGATTCTGCCGAAGTCTTTAAAAATGGAGATCGTAAACGAGATTGGAGAAGCTCCAGAGGGATTAGGGAAACACAAATGGTTAACAGATGCTGTTATCAAGTATGGCTTAACATTAGAGGGACCATTAGTCAGTACTCTTTGGTATGGCGACCCGGATTCGGCTGCTCATAAAAACGGAATAGGATCACCTGAAGCCATTGAGTCTATCAAATATGTTGATGAACAGTTTGGAAGAATTATTAAAGCTCTTGAATTAAAAGGACTTGATCAAAACTTTAATATTATCATTTCTTCCGATCATGGTTTTGTAACCCATATTGGAAAACAAGGTCTTGCCGATTTCTTAATTCAGAAAGGACTAAAAAAAGACAAGGAATCAACAGAAATAGTGGTTGCAGAAGGGGCAATTTATGTAAAGGATCATGACGAAAAAAGCATAAAAAATATTGTTGCAGCCTTGCAGGAACAGAAATGGATTGGTGGTATTTATACTAAAGCTTCAAAAGAAGAAGACCTAAAAGGTTTTGTAGAAGGAACTCTTTCTTTTGAAACAATACATTGGGATCATGACCGATCAGGAGATATCCTGGTTGATATGAACTGGAATGATAACAAAAACGGAGCGGGATATGCAGGTGCAAGTTTCGCAAGAGGCGTTGCAGGTCATGGTGGCTTTAGTCCTTATGAAATTCATATCGCATTATTAGCTAATGGTCCTAGTTTTAGGAAAAATTTTGAAGGCAATTTGCCTACCTCTAATGTTGATATAATTCCCACTGTTCTCCATCTACATAATTTAACTATTCCTAAACAAATGGATGGTCGGGTTATCTATGAGTTGCTTTCCGAGAATCCTCCAGCTGACACTCCTAATTCAGCTAAGATTGAAACAATCAAAACGGAAGCAAAGCTACCTTGGGGAGTTTATAAACTAGAATTGGAAAGATCAGTTTTAGGAAAATATAATTATCCCAATTTCACGAAAGTAATTAGAAAGGAATAATAATAATGACTCTAATGTAAAAGTAATGATGGTATCTTAAATGCTAAGATACCATCATTTTTTTGTTCCTATAAACACTTAATTAATAGATAAAATATATCGAACATCTTAAAAATAGTTTATCTAATTATCAAAGGTTCATCTTGTTCAATTTTTAGGTTGGTGTATTGACAAAATTCTTCGATTGACACGAACTCATTCTGGAGCTTATTGAAAGTACTATGATTTTTGATTGTAGCGCTTTTTATCTTTTAGGAGAAACACTTAATGCTTTTTTATAATTCCTTATACAGGGAAGCACAGGATACTTTTACTATTCAACTCTTTTATCTTTAAAGTTTAGTACTAAAAATTTGATAACATGATTCATTTAAAAAAAATTCTTATAATTCTAATTGTTTTAGGTCCAAAACTATCTGTGTCAGCTCAAGTTAAATTACCTGCCTTGGTTAGTGATAATATGGTTTTACAACAAAATGCAAAAGTGAATTTGTGGGGATGGGCAGCGCCAAATGAAAAAATAAATATCCAATTAGGTTGGCAAAATTCTCTTGTAGAAATCACAACGAACTTGGATGGGACATGGAAAACAGTAGTAGATACCCCTCAAGGCAGTGAACGATCCTATGATATAACTATTGAAGCTACCAATAAAATTATACTTCACAATGTGCTTATTGGAGAAGTTTGGATTTGTTCAGGACAATCAAATATGTATTATCCGGTGGGAAGACAAGAAGGAACCAACAGGATAGGAATAAAAAATTATGAGGAAGAAATTAAAAATGCTACTTATTCCAATATTAGATTGTTTACCGTTTTGACCAAAGCTTCGCCAAAACCATTGAATGATGTTACGGGAAGCTGGTTGGCATGTTCGCCAAGCACCGTGAAAACATTTTCGGCTGTAGCCTATTTTTTTGGAAGGGATTTGTATCAAAATCTAAAAATCCCTATAGGATTAATTTCGTCTTCATGGGGTGGAACAAAGGTCGAGGCCTGGACTTCGCAAAGTGTTTTGGAAGAGAATCCAGATTTTTTGTCCATTTTGGAAACCGATGCAAAAAATGAAAAATTATACCAAGAAAAACTCGAAAGCTATTATTTTTATTTAAAAAAAGAACAAATCGCCAACAATAATGATTTGTCTAAAAGTCAATTAAAAAAGCCCAAAAAAGAGGATAATAAAACATCATATGTATTATATAATGCGATGTTGCGTCCTTTGATTAATTATACTATGAAAGGAGTAATTTGGTACCAAGGAGAGAGTAATGCGGATCAGCCATATCTATATCGAAGCTTATTTCCAGCAATGATTAAGAATTGGCGAAGCGATTGGAATCAAGGGGATTTTCCATTTTATTTTGTACAAGTAGCTCCTCATCGCAGTTTGAATCCAGAGTTAAGGGAAGCACAATTAATCACG
This sequence comes from Flavobacterium esculini, assembly GCF_048284325.1. Lineage (NCBI taxonomy): Bacteria > Pseudomonadati > Bacteroidota > Flavobacteriia > Flavobacteriales > Flavobacteriaceae > Flavobacterium > Flavobacterium esculini. The sequence goes on along the minus strand of NZ_JBLVPI010000003.1, from coordinate 164,404 downwards.
TCAAAAAATGTGGTCAATACCGGAATGGCTGTAATAACAGATATTGAGGATCCAGTAAATCTTCATCCAATAAACAAGTATACAGTTGGTTATCGATTGGCTTTAATAGCCCGTGCCAAAACTTATAATGAAGCTAATCTAACCTATTCCGGCCCTATTTACAATCACATGAAAATCAAAAAAGAACGAGTTCAATTGTTTTTTGATTATGCCAATTCCGGACTTGTGAAAAACGGAGAAGTTTTGAAAGAATTTGAGATCGCAGGAAAAGATCAGTTATTTTATCCTGCAGATGCTAAAATTGACGGTAATACCGTTGTGGTTTTTGCTGCAAAAGTAAAAAAACCGGTAGCAGTTCGTTTTGCATGGAAAGCGGTACCGGAGCCTAATTTATTCAATAAAGAAAACTTGCCGGCTTCTCCTTTCAGGACAGATAATTGGGCTAAAAAAACGGATATTAAATTTTAATTACCTAAATATAAAAATATATGAATGCTATTTACACCGTTTTTAAAAGACTATTTTTAATTGTTTTACTACTTTGTTTTCAATTGAATGGACAAGAAAAAATTGATAGAAAACTGTTGGTTTCCAGACATAATATTGAAATTAAAGCGATAGATACGCTGGCTTCATTGAGTGTAGGAAACGGGACTTTTGCGTATACTGTCGATGTTACAGGATTGCAAACTTTTCCTGAAGTGTATCAATATGGTATTCCTTTGGGAACGCAATCAGAATGGGGTTGGGATAGCTACCCAAATACCGGAAATTATAAATTTAGTGAAACGCTAAAGGAGTTTGATCAGTATAAGAGAAAAGTTTCTTATGCTGTACAATTAAAAACACCGGGAAGACAAGTTGATGCGGTTAATTATTTTCGTGCGAATCCTCATCGATTGCAACTCGGAAATTTAGGATTGGACTTGTATAAAAAAAATGGGGAAAAGGTGAAACCGGAAGACCTCAAGGATATAAAGCAAACCTTAAATTTATGGAGTGGTGAAATTGAAAGTCATTTTTCAATAGAAGGAATTCCGGTAACGGTTTGGACGGCCTGTCATCAAAAGGAAGATGTTGTTGGTGCTCGAATACAATCGGATTTAATTAAGAAAGGACAATTAAAAATCCGCCTTAGATTGCCTCAGCCAACTGGTGAATGGGCTGATTTTGGTACAAAATGGAACGATAAAATAAAGTACGCAAGCAATATTTCTTCTCAAAATAAGCAAAAAGCGGTAATTACCCGTAAAATGGATTCTATAACCTATCACATAGGATTGTCGTGGGAAGGACAAGCAAAAATAAGCGTAAAAGAAGAAAATTATTATCTTTTGACTCCTTCTAAAACAGATTCTTTTTCATTTAGCTGTACGTTCAAAAATCAAAAAATTGAAGTGATTCCATCCTTTTCTGTTGTAGAAAAAAGTAGTATCGAAGGATGGAAGAATTTTTGGCAAAGCGGTGGTGCTATAGATTTTTCTGGAAGTACGGATAGTCGGGCCAATGAATTGGAGCGAAGAATTATTCTTTCGCAGTACCTTACCAAATTGCAATGTACCGGAGCTATTCCTCCACAGGAAACAGGTCTGACCTACAACAGCTGGTATGGTAGACCTCATTTAGAAATGCATTGGTGGCATGGAGTACATTTTGCTTTATGGGGCAGATCGGAATTATTAGAGAAAAGTTTACCATGGTATCAAAAAGTATTTGATAAAGCAGCTAATATCGCTAAAAGACAAGGTTTTGAGGGTGTCAGATGGCAAAAAATGACAGACCCGGATGGAAATGAAGGTCCGTCTTCTATTGGGGCTTTTTTAATTTGGCAACAGCCACATTTCATAACATTCGCGGATTTAATGTACAGAGCGAATCCTACAAAAGAAACCCTAGAAAAATATAAAAAAGAAGTCTTTGCTACTGCAGATTTCATGGCTTCTTTTGCAAATTATAATAAAGAAAAAGACCGATACGAACTAGGACCAGGCGTAATTCCGGCGCAAGAACGCTTCAAGGCTATGGAAACATTTAATCCTACTTATGAATTAGCGTATTGGAATTGGGCATTGGGTACAGCTATAAAATGGAAAGAACAACTGCACGAAAAAGTACCTTCAAAATGGGGAACTGTTCTTGAAAAATTGTCTGCATTACCGGTTCAAGATAATGTTTATTTAGCAACAGAAAGTGCTAAAGATTCGTATACCAATCCAGAGTTTAAAACAGATCATCCGTCTGTTTTAGGGACTTACGGAATGCTACCGGAAACCTCTTTATTGAATAAAGAGATTATGAAAAATACGTTTGATTTAGTCTGGAAAACTTGGTCTTGGGAAAAAACCTGGGGTTGGGATTTTCCTATGACAGCGATGGCAGCAGCGCGTTTAGGAATGCCTGACAAAGCTCTTGACGCCTTATTTATGAAAGTACAGACCAATACCTATTTAAAAAATGGTCACAATTACCAGGAAGAGCGTTTGCCTCTTTATTTACCTGGGAACGGAGGTTTATTAACTGCTGTTGCAATGATGTGTGCAGGATGGGATGGAAGCACAGGCACAAACCCTGGATTTCCTAAAGATGGCTCTTGGAAGGTTAAATGGGAAGGATTAAAAAAAATGCCCTAAAATTTTAAGTCACCTCAATTTGTAAAAAAGTTTACACTAGAGAGATGAAAATAAAATAGCATCAGGATTTATTTTTAAAATGATATAAAACAACAAATGATATTGTAATTTTCTGCTTTCAGCAATCATCCAAACATCCCTAGCCATTTTCGATCCATTTGATTGAAAATAGCTAGGGATGTTTTTTTATATGTATTCCTGAAAATTAGTTTTTCTGGCATTTTGGAATAAGAAACCTCCTAATAAACACTCCTAATAAACACTCCTAATAAACACTCCTAATTCTTACTTTGAATAATTTCGTAAATAAGATGTTATAAATTAATACAATTGTCATTATAACAATAAATAAATTATTAAAAATGTATAAAATTAAGTTAAAAATTTCAAAATACTGAATTTCAGTTAATTAGATTTCAAATAAATGTAAATTTTGCACTTAAAACTTAATCTTCTGAAAACTAACAGGATAGGGCAGGACACTATTAAATAGACATCCCAATATATTTGAGACAACTAACCCTAACCTCATCACTATGAAATATGTTTATTGAATGCTATGTTGTTCCCTTTTACTTATTTATCACCGCAATAAATACTTAAAAATCTACAGGTAACTGTGGCTATCAAAGTCGCAAAAAAACAAATTATATTTTTTTAAATTCTTAACCATTGATTGTTATATGAAAAAACAACTACTTTTTGGGTTTATATCGTTTCTTTTCAGGAAGATGCTCTTTAGACTTACTTTTTTTACTGTTTTGTGCCTTTTTACTGTACAGACCTCGTTTGCACAGCAATGGAATATTTTGGGCAATGAAACCCAGATATCATCCGTTGCGGCTACGTACACTTCCATAACGGTTTTGGATAATGTCCCTTATGTAGCGTTCAGAGAAGGTACTATTGCAAAAGTAAAAAAAAGAAATGCTGCTACAGGCGCATGGGAACAGCTGGGTAATGATATCGGCTCCAATCTCACGTATACAAGAATATATCTTGATAAGGCCAGCAATCTTTTTATTACCTATGTTGATGCTTCTAATGGAAATAAATTAGCAGTAAAAATTTATAATACAGATACACAGATTTGGGAACCGCTGAGCGGCGACAGTAATAACTTGTATGTTTCGACTGGCTCGGTTACCAATACCGTGTCTCAATACGGTTCAACACCACGCAGTTCATTGGCATTCGATTCAGACAATAAACCCTACATTGCCTTTGGTGATGGAGTAAACCTGACGCCTTATGTGAAGAAGTTTGATGGCACCTCTTGGACAACGATAGGTTCCGCTCCTGTGAATGCTTCTGCAAAAGCTGTAGCAGTAAGCTTGGTAATCGACGAGGCAGATGTGCCTTGGCTTGTCTATTGCAGCTTGTCTGCAACTAGTTCTTCTACAGGAACTATGGCACTTTACCAATGCAATGGCGGTATCTGGACACCTGTTACAACAACCGTAACAGCTGCCATTCGTCATACCAGTATGACACTCAATTCTATTGGAAATTTGGCGATTGCCTATTTCAATACCGCCACTACCAATAGGGCTACGGTTATTGTTTATAACAAAACAGCTGGAACCTGGAGTTCAGCAACAACCCTTTCCTCTCGGGATGCTCCAAGCATCAGCTTAATCAGAGATGTTTCAGGCAACTTGTATTGCTCCTTTATTGATAATGTTAGCAGCACCGCTACCTTCTCAGCGCGCGTGTTTAAGCAAGCTGCAGGTGTAACTGCTTGGACTGAAATGAAAGATCCTTTAGTAGCACGTGGTATCGACGAGCCTGTAGGTAACCTAACCATTGCCACAGGAAGTGAATATCCTTTTGTAGTTTACACAAAAAATAATTCAAGTAGCATCAGCACACCTGTTGTCCGTATTTACACTCCACCGCCACCCCCGGCAGTACTTAGTACTCTTGCTGTAACTAATATCACTACCACATCGGCAGAAACAGGTGGAAACATTACCTCTAATGGTGGCTCAGCCATTACAGAAAGAGGAATTGTTTACAACACTAGTGGAAATCCAACAACGGCAAACACCAAGATTGTGGCTGGCTCCGCAGGTTCAGGGTCATATACTGTGACCATTCCCGGACTTAATCCTACAACCTTGTATTATATAAGAGCTTATGCTATTAACAGTGGTGGAACCTCTTATGGTGACAATGTGAGATTAAATACTCTCGTGCTACCAGATGCGATTGTGACCACTCCGAAGCAAATGGAGTTCCTAAATCGTGGAGTAGTTGCGGTGCGTAAATCGAGCAGTCAGGTATTTATTAGCTGGCGCTTACTGGGTAATGACCCTGCAGGAATTGCTTTTAATATTTACAGAGATAATATGAAGCTTAATGCAGCACCTATAACGGCTTCAACAAACTTTTTGGACAATACTGCCTCTAACGGTAGCTATACAGTGAAAGTGGTGAAAAATAATGTAGAAGGACCAGCTTCAGCTCCTATTTCAGTATGGGCAAATAATCAATTAACGATTCCGTTACAAATCCCTGCAGGAGGAACTACTCCCGATGGTAAAGTCTATACTTACACGGCAAATGACGCCAGTGTGGGTGATGTAGATGGTGATGGAGAGTATGAAATTTTCTTAAAATGGGAGCCTACTGCAAAAAATGACAATGCAGGAGGGTATAGCGGCAACCAAATCTTCGACTGTTATAAATTGAACGGAACTAAATTATGGCGTATTGACTTAGGAATCAATATGAATGCAGGTCCGCATTTTAATCAATTTATGGTATATGACTTTGACGGAGACGGGAAGGCTGAAATCATCTTAAAAACTGCCGACGGCAGTAAGGATGGAACCGGAGTAGTTATCGGTAATGCCAATGTTGATTACCGCAATACTTCAGGATGGGTGCAACAGGGACCTGAGTTCCTGACAGTCTTCAACGGATTAACGGGTGCTGCTATGGCAACAATCCCTTACCAGCCCGCTAGAGGTAATACTTCGGATTGGGGAGATAATTATGGCAACCGTCAGGATCGTTTTGTATCAGCTGTGGCTTACCTTGATGGTGCCCGTCCAAGCCTGATTGTAGGCCGCGGATATTATGACAAACTGGTGCGAGCAGCATACGACTGGCGCAACGGACAACTTACGCTACGCTGGATTTTCGACAGTAAAGACCCGAGTGATCTGGCCAATAATGCGATATCAAGCCAAGGGAATCACCAGATGACTATTGGTGACGTTGATGGTGATGGAAAAGATGAAATCATTAACGGATCAAGTGCTATTAATGATAATGGTAAACGCCTTTGGACTTACGGTCAGGGCCATGGAGATGCGCTGCATATGTCGGACATGGATCCGGATCGTCCGGGACAGGAAATTTGGCAGTGTCTTGAGTCTCCAGGTCAATACAGTCCATATGGTATACGACTTAATAATGCCAAAACCGGCGAAATGATTTTTGGTGCACCAACCACAGGGGATGTTGGTCGTGCTTTGGCCGCAGATATTGATCCTAACCACAGAGGGTATGAGATGTGGAGCTCTTCTGGTAATCTTTATAATGTTCAGGACGGTGAAATTGGAACAATCAAACCAACTAACGGTAGTCAGTCCGTTAATGGTGCTGTATGGTGGGATGGCGATTTAGGTCGCGAATTATTGGATGGTACAATCATGGATAAATGGAATCCTGCGACAAAATCACTGAACCGTTTGTTTACGATATATCAGGCTGCACCGGTTTCGTCAAATAACGACACTAAAAAGAATCCTGCTCTTACTGCGGACCTTATGGGCGACTGGAGAGAGGAAATTATTCTTCGCCGCTCAGATAATACTGCGCTAATTCTTTTCACTACTACTATTCCTACGGAGCATCGAATTTATACCTTGATGCATGACCCTCAATATCGTACCGCTATAGCGTGGCAAAATTCAGGCTATAATCAGCCGCCACACCCAAGTTTTTTTCTGGGTTATGATATGGCTGAAGCGCCAGTGCCTAATATTGAAGTAAAATACATTTCGGCACCAGCGGTTATGGGTGCAACTATGAATACACGTGCTGATGGATGTGATGCAGCTGTCACTTATGCCGCAGAAGCAGACGGACTTCCAGCTCCAAATTATACTTATACTTTTACGGGAGCCACTTCAGGTTCCGGAGACGGGACAGGTTCTGGTAGCGTATTCAATAAAGGGGTTACAAATGTTACGATTACAGCTAACAACTCTTCGGGTTCCATTAACTACAGTTTTAATGTCACTGTAATTGATTCAATCGCGCCCGTTATATCAGTAGATAACTTAACAGTTGCCACTAATGAGGGATGTACCGCAACAGGGGTAATATTGACGCAGCCAAGTATTTCAGACAACTGTACAAATGCTGCTGATTTAATACTAACGAATGATGCGCCTGTGTCTTATCCTATTGGTACGACAACCGTTACCTGGACAGTGAAAGATGCTCAAAACAACGTGGCTATAGCGACTCAAATTGTAACAGTAAAAGATACCGAGGCACCAGTTTTAACAAATCCTTCTGCTCAAAATTTATGCTACAATGCAACCTACAGCATTCCTGCTCTAGTAGCTAATGACAATTGCGGTATAGCTACTATTGTCTATAAAATAACAGGAGCTACCGAAAGAAATGGTTCAGGTAGTGATGCAAGCGGAAATTTCAATGTTGGCCTATCTACTATCACTTGGACGGTTACCGATGTTAATGGCAATCAAACAACCGGAAGTACTCCCGTTACGGTAGGCACTCCTTTAACTGCAAGAATCCCTGATGTATATGCATTAAGCCAAACCATTGTTCAAAAGAATACACTTTATATGGGTTATGGCCCTACATCATTTACTATAGGTGCTATACAAACTGGCGGTACTTCTCCTTATACATACAGTTGGAATACCGGACAAACATCCTTATCTATCAATGTACATAGTGCCGGTACTTATAGCGTAACTGTAACCGATGCAATAGGCTGTACTATTGAAGCATCAATAGTGGTTAATGTGATAGATATTAGCTGTGGTAATAAAAATGATAAAGTTATGGTCTGTCATAACGGAGTCGCGATTTGTGTTGCTTCTTCTGCTGTTCGGGCTCATCTTAATCATGGTTGCACACTGGGATCTTGCACAACAACAGCTAAGACAGCTACCACTTCATTGAAGATTGACGGACCAAGCGTTTCAATTGTACCTGAAGTATTGGTTTATCCAAATCCATCTGCAGGACAATTTACAGTGCAACTTAGTGGTTACAAATCGTCAAAAGCGGATGTTATAATCATGAACATGACTGGGCAAATTGTAACACAAAAAGAAGTCAAATTAATTGATGGTAAGCAAACCGTCGCATTCAATATATCCAATCATGCTCAAGGTATATATCTTTTAAAAGTACTTAGTGCAGATGGGGTAAATAGCCTAAAAATCGTGTTTGAAAAGTAATACGATTATTATTTTGCAAAGGAGGCTGTCTTTTTAGACAGCCTCCTTTTTTTATGGCTAAATCAGTTACCCTATAGCACAGGACAGTATTGAAACAATAAATAAATAAATTTGAAATAAAATACTCATCTTCTTTTCATGAAATGGACTTCCAGATACCTCCTTAAAACCTTCTTTTTAAGAACTTCAAAATGTTTGTTTTTAATATGCTTGGTCATCCCATTGGGAGTTTACTCTCAAATAGTAGACAAGAAAACGGCAGAGAAAAAGCCTAACATTTTGGTAATCATTGCTGATGATGCAGGCTGGAATGATGTAAACTATAATGGTTCTGAAATACAAACGCCTAACATTAATTTCTTGGCAAAAAAAGGAATTCAACTCAACCGATTTTATACGAGCCCAACCTGTTCTCCATCAAGAGCGTCTCTTTTAACCGGAATGCCGTCCAGTAGAATCGGAATTGTGGCACCCATTAGCGACAAAAGCAAACTAAGCTTACCCGATTCAATAACGACCCTACCACAAGCTTTGAAAAAAAAGAATTATGAAACTGCCTTATTCGGCAAATGGCATTTAGGACTCAATACTGCAAGCGGCCCCAATGTTTTTGGTTTTGATTATTCTTATGGTTTTCTTCACGGACAAATTGATCAATACACCCACAAATACAAGAACGGCGATGCGAGTTGGTATAGAAACGGCACCTTTATTACAGAAGAAGGACATACCACTGATTTAGTCACCAAAGAAACGATAGATTGGCTGGCGAATAAAAGAGATTCCTCCAAAAATTTCTACATTCAGTTGGCATACAGTGCACCCCACTTCCCATTGCAGGAAGAAGATAAATGGAAAAAACCTTATTTAAAAACCATCAAAAATAGCTCCCGAAGAGATTATGCAGCTGCCATGACCCATATGGATTATAGTATTGGATTGGTGATGGAAGCCTTAAAGAAATTGAATTTAGAGGACAATACCCTTATCGTTTTTTTAAGCGATAATGGCGCCATGGAAAACTGGAATTCTAAAAATGAATATGGAGGAGTACATGAATCCAATCCTGTGTTGGGAAGCAATTTTCCTTTGCGAGATTGGAAAACATCCAATTATGAGGGCGCCATTCGAGTTCCGGCTATTGTGTATTGGAAAAACCATCTGACTCCTAAAAAGAATAACAACTACATCGCCATCACAGATCTTATGCCTACCTTTCTGACCCTTTCAGGAGCCGAAATACCAAAAGGAGTTGAAGGAGAAAACATATGGCAAACCATTTTCAATTCTAAAACAACAAAGCATGACATATACATCAGAGGACACATTCAAGAAAGCCTGATACGCAAACCTTGGAAAATCATTCGAAGCCGTCATGCTGATGATTCTCCTGCATTATTTGAACTTTACAATATTGAAAATGACCCGGAAGAAAAACAAAATGTAATTTTGGATAATGCTACAATTGCTGCTCAAATGAAAACAGCATTGAAACAGCAGTTTTTAAAAGACGATAAAAAAGTCAATGCAGATTTAAAATAAAAAAATGACTCCAATAATATGAAGCTTAAAAAATTATTTATCCTATTATTAATGCTGTGTTGCCTCCCTGTTTTTGCTCAAAAAAGGGAACAAAAAAAGGAAAATACTATTGCTGACAAACCATTATTTCGTGATGCAATTTATGATGGTGCTGCTGACCCTACAATAATTTGGAATGAAAAAGAGAAAAAGTGGTTTATGTTTTATACCAATCGCAGAGCCAATATTGGAGGGAATGGCGTAAGCTGGGTTCATGGAACTCCCATTGGCATTGCTGAATCATCCGATGGTGCCCATTGGACTTACAAAGCCAATTGCACGATCAATTACAGTATGAAAGACGGTATGAAAGACGGTACCTATTGGGCTCCGGAGGTAATTGAACATAAAGGAAAATATCACATGTACTTAACTATTGTTCCTGGTATTTTCGAAGATTGGTACCACCCACGTTATATCGTTCATTTAACCAGTAAAAATGGGGTCGATTGGAAATTCGAATCCAAATTAAATCTCGCATCTGAACGTTGCATTGATGCTTCTGTATTTCGTTTGCCAAATGGAATCTGGCGCATGTACTACAATAATGAAAACGATGGTAAATCGATATATTATGCGGACAGCAAAGATTTATACCATTGGGTTGACAGCGGTAAAAAAGTAGTAAAAGATCGAGGAGAAGGGCCAAAAGTATTTCAATGGAAAAACAAAAACTGGATGATAATCGATGCTTGGAAAGGCTTAGGGGTTTTTTCTTCTGATGATTTTGTAAATTGGATCCGACAAGAAAAAAATATCTTACAAATCCCTGGAACAGGTGAAGATGATAAAGTAATTGGCGGCCATGCAGATGTAATTGTAAAGGATGATAAAGCTTATATTTTCTACTTTACACATCCTGGACGCACTCCCGAAAATAAAGGAAAAGATACTTTTGAAACCAGACGAAGTTCCATTCAAGTAGCCGAATTAGAATATAACAACGGTGCAATTATATGCAACCGTGACAAACCTGTAACGATTAACCTTAAACCAACAAAAAAATGGAAAATAAAATGATTCGCAATGCTTTTAAAATGAAATTAAAACCAGGTTTTGAATTGGAGTATAAAAAAAGACACGACGAAATTTGGCCTGAATTAGAAAGCTTACTTTCTGAAACCGGCATTCAGGATTATAGTATCTTTCTGGATGAAGAAACGCTGATACTTTTTGCAGTTCAAAAAATAAACGAAGATTTTGATATGGATTTTTTACCCAACCATCCTATCGTAAAAAAATGGTGGGCGTATATGGGAGATATTATGGAAACAAATCCAGATAATTCGCCAATTGCGAGTCCTTTAAAAGAAGTTTTTCACATGGATTAAAGTTTACACAAGTGGTTTTTATTTCAAAAATGAACCACAAAATCTAAAGCTACAAAAAGTGTCGATTAGATTTCACTGTCCATTTTTTCAGCGTAGAGCGAAAAATATTCCTTGTAAACGGTCAAAAGGAGCTTGTCTTAAATGAGAAGAAATAAACTTTTCTCTATATTTAAAATTTTAATATTTAATAAAAATCAAAGGAAATAATCCGTACGATTATTAGACAAATAAGAACTATGAATGCTATGAAATATACGCTTTTAATATTAACTATTTTGCTGGTATCTTCCGGGATCCATGCACAAGAAAGGGTAGTTACTGAACTTACGAATGGATGGAAATTTTCAAAAGGCATTAACGAAAAGGCTTTCGAAAATGATTTTAATGATTCGAAATGGCAAACTGTAAACGTTCCTCATGATTGGGCTATTTACGGTCCTTTTGATAAAGAAATAGATAAGCAAATTGCTGCCATTGAGCAAAACGGAGAAAAAATAGCTACTGAAAAAACAGGACGAACAGGAGCCTTGCCTTATATTGGAGAAGCTTGGTATCGCAATGGATTTTCAATACCGCATTTTGACAAAAACAAAAAAGTGATTCTCCTTTTTGAAGGCGCTATGAGCGAACCCAAAGTATTTGTAAACGGCAAAAAAGTGGGAGAGTGGAATTACGGTTACAATTACTTCTATTTTGATATTACAGATTATGTTGCAGCCAACGGAAAAAACAGTCTGGCGGTTCATTTATCAAATCTTGGATTATCATCGCGCTGGTATCCTGGAGCTGGTTTGTATAGAAAAGTAAAAATTATAGTTAAAAATAAAGAGAGTATTGATCAATGGGGAACTTTTATTACCACGCCATTTATCTCTTCTGATTTGGCTAAAGTGACGATTAAAACAAAAGTTTCCGGAGGAAACCTTCGCATTATCACCAAAATAAAAGACGCCAAAGGAATTGAAGTAGCAACTAACGAGAATTCGACTCTTTTCGGAAATGAATTCGAACAAAATATTGCCGTCAAAAACCCGCATTTATGGAGTCCGGAAAGCCCTTATCTCTATACAGCTACATCTCAAATATATCTTGGCGATGTCCTGAAAGATGAAATAACCACGCGATTTGGTATTCGAAGCATTAAATACGAAGCAAACAAAGGTTTTAGTTTAAATGGTGAAGTACGCAAATTCAAAGGGGTTTGTTTGCACCACGATTTAGGGCCTATAGGAACTGCAATCAACAAAGCCGCTTTGCGCAGGCAGTTGACTATTTTAAAAGATATGGGATGCAATGCCATTCGCAGTTCACACAATATGCCGTCATTGGAACAACTGGAATTGTGTGACGAAATGGGATTCATGTTCTTGGCAGAAAGTTTTGATGAATGGGCCAAGCCAAAAGTTAAAAATGGCTACCACCGATTCTTTGAAACAGATGCTGAAAAAGACATTGTGAATTTGGTTCAAGCAACCCGCAATCATCCGTGTATCGTGATGTGGAGCTCTGGGAATGAAGTTCCGGATCAACATGGAGCAGAAGGAGTTAAACGAGCGAAGTGGTTGCAGGATATATTTCATCGTGAGGATCCTACAAGACCGGTAACTGTAGGAATGGATCAGGTAAAAGCTACGTTGGCATCAGGATTTGGGGCATTGTTAGACATTCCGGGACTTAATTATCGCGTTCATTTGTATGAAGAAGCTTTTGGAAAATTTCCGCAAGGTTTTATTTTAGGCTCTGAAACGGCATCAACAGTAAGTTCACGAGGTATTTATAAATTCCCTGTGGTGAAAGCACAATCCAAACAATATGATGATTTTCAAACTTCTTCTTATGATTTAGAATATTGCAGTTGGTCTAATTTACCGGATGATGATTTTGTTTTGCAAGATGACAAGCCTTGGGTTATCGGTGAATTTGTATGGACTGGTTTTGATTATTTAGGCGAACCTACGCCTTATGATGAAAAGTGGCCTTCCCGAAGTTCTTATTTTGGGATCAGTGATTTAGCTGGTTTACCAAAAGATAGATTCTATTTGTACCGTAGTCGTTGGAATACCAATGATAAAACCTTACATATTTTGCCACATTGGAATTGGGAAGGAAGAGAAGGACAAACGACACCTATATTTGTCTACACAAATTATGAAAGTGCCGAACTTTTTGTGAATGGGAAAAGTATGGGAATTAAAAGAAAAAATAATGCCACACCACAAAACCGTTACCGATTGATGTGGATGGATGTCAAATACGAACCCGGAACGGTAAAAGTAGTTGCTTTTGACAAACAAGGAAATCGTGTTGCTGAAGAAGAAATCCATACCGCAGAAAAGCCATACCAAATAAAACTCGAAGCCGATAGAACGAACCTGGAAGCGAATGGGGAAGACTTAGCTTTTGTTACGGTTTCTGTAGTAGATAAAAAAGGTAATCCTTGTCCAAATGCTACGCAACAACTCCATTTTAAGGTAACCGGAAAAGGAACGTATCGCGCAGCGTGTAATGGAGACGCTACCTCTTTGGAACTATTTCATTTACCTACCATGAAACTATTTAACGGTAAATTAGTTGTTTTGGTTCAGTCCACTTCAAAAGCGGGTGAAATAGAATTAGAAGTTACGGGTAAAGGACTCAAAACCGGAAAAATACCTTTGAAATCAAATTGATTTCGGGTTGTAATCACACTTTAAAAACAAATCAAGGAACAGTCAACCCCGATTACAAAGAGTGTACAACAAAATACACTTTTTAAAATCTTTAATTCATCTTTATAACAATCGTTGTATTGCGAATTAATTAATTTTAATCTTCGAAAGTCTGCTATATCTGCGTGCAATTTTTCACACAGATATAGCAGATTTTCGAAGATTTTTTTTTTAACATATTTTAAAAGTTTAATTTGTCGTGAACCCTATACTACAGGACAGTATAACTATTTTTATTGAATATATTTGAAAGCTGTCGGAAGATATAATTTAAACGAAAGTACCAATGAATAACAGCTTTAAAAATATATTTTTATTATTACTTTTAATTAATTTCGGAGTTATATCTGTTAAAGCTCAGAAAGTAGTAACCGTTATAGATGTTATAAAGTACGGCGCTATTGGTAATGGAAAAGTGTTAGATACAAAGGCAATCCAAAAAGCAATTGACGTAGCTGCAAAATTAGGGAATGGAACAAAAGTTCTACTTCCTACAAACCACCAATATCTTATTAGTACGCTGGTTTTAAAAAGTAACATTGAATTTTATTTAGAAGGAAACGCACAACTTTTGGTAAGCACTAAAAAAGAAGATTATTTGGTTGAAGGTTCCATAATAGCGAATGATGTTAAAAACCTGAAAATATCAGGTACAGGAAGTATTAATGGACGAGCATTAGAGTTTATGTCGCATTACGATACGGTAAAGGAAATTTGGATGCCAAAAGACTGGAGACCAAAATTATTTATTCTTACTAAATGTATAGATTTAGAAATAACGGATATCACTATTGAAAAAGCACCTTCTTGGAGTCTGCACATGCTGGGTTGTGAAAATGTTTTAATCGATGGCGTAAAAATCAAAAATAATCTTGACGTACCTAATTGCGATGGAATTGACCCCGATCATTGCCGAAATGTTGAAATACGTAATTGCGAAATAAGCTGTGGTGATGATGCGATAGTAGTAAAAGCAACGCAACAAGAAATTGATTACGGTCCATCTGCGAATATTTGGGTTCACGATTGTAAATTGGAAACTCAGGATTCGGGATTAAAAATAGGAACAGAAACAGCACAAGATATATACAATATTGTTTTTGAACGATGTGAAATAAAAACCAGTTGCCGCGGATTGACAATCCAATTGCGTGATGAAGGGGATGTGTATAACATCGTTTTTAGAGATATAAATTTTATTTCCCGATATCATTCTAATCCTTGGTGGGGGCGTGGTGAGGCGATTTCACTAACAGCGATACAGCGCAATCCGGAGACTAAAATTGGAAAAATTCACAATGTTTTAATTGAAAATGTAAAAGGAATGGCCGAAAACAGTATCCGTATCAATGGTACAAAAGAAAGTAGAATCACCGATATCCGACTTTATAATGTTGCCGTTACCTTAAACAGATGGACAAAATATCCCGGTAATGTCTTTGACAACCGCCCTACAAAAGCGTATGAAGGTATTGAAAATCATGATACTCCGGGGATTTTTATTCGGTATAGCGATCGTGTAGTATTAGAAAACTGCAGCATAGCTTGGGGTAATTCGATTCCGGATTATTTTACAAATGCCATTCAAGCAAATAATGTGACAGGATTAGAACTGATTAATTTTAAAGGAGAATCAGCTAATCCTGCAAAATATAAGGCCATAGATATTCCCAAACTGTAATTAATTTATAAAATATGACTTTAGATTTTAAAAATAAATGTTGGTTAAAACGATGCAAAAAATCATTTTTGTCATTGCTGATACTCTTATTTTTTGGAGTTCAGGCTTGGTCACAAGAAAACCGCAGTTTTAAAATTTTTCAGTTTCCAGCAAATAAAATCCCTACGGTTGACGGAAATGCAGAAGATTGGAAAATAGTTCCTGAAAGTTATGCTGTTGGAATGGGAGAATTATGGGATGACAGTGGAAAACAAACTAAAGCGGATCCGAAAAATCTGGATGTGAGTGTAAAAGTGGCTTGGGTAAAAGGATTGAATCGGCTGTATTTTTTATATGAAGCCTACGATAATTATTGGGATTTTTATTTGACGGGTTTGCACAACGATATATTTGAAATCACTGTAGACGGCGATCAATCCGGAGGCCCATTTATTGATCGTTTTCATCCCAATAAATCATTGACAAATACGATGGATGGCTATTTCTCTTATCATGGCGTTCATGCACAAAACTATCATATTTTTACCCCTTCGGAAGGAAAAGATTGGGCTTTAGCTTGGGGAAGTCAGCCCTGGATAAAAGAATTGCCGTATTCCAATGCTGCGACACATTACAATTTTAAACCCGGAGAATCAGGAAAATTGACATTGGAGTTTTGGATAACTCCTTTTGATTATGCAGGAAATGATCCTGAAAGAGCTATTGAATCCATATTGGAAGAAAATAAAAACATAGGACTTTGTTGGGCAATAATTGATTATGATGATGTGAATAAAGAGGCCAATAATGGGTTTTGGAACTTATCAAAAGAGCATACCATGTACGGAAATGCCAGCTATAGTTTGCCTTTTAAATTAATGCCGCTTGAAGATCAGTTCAAGAAAGGAATAGCTACAAAATGGTCTTTTAATGTGGTTGATATGAATCGAAGAATGGTTGCTTTTATAGATAAATCCGAGGGGGAAATCAAATCGTGGAAATGGGATTTTGGGGATGGAACAAGTTCTTCAGAGCAAAACCCAATACATCAATATAAACAAGCTGGAAAATATATTGTGGTTTTAAATATTGAAGGCCCTAAAGGCAAATCCAGACTTTCCAAAGTTTGGGATGTAGCATTGAAATAAAAAAATCTAAAAAAATTAAAAAATGTAATTATTCAATCTATTAAAAATTTGTTTTCAACGGATTAAAATCCGTTGCTACAATATGTTACGAGCCTACTGCTCTCTTATGTAAAGTTCCATAGGAACGATTTGTTTTGTAGCAACGGATTTTAATCCGTTGAAAATAGGAAATATTGAGTTAAAAAGTTCCATGGGAAAGATTCATATAAAATTGATTTTACATCAAAAAATTATAAAAAAGAAAAAGAATCAAAATAATTTAAATAAAAAAAAATGTCACCTAAAATTAAATTATACTTGCCTGTAGCCTTAGTAATTATGGCTTTTGTAGGCTGTAAAACGTATAAAAACACTTCTGAAACAAGAATAGTGTTAACCAATAATTCTAATTTGGAATTAACAGATAAACCAATTTCTATCGCAAGAAAGCTGTTGCCTGTAAAAGGAGATTTGAATAATTACCCTGTATTGGTTTATAAAAATGACACGATCCCTTCTCAAGTTAATGATTTAGATGGCGATGGAAAATGGGATGAACTATTTGTAGTGACCAATTTTTCGGCCAATGAAAAGAAAAATACCCAACTTGTTTGGGTAAAAAAAGCACCTAAATTTACGATTAGAACTAGCGCAAGATTTGGAAAAAGAGAAACCGAAAACGAACCTTTACAACCCGCAACCGAAGAAACTGTAAATGCGAATCAAGTCTATAAAAAACTAGGTTTTCAAAAATACCAAACCGATGGTCCTTCCTGGGAAAATGACAAAGTAGGTTTTAGGCATTATCTAGATGGTAGAAATGCCAAAGATGTTTTTGGAAAAAAAATACCTGCCATTACTCCGGAAAATGTTGGAATTAACAGTAAAGGAGCCGTAGAAGATAATTATCATGTGATGTATGATTGGGGAAGAGATGTTTTTCCCGTGGGAAGTTCAGCTGGCCTTGGGGGGTACGCATTACTCGTAGGAAATGAAATTAACAGACTTGGAATTCTTGGAACCGACACTTTGAATAATATCGAAAAGACAACTTTTAAAATTGTGAGTGAAGGACCTGAAAATTCTGTTTTAAGTTATGATTATCACAATTGGAATGCATCGGGAAATAAGTATCAGGTAAAAGAAATTACGTCTATCTGGCCCGGAATGTATGGCTATAAAAACACAGTTAGTCTGGATGGACTTAAAGGAAACGAAATGTTACTTATTGCCTTATCAAACATTAACAATCAAAAACCTTTAAATGTAGTTGAAGCCGGTAATTTTGTTTGTCTTATTCAACATGATAACTTAGGTTATAATCGCGAATGGATTATGGGAACAGCAATAATAGTTCCTAAAAAGGGATACAACGGCTATATGGAAGCGCCAAAAACAGGGCAACTAACCAATTCTTATTTGGCTAAATTCAAAGTCGAAAACAAGGAGCCAATCAGTTATTATGCCATTGCAGCTTGGGAATTGAGTGCCGATAAAAATTTCAAGGATTCGGCCTATTTCAATAATTATGTAATCAACTTAGCCAAACAACTTTCTACCGAAATCACTGTTAAAATCAATAAATAAACCTTATTTGTATTTCTAAAACCGATAGTATGAAACATTCTTTTTCTAAAATCGCAACGCTTTTGTTTACGAGCGTGCTAGTATCAACAGCTACAGTACATGCACAAAAAAACGATGCAACCGCGCCACTGCATTTGCTTCAACCAGATTATCCAACACCTTATGGAACTCCTCAAAAAGATAGTATCAAAAAGGTATTGGACAGAGTTTATAAATTTCTGGATGCAAATTCAGCTTCTAAAATTGTAAATGCAACGACAAAAGCGGAAATCACGAATTATAAAAAAGGCAATGAAGACATCATGTTTGAGTCAGGTGCTTTTAGACTTACCAGTTACGAATGGGGAGTTACTTATGCGGGAATGCTTTTAGCTTCTAAAGCTACGGGCGAAAAATATTTTGCCGATTATTCCAACAAGCGAATCAAATTAATCGCAGATATCGCCGAAAATTATAAAGAGCAAAACATCAAAGATAAAGACATGCTCAAAACCTTGCATCCTGAAGCATTAGATTTTGCAGGAGCACTTTGTGCAGCCTTTATAAAAGCAAAGCAAGAGGGACTAAAAGCAAATGTAGATCCGCTGATTAATAATTATATTGACTTCATCAGCAACAAGCAATTTAGACTGCAAGATGGAACTTTGGCCAGAAACAGACCTCAGGACAACACGCTTTGGTTAGACGACATGTTCATGAGCGTACCGGCACTTGCCCAAATGGGTAAATATTCAGGAGATGTTAAATATTTTGATGATGCCGTAAAACAAGTCAACCAGTTTTCAGGGAGAATGTTCAATAAAGAAAAAGGAATTTACATGCACGGTTGGGTGCAATCTATGGAAGACCATCCTCAATTTCACTGGGGTAGAGCTAATGGTTGGGCAGTGATGACAATGGTTGAATTATTGGAAGTTTTGCCTAAAAACCACCCAGGATATGCAGGAGTTTTGGCGCAATTGCAAGCACATATCAAAGGATTGGCAAAATACCAAGACGGAACTGGTTTTTGGCACCAATTATTGGATAGAAATGATACTTATCTAGAAACTTCGGCAACAGCCATTTACACCTATTCAATTGCCAGAGCCATTAATCGTGGTTATGTTGATAAAATGACTTACGCACCAGCGGTTCTATTGGCATGGAATGCAGTAGCCTCCAAAGTCAATGCCAAAGGACAAGTAGAAGGAACTTGTGTGGGAACAGGTATGGGATTTGACCCTGCTTTTTATTACTATCGTCCAATAAATGTATTTGCAGCTCATGGCTATGGGCCTGTTTTATTGGCTGGATCTGAAGTGATTTTGTTATTGAAAGACAGTCAATTCGAAATCAACGATAGCTCTGTCCAATTAAAAATAGAAGGTAAAAACAACCAACACAAATGAAAATTAACCCCCTTTTACATACCATTATAGTATTGGTTACGGCGACTACTTTTGGTCAAATTGGTACTCGTTTTCCATCCGAAAAAAAGACAATTAAAGACCCTGTTACGGGTCAGGAATTAATTTTTTTAACGACAAAATCGGCGGGCGATTCCAAAACGTATCCAACGCACCCACAGTGGACTTCAGACGGGAAATGGTTGGTGTTTAGATCTAACAGAGTTAAAGGGGAAGCCATTGCGGTCAATGAAAAATCGGGTGTATTGGTTCAAGTTACAGAAGGCGGTTATAACGGAACGCTTTGCATAGCGCAAAAGTCAATGAAATTGTACTTTATGCGTAAAGGCCAAGAAGACAAAATGCAAATCATAGAAGTAAATTTGGCGAGTGTATTTGAAGACAGTAAATCAGGAAAAATGAAACCCGTTTCGGCTTACGAACGTGTCTGTGGTATGACTAATCCGGAAATGGGTGCTTCAGGCGATATGGCATTGGATGCCGATGAAGGCAGCGTTTATTTTAGAGTTGGAAAAGAAGAAGCCGCTAAACATTTGACTGCCGGGGTTACTCTCGAAAAAAGTTTTGGACCCAGAAATATGGGCGCTGGCCCGGGCGGAATAGGTAGCATGAATTTGAAAACAGGCGAGTTGAAGCATGTCATTTCGGTTCCTTTTCAAATTGGACACATCCAATCAAATATCTGGAATCCGGGCGAAATTATTTTTTGCTGGGAAACAGGGGGGAAGTCACCCCAACGTACGTGGACTGTTATGGCAGACGGTACAGGTTTACGCCCTTTGTATCCTGAATCCGATTTTGAATGGGTTACACACGAAGCCGTAATTTCTAAAGATGAAGTAGCCATGGCGATTATGGGACATCGAAAAATTGATATTGAGAAAGATCCCCCTGTGGAAGTTGCGGCCAACGGCGAGATAAGAAATCCAGTCAATCCCGGCCAAGAAAGTAATTGGGGAGCCACTGGAACTAGAGAAAAACCTACAGGTCTTGCCATTGTAAATCTTAGAACCAGAGAGATGATTATTGCAGGGCAAACTAAAAACGGTAGCGGTTTATGGCACGTACATGGTTCAGCTGATGGACGATGGGCCGTGGGCGATGATTTTTCGCGAAGTTTATATCTAATTGACCGAAAAACTAACGAAATGATAATGCTTACAACGGGTCATAAAGAAACTGCGGCTGATCATTTACACCCTACTTTTAATCGCGATGGAACTAAAATAGAAATACAATCGGCGATGCTTTCTGAAGACAATCGTACCATGAATATCTGTATTGTCAATGTGCCAAAAAAATGGTTGAAACGTAAAGTTGAATAACTAAGTCAATAAAAAAGACACCTTCAAATTTTAAAAAATAGTTTCTTTTACAAAATCAGCGTAATCTGCATGCCAAAATTCTCACGCAGCTTACGCAGATGCTAAAATTGAAAAATAAAGAGTACTAATAAAACGAATGTTGGGGAGAAATTTACCCAATTCAAAAATTAAAAAAAATGAACTATTTTAAAATAAAACATTTACCATTTACCTTCTTATTGTTGTTTTTAGCTTTGGCTACAGACGGTTTTTCCCAAGCACGCAAAGTAACTAATTTTGATAGTGGCTGGCAATTTATAAAAGGAGAAGTCCCTGGTGCAGAGAAACCTTTGTTTAATGATACACAATGGAGAAAATTAGATGTACCTCATGATTGGAGCATTGAAGGACCTTATGATAGAGACAACACATCAGGCCGTGGCGGTGGCTATTTACCAACTGGAATTGGATGGTATCGCAAAACATTTGAAATGAATGCCGCTGATGCGAAAAAAATATGTACAATCGAATTTGATGGAATCATGGCTAATAGTGAGGTATGGATAAATGGAAAACATTTAGGAAAACGCCCGTACGGGTATACCAGCTTTACTTATGACCTTACTCCTTATTTAAACTTTGGCAAGGCTAACGTTATAGCAGTGAGAGCCGATAATTCAATCCAACCTGCTTCCCGTTATTACACTGGCGCAGGTATTTATCGTCACGTTCGTTTAGTTTCGGTAAATCCAACTCATTTTAAACATTGGGGAACATTTATCTCGACACCACTTGCTACAGCCACTAAAGGAGTAGTGAATCTAAAGGTAGAAATTGAGAATAAAGGAATCGGGGGGAATTACAAATTACAAATCGAAATTGTTGATGCTAAAGGAAAAGTGGTGAAAACTGTTGAAAGCCAAAAAAATATTGCAGCAAACACAACGAGCTTATTGTCGCAAGACATTGAAATCGCAAATCCAAAATTATGGGATATTGACGAACCTAATTTATACACTGCAACTACCAAATTATATTCAGGAACTACACTTATCGATAATCAAACTATTCCATTTGGAATTAAAAAATCAGAATTCATTGCTGAATCTGGCTTTTGGTTAAATGGTAAAAATTTAAAATTAAAAGGAGTTTGTTTGCATCACGATGGCGGAGCGGTTGGTGCGGCAGTACCTTTAGGCGTATGGAAAGAACGATTTAAAAAATTAAAAGAAGTTGGTGTAAATGCCATCCGTACCTCACACAATCCTGTTGCTCCGGAGTTTCTTGATTTGTGTGACCAAATGGGATTTGTAGTAATGGATGAAACCTTTGACACGTGGAATTCCGCTAAGCATAATGGCGAAAAAGGTTATAATTTATATTTCACGGATTGGTGGGAACAAGATACAAGAGATGTCATTTTGAGAGATAGAAATCATCCCTCTATCGTTATTTATAGTATTGGAAATGAAATACATGACGACCTAAGTTATCCTGAAGGGTACAAAAAATATAAAATGCAGGAAGACCTTGTAAAGAAATATGACGACACCAGACCCGTAACAATGGCGCTGTTCAGACCTGCTAATTCCAAAGTGTATCTTAGCGGTTTTGCAGAACAGATGGATGTGGTAGGGCAAAATTATCGTGAAAATGAATTAATTGCGGCACATGAAGCACACCCAAATTGGAAAGTATTGGGTACCGAAAACACCCACGTTATTAATCAATGGCTTGCTTTACGCGACAAACCGTATATGGCAGGTCAATTTCTATGGACGGGTTATGATTATTTAGGTGAAGCTGACTGGCCAGAAACGACCAACAATCAAGGTTTGTTTGACAGAGCCGGAAATTGGAAACAGCAAGCCTTACAGAGAGATAGCTGGTGGTCTACTGAACCAGTAGTACACATCGTGAGAAAATCTGAAAATGCCGGAGCAGGAAATTGGGTTGGCAATTGGACACCAAATGATTTTGATACCTATGATAATGCAAAAGTTCAGGTGTATAGCAATTGCGATGAAGTGGAACTTTTCCTTAATGAAAAGTCATTAGGATCAGTAAAAAAACCAGCTGATGATTCACCAAGAGAATGGAATGTCACTTTTGAAGAAGGTACCATAAAGGCAATTGGAAAAAATAATGATAAAATTGCAGCTCAAGAAGCATTTACATCTGCCGGAAAACCATCAAAAATTATACTTACTAAAAGTAATCCAACGCTAACAAATAATTGGGATGATGTCTCTTTTATCACAGCAACAATTGTTGATGATAAAGGTATACCATGTGCAAATGCAGATAATCTAATAAAATTTACTATTGCGGATTCCGGTAAAATTATTGGAGTTGACAATGGTAATATCATTAGTCATGAAGCCTATCAAGCTTCTGAAAGACAAGCATACAATGGGAAAACAATCGCAATCATTAAGGCCGCCAAAAATGGTGGTAAAATTGAGATAAAAGCAAGTGCAGAAGGACTTCAAGAAGGTTCAATAGCCATTGATATCGTTCCAGAAAAAAACTGATGCCAACCTAAAACTGATTCAAAAAGTAGTATATACAACGTGAATACTATCCATAAAAAGGCAGCACTTTCAATTGAAAATATTGCCTTTTTTATGTTTTAAAAGAGGTATCGATTACTGTAATAGATTAGCTAAAACATATAAAAATCATCTCACTATTGTCTATAGTACTTTACAGATAATTATACCGATAGTACAGGATACAGTACAAAACAGAATTGAATATATTTGATTATTAAATGTAAATTCTAAAATATGTTCCGAAGTAGTTATTCCATTTTCATACACTTGAGTAAAAAAATAGTATGTATTGTCTTTTTAATCAATACTTCTATTTTATTCGCACAACTGCCTGGAAAAACGGATGCCATATATTCTGGAACACCTTGGTTTGACCAGAACGGAAATAGTGTAAGTGCCCATGGAGCAAATATCATTAAAGATAAAGGTAAATTCTATCTTTTTGGCGAAGCCCATAGTGATACTAATAATGCTTTTGCTGGTTTTAATTGTTACTCCTCAAAAGATCTTTATAATTGGAAATTTGAGCAAATAGCACTTCCTGTGCAAAACTCGGGTAAATTAGGTCCTAACCGGGTTGGCGAAAGGGTCAAAGTAATGAAAAACCCTAAAACTAAAGAATATATTATGTTTATGCATGCTGATTCGATTACTTATAAGGATCAGTTTGTAGGTTATGCAACTTCAAAAACGATTAAAGGCCCTTATGAATTTAAAGGTCCATTGCTTTTTAATGACAAACCTATAAAAAAATGGGATATGGGAACTTTCCAAGATAAGGATGGCGCTGGGTATATCCTTATTCATGGTGGTGAAATTTATAAATTGAGCGACGATTACAAATCGGTTGTTGAGCAAATAAATAAAAATATGACACCAGGATTTGAATCCCCTACGATGTTTAATAAAGACGGTATTTATTATTTAATCGGTTCAAACCTCACCAGTTGGGAACGCAATGATAATTACTATTATACTTCTAATGCTATCAAAGGCCCTTGGATATTGAGAGGACTTATTGCTCCGGAAGGTACATTAACCTGGAATTCACAATCAACTTTCGTATTAGCTATTGAAGGGACAAAAGGCACTACCTATATGTTTATGGGAGATCGCTGGTCTTTTCCTAAACAGGCCTCATCAGCAACTTATGTTTGGCAACCGCTTTTAATATCAGGAACTTCACTATCCATGCCTACTTATCAGGAAGCATGGCAAATCAATACTGCAACCGGACTTGCATCGTCAATTAAAACTACCGATAAAATCATAGATAATACGGACAAGCAAATTCAATATATTGGAAAATGGAACCATCTCAATGATGAAGGTGTACGGTCTGAAAGTAAATCAGACGACAAAGAAGCCTCTTTTTCAATCAAATTCAGTGGAAGCCGAATTGCTTTATACAGTTATGTGGGTACCGAAAACGGTTACGCTCGAGTGGAACTATCTGACAAAAAAGGACATACGATATTAAAATCACTGATTGACATGTATAGCAAGTCATCCTTGTCAACACAAGTATTCAGATCTCCAATTTTAAAGAACGATACTTACACATTAACCGTATTTGTAACAGGGGAAAGATCAAATTGGTCTGATAAAAGAAAAACAGATTATGGCAGTACCGGAAACTTCGTTTCTCTTGACAAAATAATAATTCAAAACTAGATAATAATGAAAAATTTTTTCGCACTAATTGTTTGCATATTGGGAATTTCCCAGGTTGCATTTTCGCAAAATAACACTACTGATACCTTTCCTGACGGAACAGTAATCCCTAAATGGTTTAATGATTTTTCTAAAATTAAATTAAATAATTTGGGTAAAAAATATACGATTACTGATTATGGTGTTAGTAGAGACAGTACAAAAGTTCAAACTGCAGCGATACAAAAGATTATTGATAAAGCATCAAAAAAAGGAGGAGTAATCATAATTCCTAAAGGCGTTTTTTTGAGTGGAGCTTTGTTTTTTAAACCCAAAACGAGTTTGTATATTTCTGAAGGTGCTACTTTGAAAGGTTCGGATACTATTTCAGATTATCCTATCATGCCTTCACGAATGGAAGGTCAAAATCTGGATTATTTTCCTGCTTTAGTAAATGCCTATGGAGTTGATGGTTTTTCAATTTCAGGTAAAGGAACACTAAACGGGAATGGTTCGAAGTATTGGGAAGCATTTTGGGCAAGACGCAAAGAGAACCCAAAATGTACCAACCTAGAAGTTTCAAGACCAAGATTAGTATTTGTCTGGAATTCTAATAAGGTGCAACTTCAAGATGTAAAATTGATTAATTCAGGTTTTTGGACCAATCATTTTTATAAATGTAATAATGTAAAAATATTGGATGTTTATATTTTTTCTCCACACCTCGAAGCTAAAGCCCCAAGTACAGACGCCATTGATATTGATATTTGTTCTAATGTTCTTATAAAAGGCTGTTATATGTCTGTAAACGATGACGCTATAGCATTAAAAGGCGGCAAAGGACCTTATGCAGATCAGGATAAAAATAATGGACCAAATTCTAATATTATTATTGAAGATTGCCATTTTGGATTTTGTCATTCCGCATTAACAAACGGAAGCGAATCCATTCACAACAGAAACGTGATTATGCGGAATTGCCAAATTGATGGAGCTTCAAGATTATTATGGCTTAAAATGAGACCTGATACACCTCAAAGATATGAGTTCATTAGGGTTGAAAATATAAAAGGAGAGGCTAAAACGTGCCTTGCTGTTTTTGCTTGGAAACAATTTTTTGATTTAAAAGGACGTCCCGATGTACCCTTATCATACGGAGATAATATTACGTTAAAGAATATTGATCTTAAATGCGATACTTTTTATGGAGTAGAGAATGATCCTAACGTTCGTTTAACCAATTTTACCTTTGAAAATTTGAATATTGAAGCTACTAATACGGCCATCGATAAAAGCATAATAAAAGGAGTTACTTTTAAAAATGTTTACGTAAATAAGCAATTAATCAAATAAATCTAAAATAGATAGTACAACTCGAACTGATTGAAATGAAAAAAAACTTCCTTATTTTATCGTTAACGCTATTGTGTTTTTTTGATGTAAAATCGTATAGTCAGAATATAGGTATGACGGATTATCCAATTGCTAATTCGAATCAAGTAGCGACTATTTTTATTGCTAATGATACCGATTCTTTAATTGTTTGGGCTATTAATGAATTGGCGGATGATATTAAAGAGATAAGCGGTAAAAGACCTCAAATTGTTACTGCCAAAACGTTTTCGAACAAAGGAATATACATTGGAAAAGTATCTAGTGCGCTATTCGAATCAAAATTAATACAGCAAAAATTATCAGGTCAATGGGAGAAATTTTGTATCAATAAAGAAAAAGATAATCTTTTGGTAGTAGGAAGTGATGTCCGAGGAACGGTATTTGCAATTTTTGAAATGGCGGAACGTCTGGGGATTTCTCCATGGAAATGGTGGGCAGATGTTCATCCCATAAAAAAAGAAACAGTGTCGCTAAAACTACCTAAAAAAGGTATTATTTCATCACCATCAGTACAATACCGTGGCATTTTCTTAAACGATGAAGATTGGGGATTACAGCCTTGGGCAGCCAAAACTTTTGAAACAGAAACAAAAGATATTGGTCCTAAAACGTATGAAAAAATATTTCAATTGCTACTGCGGTTGAAATCCAATACCATTTGGCCAGCCATGCATCCGTCTACAAAAGGTTTTTTTACAATTGTCGGAAATAAAGAAATGGCTCAAAAATACCATATCATTATAGGTTCTTCCCATGCCGAACCCATGCTAAGAAATAATGTTGATGAATGGAAACTAAAAATTCATGGTGATTATAATTATTTTACCAATAAAATACAAGTAGATAAATATTGGCAGGATCGATTAGATGAATTGAAATCTGCTCAAAACGAAACGATCATGACTTTAGGAATGAGAGGCGTACATGACAGTAAAATGGAAGGTGCAAAAGATTTACAGGAGTCTGTCACGATGGTGGAAAAGATAATTGGTGTGCAGCGTAACATGCTATCCAATACTTTTAAAAAACCTTTAAAGGACATTCCTCAAGCATTTGTACCCTACAAAGAAGTGTTAGAAATGTATGATAACGGACTTAAAATTCCTGAAGATGTCACTTTAGTCTGGCCTGATGATAATTATGGATACATTAGACGCTTAAGCAATACCGAAGAGCAAAAAAGACCTGGAGGCGGTGGCGTTTATTATCATTTAAGTTATTGGGGAAGACCTCACGATTACCTTTGGCTAAGTACCACCCAACCTGGTTTGATATGGTACGAAATGAAAAAAGCCTATGAAAATGGCGCAAAAAAAATGTGGATTGTCAATGTGGGAGATATCAAACCAGCCGAGTATGATATGGAGTTCTTTCTGGATATGGCTTGGGATATCAATAGCATCAAATCAGATGGGATTAAGCACTATTTAAAAAACTGGATCAGCAGAGAGTTTTCTCCATACATGGCAGAAGATTTAAGTGCTGTATTTGAAGAACATTACCGATTGGCATTCCTCAGAAAACCGGAATACATGGGATGGAGCCAGACAGAGCCAACAACACCAATAAAACTTTCCGATTTTACTGCAGAAGAATCTTTGGAAAGAATAAAAGCCTACGATAATTTGATTAACAAAATAGGTGACTTGTATTCTACTGTTGCAGTAGATACCTCATCACTTGTTCCCGAAGAAAGAGAAGATGCTTATTTCCAATTGGTGGTTTACCCAATTGAAGGAGCGGCATATATGAACCATAAATTTTTATATTGGAATTTGGCGGCATTGACAACCGATTTGAAACAAAAGGAAAAATATTTGAATTTATCGGCGAAAGCTTTTGAGAAGATCAAAGAACTCACGGCATATTACAACAACGGCTTGAGTAAAGGAAAATGGAATGGGATGATGTCGATGTATCCGAGAAATTTACCGGTTTTCGATTCCATAAAAACATTGCCAAAAGAAATTCCAGTAAAACAAAGTCCAAAATCCGTGATTACGATACAGGCAAACAAATTTGTTGCCAGCAAAGCCTCCAAAAACTATAAATGGGAAACAATTAATGGTTTAGGGTTCAGTAATAATGCAGTTACTTTATTTCCATTCAAGCACAGTTATTTTAAGGATGTAAAACCTTCAATTTCTTATGAATTTGTAGTAGATAATACAGGTAATTACGAAATAGAAATTCATTTGCTCCCAACTCATGCTAACAAGTTTGACCATGAAGTAGGAGTACAAATAGACGGAAAAGAAACAAAGTCTTTTTTGATTAACACCAAAGATAGAGATACTGCATGGAAAGAAAATGTATTACGAAACAGTGCGATTATAAAATTGCCAGTTTCATTTGCAAATATTGGAAAGCATACTGTCACTATCACAGTCAATCAAACCGGAATTGTTTTAGATCAATTAGTTGTTTATCCTTTGGACCAGGGAAGCTCTTATGAAATACCGGCCTATAAAGAAGAAAAATAAGTGCTGTTAAAAAATAAAAACACCCTCCTGAAATCTGATTTTTGGGAGGGTATTTTTATTTGCAGGAATGAACTATCCTTAAAAAATATACACAAAAAATGGCATTTTGAGAAAAACAAGTTGCATGGTACACAGAATTAGTTATCAGTAGTTTTAAAAGATTAACCTATTCAAAACAACCTAAATCAGGAGCGGTTCCTTTAAATGGAAACCCAATAGCAGTTCCAGCGTTAATTATATTACTTGCAGCATTTAATCTAAAGAAATTATTTTTAGGCAGACTTCCATCAGCTTGTCTGGGAGCTGTTAAAAGCGTTTCATCCAGGCTTAAAAAATCGGAATCATTAATCGTTAGATTGAGGTTAAAATAATTGTGGGTTAACGTACAAGCAGATTTGTCGATATCCGTCAATTCTTTTTCCGTGGCTTTGTAGCCCAAGTTGTTGCTCATTACATGAGCCCAGCCTGGAACATTGGTGAGATAATCCGCCGTGTTGGCAGCTTTTCTGTTCAGCATATTATAGTTTCTCTTATTTCGATACGCCGAATTATTATACCAATTACTTCCGTTTAAATGATGATTGGAATAAAAACCACTTTGCTTGTTGCCTACAGCCAGACAAAACTGAATAGTGTTCCGAGGTATTGGATTAGGTATTTTGTCCAGAGGACTACCACCATAACCGCCAACCTTAAAACCATTACCGTCTGCGCGGCTTATAAAGTCCGAGGTATAGCCATTGTAAAAAGCCCAACAATTTTCAATTAAAACAGTTTCTCCAGAATTAATTAAATCAAAGCCGTCATCACTATTAAACCAAGCGCGACATCCTTTAAAGATGTTGTTTTTATTGCCAATAGGAGCGTGGCATCCAAAACCATCGGTATTTCCTCCTTTGCCACCTTCGGATACTGAATCCCAATTTCTGAAGGCATCACAATTTAATATCAGGTTATTGGAACCTTTCAATATGTAAATGCCAATAGCCATATTATCATGTAGTTGCAGTTGTTCCAGGGTATTATTGCTCCCTTGAACCTCGAAACATTCGGATTGTGTATGGGTTGTTATTGTTACTTGAACACCAGTTATTTCAATACCTTTGATGCGAATATTACTTCCATTGACATAAAATGCTATAATGCGATAATTGGCGGGGGTAATGTTGTTATATTTAAATACTGGTGTTTCGTTTGGAAAAGCTAAATAACTGATTCCGCTTTTGTCCAGTTTGGTGACATAAGCCATAGCACGATTATATGCTGCTATTTGTTCTACTCTCATTGTATACATACCGCCTCTGATGTAAACGGTATCTCCAGCACTAGCTAATTCCTGGGCTCTTTTTATGGTTTCGACAGGCTTGTCTATACTTCCAATATTGGAATCTTTTCCATTCGGGGCAACATAATATTCAGCAGCGAATGTGAAAAAGCTACTTAGCAAAAATGTGATAATTAAAATTATATTTTTCATTTGCTGATATTATATCAAAAGAGTTAAAATGAGTAATTAGATTATTTCGCAGGAATTTCTATGTACTCTTTCAATCCACATTCTTTTATTTTTTTGAGACTCTCCGCTACGGTAAGAGCGTTAAGATTTGCACCTTCAAAACCAGTATGGGTGTGGTCTTTTGGGAAAAAAGGTTTCACTTTTTCTTTGCCCAAAGCTTCGTATTTCAAGGCTACTATTTCGTTTAAATCGATATAAAAAGCCCCCGCATTCGTTGCTGCTATTTTCGACCACCCTCCATAAGTATCGCTTCTGCGTTCTACTTTGTCGTTTGGCCATTCGTTTCTTGGAGTCTGGCTCAGAACGATAGGAATAGCTCCTTTTGCTTTGGCTTCTTTAATAAACGTTTCCATATACCACCCAAAAGTATGCACCGTTTCGGTCAAACTGTCCCGAACTACTTCTTGGGTTTCATTGCCGTTTCCTTTTAGTGAACCCCTAAATTTTTCTTTATCAACCGCTCCGGCATCGTTATGACCGAATTGTATCATTACAAAATCGCCCGGTTTTAATTGATTTTTTACCGCATCCCACAAACCTTCTTTGGTATAAGTACGCGTGCTTCTTCCTCCTCTGGCCTTATTAATGACCTCGATTCTTGTAGTATCACAATAGTTAGGAAAAGTAACTCCCCAACCCACGGCATTAGGATTGTTACCATTATCCGCCATTGTCGAATCACCTATCAAATAGACTTTTTTCTTGACAGGAAGAACAATTTTTGGATTTTTTAAAATATATTTTTTTAAAGAATTATTACTTTTTTTCAATTCATTGATAATTACCGAAGCAGAAAGTACCGCTCCTTTTGCCGATGTATGGGTGTGGTCGCGTTTGTAGAAATAGGTTCCGGTTACTTTTGCTTCACCCAATTTTTCCATTTCGATGGCCATGTTATCGTTGAGTTCGATAAAAGTCACTTTTTCTTGTTCAGCGATTTGTCGCGCCCATAAACCATAGGATTTATTGTTGCGAGGCACTTTGCCTTCCTTCCAATCATTTCTAGGAATCGAAGAACAAATCACTGGAATTGCACCTTTGGATTTGGCATCTTTAACCAGTTTTCTAATATACCAACCATAGCTATGAACGACTTCGTGTTTCTTGGTCAGCATATTGTCGATTTCTTCGGTTTCCTCACCAATCCCTTTGATAGTTCCTCTGGCTCTGGAATCATCATTTAAAGGCCCATCATCATTATGTCCAAATTGAATCAGCACATAATCTCCTTTTTTTAGTTTATTGTAAACAGGCAACCACAAACCTTTGTCTTGAAAAGTTCTACTACTGGTTCCGCCCAAAGCGTGGTTTTCGAGTCTAACTTTTGAAGTGTCCAAAAATTGGCCTATGTAATCTCCCCAGCCCCAAAGTCCACCGTCACCTTTGCCACTGCCATTTTTTACGGTTGAATCTCCAACGGTATAAACAGTTGGTTTGTTTTTTTGTTTTTCCGTAAAATTAAATAACAAAAATGCTAAACAGATGACAGAAAGTATTTTAATCAATTTCATATTTTAAGGTATAAATTTTATTTTTCAGTTAATGCTCTAAAATCGAACCAAAGATTCATTGAAATTCCATCATCACCCTTTTTGATACGGATGTTGGTAGCTTGACTTTCTGGTCCTTGGTGTTCCAAAGGTTTGAAATCACGCATTGCTGGAATTTCATACATAAAGGAAATGTCTCCTTCTGGAAATGCGGGTTGCGGATTGCTTCCCGGAAAACCGTTTTTAGGCAAATCGGGAGTGAATACTCGTAAAAATAAATTCTCGGATTCGCTAAATACTTTGAAAGATGATGCACCCGCTTTTAGATTCGCACCCATTACATTGGCGTGATAACCTTTGAACTCTGGATAAACCAAATTTTCAAAACTTTCCCCTGTTATGGTTGTGTTGTACTCTTTTTCCCAAATGCCATAAGTCGTTCCCTTGATTCTGTTTTTCCAAACGTGATATGGGCCTCTTCCAAACCATTTCATTCCCGTAACACCTTTTTCTGGAAAACTGAACGTGATTCCGAAAGCACTAATTTTATCTTCAAAATAAGCTCCGTCAAAACCACCGGCATTTTCGGCATTTTTCAGGGCAATTAGTTCCATTTTGAATCTTCCATCTGGATGCATTGTCCATTTTATGGAATGCAATCCACCAGAATATAGTACGATACAAACCGAATTTTCGCCTTCTTGAGCTACTTGAATTTCTTTTAGTTTGGCTTTCATCCCGATTGGTCGAGGTCCATTGGTCAGCGGAATTACTGAAGTGGCGTTTTTGACAGAAAGAATTTCACCTGTTGTTTTATCCAAAGTTACGCTGATATCGCTTCCTTTTAAAGTTACCTCATTGCCAGTTTGAACTGCAGTTGCTTTTGCTTTGGTCGTTTTGGCAACCAAAAACTTGTTCGCATAAAACTGGGCTTTGTGAATAGGCCAAGTCCAAGTATAAATTGCTGCACCATGGATGTCATTTGCCGTTATCGACAAAACATCACCTTCGAAAAAGTTGGCTGGAACCGCAAATTTAATCTTGCGAGTTTCTCCGGGTTCAATGCTTGGAATGTCAATTTTTCCAGAGCTTAATGTTGTTGGAACGGCATTTGTATAAAGAATGTTGGCATCTGATTTCAGTACTTTATATTCCATTTTACAGGAATTCAAATTACTGAAAAGATAGTCATTGGTAACCAAAAAAGAACCGTCAAAACTTTCGGTAATTTGTTTTGTTGCAAATTGAATGGGAGCCCAAACTTCTTTTACCGTGTAATAACTGCCTTCTTTTTCACGGTGTGGTCCCAGAATTCCGTCGGCAGCGAGAGAACCTTTGGAATCAAATTTGGTGTCTCCTTTCCAATCCGAACGGAAAACGGCTTCGTCGAGCATTGCCCACATAAATCCTCCTGCAAACAAAGGACTTTGTTTGTAGCGTGTCCAGAAATCTTCCAAGGCAGCTCCGTGTCCGTTGTCGTAAGTTCCGTGCATAAATTCCGTTGGAAAAAACACATTTTCGCCACTATTAAATCGGTGCATGCCCGTTAAATATGTAGGGTAGTGGTGCGTGTCCCAACCATTGAAATCAGCCCAAGGGTGAATCACGATTCTTTTTTGAGGGTCGTTGTCTTCAAAAACTTTATCTACATCGTAATTCCAACCGCCTTCGTTACCATTGTCCCAAATAATTACGGATGGATGATTGACATCACGAGTAACCATTTCGGTGACTAATTTGGTGCCTAATTTGGTGTCATACGAATTTTGCCAACCTGCCAATTCGTTCAAAACAAAAAGTCCCAAGGAATCACAAACTTCCAAGAAATGCTCGTCGGGCGGATAATGGCCACGCACGGAATTCATGTTCATGTCTTTTAATAAATTCCCGTCCAATACGCTGATGCGCTTGCTGGTGCTGCGTCCGCCTTCCGGCCAAAAGGAATGACGATTGATTCCTTTCATTATAATTTTGGTGCCGTTTACATAAATTCCGTCTTTCTTTTTGAACTCCAAGGTTCGGAAACCAATTCTTTTTTCCACTTTATGAATCGCGGTTCCGTTTTGCTTCAACACCAATTCCAAATCGTATAAATTCGGTGTTTCCGTATTCCAAGGTTTTACGTTTTTCCATTGGGCAGCAATTGTTTCTTTGGTGCTTTTGGCTTTTATTGGAAAGGAAAAAGTGGCAAATTTTTCGCCATCCAAACCTTTTAAAGTTGCTTCGACAGTGGCATTCTTGCCAATATTTTTAAGGTTCATATCGACAGAAATCGAACCATCCATTTTTGGATTTACCGCAATATGTTGAATTTGTGTTTTTGGAGAGACTTCTAACCAAACCGGACGATAAATCCCGCCAAACAGCCACCAATCGGTTTTGCGTTCGGCAGCATTTACGGTATTGTTGCTGGAATGTTTCCACACGTGGACTTCCAGTACATTTTTGGCACCAAAGTTTAAAAGAGAAGTAATATCATACTTGAATTCATAAAAACCACCTTGGTGAATTTCTCCGGCTAATTTTCCGTTTACTTTTACTTCGGTATCGGTCATTGCTCCTCCAAAGGCGATTAGGATATCCTTGCCTTTATAATCGGCAGGAATTTCGAATTCATATTTGTACAAACCTTCTTCTTTGCTGGGTTCTTTTTGGTTTAATTCTTTATACCATCGGCCATAAGTATATTCGCCAAAACCTTCCAATTCCCATTGCGAAGGAACATTTATTTTTGACCAAGTCTTGCTGTTGTTGCCACCGGTGCAATAAAAATCCCATTGCACGGGATGTTCAAAATCTTTTCCAGAAAGATATATTTTGTCGGTTTGTTGTGCAAAACCGTTCAGCGCAGAAAACGCAGTAAGCGCAACAATAACAAAAGAGTGAAAGGTGTTTTTATGTAACATAATTAGGTTTTTCAAAAGGGATTTAATTACCATCAGGTTTTGCAATTTCAAAACGGGCACTCATCGGAAGAGTCCAATTCGAAATGTAATTCGGTTTCGTTGGGTCGTAAGCAGGAGTTTCTTTGCTGATGTATTTTTTCAAAGGAAGGTCAAGATCACGAATGCCTTTAATCACGCAAAGTGCAATTTCGTTAGCTCCAAAACTATTGAAATGCGTGTTGTCTTCCAATGCTTTTTCCTGTCCCGGGAAAGTATTGGCAGGATAATGTACCAGCGCCTTTTTTGAAGCCTCAACACCCCATTTTTCGTATAATACAGTAGTTATTTGGGTAATGTCGATAAGCGGAACATTCATTTTTTTTGCCACCGCTCGCATCGCATCGGGAAAATCGCCGTGAGTAGGTTTCAAAGTTCCGTCGGTATTAAAAGCGCGACGTTGCGTTGGGGTAACTAAAACTGGAAAAGCTCCTTTGTTTCGAGCCGTTTCCACGTATTCAGCCAGATATTTGGAGTAGGATTCCCAAGCCGTGTTTTCAGGGCCTTTTAATTTTTCGTCGTTATGTCCAAATTCAATAAACAAATAATCGCCTGGTTTTAGCAATGCGCTTATTTTTTTCAAACGATTGCTTCCTTTAAAAGAACTCAAAGCCGAACCTGAAACAGCATAATTGGCAACAACTACGTTATCATCAAAATAGTTGGTGATAAATTGTCCCCATGATGCCCAAGGTTCTACATCTTGATCGGTAACAGTCGAATCACCTGCTAAATAAACTACAGAGAGATTTTCTTCAGGAATGATTTTAATACTTTGGATAGATACAGTACCTAGAAATTCAAGAGTTAGTTTGTTGTCCCAATTGAAGGTGTCTTTTTCTCTATCTTTAAGACTAATATTGGTGGTAGCATCAATTTTTGGGTTTCTAATATTTACATTGAATGTTTTGGTAACTTGATCTCCTTTTTTTATAGAAAACTGGTTCAGCATCAGCCTTCTGGATTCTGCTTTTATGGTAATATTCGATGCTTTTTCTTTGCTTCCCATAGCTACTTCAATGCTGTAATTTCCCTCGGGAACTGATACTGAAAAGTAAATTGGTTTTTCGGCAGTAAAAGCAGTAGGACTGATTTTTATATTTTGAGCAGTATTAAAATCAAAACCATAACCTCTTTTTGAATCGAAGATCAATTGAGAATCAATGAGCGTTCCTTTCTGAGATTTTCTCTTACTCCCGAAACAAAATAATTGGGTCTTAGTAGAATTTACATCAGAAGTTGGAGTCTTTTCTTTAGAGATGGGATTTTTATGCTCTTGCAGTAAATAATTCGAATGCATAGAAAAAAGTTCGACCGGCAGATAACATAAAAAAACAAGTAATAATAAACGTCTAGTATTTACCAACGGTATAAGATTTAAATTTAATAGTTTTTCAAAAATAACGGTTACTTTTTAATATAGTATCCTGTACTATGATGATGAAAAATGATTAGAGAATTGCGCTGATATAGGGCACTATGGATATTTATAAAATCAGGTAGGTACAGGATAGTATACCAATAAAAAACAAAGAACTTGCCTGATAATTACTGAATTAAAACAAAATGAGATATATTTTTATTTTTTGGGTATTGTTCGCGAATATTAGTCTCTTTTCTTGTGGAGTAAAAAATACGAATAATTCAGAGAAAGAAAATGGTACAAGCAGTATCAGTTTGCCTTCTTGGACTAAAAAAGTGGGATCTAAATCAACTGTTTTTAAAAAAAACAGTTATTCTGTAAATGAATTTGGAGCAATTCCAGATGGAAAAACACTAAACACAATAGCGATTCAAAAAACAATAGATGCCTGTTCCAAAAATGGTGGAGGTGTTGTTACTTTTCAAAAAGGGATTTATCTAACAGGGTCCTTATTTATAAAAGAGGGAATCCATTTTAAAGTGGGCAAAGATGTTGAAATTAGAGGAAGTCAAGATATTAAGGATTACAAACAAATAGATACCAGAATCGCAGGAATTGAAATGAAATGGCCAGCTGCCTTAATCAATGTGGTGAACCAACAAAATGTTATGATTGATGGTGAAGGAATAATCAACGGTCAAGGAAAAGTATTTTGGGATTACTACTGGGATCTGCGCAAGCAATATGAACCTAAAGGATTGCGTTGGATTGTAGATTATGATGCGCAACGCCCTAGAACTATTTTAATTTCTGATTCTAAAAATATTACATTGAAGAAACTGAACATCCAACAGGCCGGTTTTTGGACAGTACAAGTGCTATACTCTCAATACATAACCGTTGATGGTATCACTATAAGAAACAACATTGGAGGTCATGGTCCAAGTACTGATGGAATAGACATTGATTCTTCGAAATGGATTTTGGTTCAAAATTGTGACATTGATTGCAATGACGATAACTTTTGTCTAAAAGCCGGAAGAGATTGGGATGGCCTGAGAGTAAATAAACCTACTGAGTATGTAGTTATTCGAGATTGTATCGCTCGCAAAGGTGCAGGACTATTGACATTAGGTAGTGAAACTTCAGGAAGGATTCGTCATGTATATGCTTCAAATATAACGGGAGACGGTACTAAAAATGGATTGAATATCAAATCAGCTTCTAATAGGGGAGGTACTGTAGAAGATGTGCTTATGGAAAATATAAAAATGGAAAATTGCAACACCTTTATACAAATATCCATGAATTGGAATCCAAGCTATAGTTACTCCAAACTTCCTGATGGATATACCGAAGAAAATTTACCTGAACATTGGAAAAAAATGCTCACCAAAGTAGAACCGGCCTCTAAAGGAATACCATATTTTAAAAACATCACACTCAGAAATATTCAGGTTAAAAAAGTGGGGACGGCTATTAACGTGGAGGGAATGGCAGCGTCTACCATTGAAAATATCATTTTGGATAATGTTCATATTGAAGCAGAAACTGCAGGAAGAATTTCTTATAGTTCCAATTGGACGTTGAGAAATGTATCAATCAAAACAAATGATGGCTCAAAAGTAAGTATAGAAAATGCAACGAATGTGATCTTTCCGGAAACTCTCTGTGGGGATTAAAAAAATAAATAGTCAAATTCTTATTTTCCTTTTTGGTCTATCATCAATAATAACAATAGGTAAGGAAAAAGAGCTGCTAATGATATGTTGATAGGGCTAATGAGCACTATTCTTATCAGATAATAACAACAAAATAAACAATTATGAATGCTATAAACAAACTAAGTTTCCTCTTTTTATTCCTTTTATCAACACCTACTGTATTTAGTCAAAGACAAATGGAAAACCTAGATAGAGGTATCATTGCTGTAAAAGAAAAAGGAAAATTTTATATAGGTTGGCGTGTTTTGGGGACAGATCCAGACCATCTGGCTTTTAACGTTTATAGAAAAAGTGGTGGTAAAAATGCTGTACGTGTCAATACCAGTCTCATAACTGGCGCTACTAATTTGATAGATACCTCCGCTAATCCTCAAGAAGAAAATACTTGGTTTGTAAAAAGTGTCTTAAATGATGTAGAAAAAGAAACATTAGGAAGTTTTACCATTGCCTCAAATAGTCCGGATAAGCAATATTTGTCTATTCCGATAAAAGAAAAAAAAGGATATATCGCTAATGATGTTTCTGTTGGTGATCTCAATGGTGACGGTCAGTATGAATTAATAGTTCATTTAACAGGACGTGGGAGAGATAATTCTTCTACTGGAATTACGGATCCGCCCGTTTTTCAGGCTTATACTTTAAATGGTACTTTTCTCTGGGAAATAAATCTGGGTATTAACATCCGTGAAGGAGCACATTACACGCAATTTATGGTCTATGACTTGGATGGTGATGGTATTTCAGAATTTGTTTGTAAAACAGCAGATGGATCTATGGATAGTGCTAACACAATAATTGGGGATGCTTCTAAAGATTGGAGAGATACAAATCCAGAATCCAGAACCTTTGGAAAAATTTTACAAGGGCCAGAATACCTTTCTGTTTTTAATGGAAGAACCGGAAAAGTAATAACAACGGCTGACTATATTCCTGAAAGAGGTAATATTGGTGCTTGGGGCGGAAAAGGGGGAAATGGTAAAAATGATGCTACAGGAAATAGGGTAGACCGTTTTACAGCCTGCGTAGCGTATTTAGATGGCGTGCATCCCAGTGTAATAATGTGTCGCGGCTACTATGGAAGAACCGTTTTGTCCGCTTGGGATTTTAAGGATAATAAATTAACTTCCCGATGGGTATTTGACAGTAAAAACGGCGATAATCCATATTCTGGTATGGGATATCATAACCTTTCCGTAGCTGATGTAGATAATGACGGTAAAGATGAAATCATTTTTGGGTCTATGTGTATTGATGATAATGGAAAAGGGTTATACACCACTGGTTTTAGGCATGGTGATGCATTACATGTAAGTGACCTTGATCTGGATATACCAGGTTTGGAAGTTTTTGGAGTACACGAAATTGAAGAAGGTACAAAAGGTCCGGGAGTTGCTTTGTTTTCAGCGGAGACAGGAAAAGTATTGTTCACCGAAGCTCTAAATGAAGATGTTGGAAGAGGTGTTGCAGATAATATAGATTCAACAAGAGTTGGAGCTCAAATGTGGTGGTCGGGCGCTTCCTCTCTATATGATATTAAAGGAAATAAAATTGGGAAAGTTCCTAGCTCGACTAATTTTTTAATTTATTGGGACGGTGACGCTACCAGAGAGTTGCTCAACTCTAATTATATAGACAAATATGGTAAAGGTCGATTGTTTACTGCTGACGGAGCGGTATCCAATAATGGGAGTAAATCAACACCTGCGCTGTCCGCAGATATTTTTGGAGATTGGAGAGAAGAACTTATTCTGAGAAGTGCCGATAATACCGAATTACGCATTTATACCACTACTATTCCAACTGCAATAAGACAGTATACATTAATGCATGACCCACAATACCGATTGAGTATTGCTTGGCAAAATGTTGGTTATAACCAACCGCCGCATACCAGTTTTTATATGGGTAAAGGAATGAAGCCTGCTCCAAAACCAAACATTGAAATGGTTCCTTTTCCTAAACCAATAAAAAATAAATAAGCCTTTTCTGTTTATTTTATGATGGAAACAGGAGCCACAATTTATTTTTGTAGTTCCTGTTTTACATTTGAAGTCGTTTGTTTGAAAACAGAAGACGGTATTAATTATGCTCCTAATGCATAAAAATAGCTTAAATCGAATTCCTGTCGATGAAATTGAAAGGAATTTTTATTTTACCTTTTTCTTTATTGAGAATCATTCTGGAAGCAGTTTCTCCCATTATTTTGAAGTCTGTTGAAATAACGGTTATTCCTAGCAGCTCCTTTAACGGAGTGTCATTATAGGAAATAATACCAATCTCTTTTCCCAAAACAAATTCATCATCCCTCATTTGTTTTACTAAATTAACTAAATCAGATTCTTCAATGGTAATAAATAAATCTCCTTTTTTAAGAATCATATCGTCATATACCTCATTAAGAATTTCAAAATTTAAAGAATATTCTATGCAAAACTTCTTAAATCCGTGTAAAATTCTTCTTGGATAAGGATATACCGCATTTTCAGGATAAATTAAAATTAATTTGTCATAGGTAACTATTTTCGAAAGTCCTTCCTTTAAAGCATTATAAATATCATTCTCAAAATCTTGATAAATTTCAACAATTTCACCGTCCATTCCAAGCTTAATATTATCCATAATAATCAGCTTTTCTTTCGGCAGTCTTTTAATAGCCTTAACCACTTCGTCAGTATAACTGACATGTTTTAAATCGTCTGTTTTAAAATGTGGCATTATAACATAATAATCATAAGCTCCTTTATTTTTATCCAATAAATTCAAAAACAAGGTCTCATCACAATGATAAATTAATAAATCGGTGTGGGAATTTGCACCTATACTATTGACAAAAGAATTGTACGTTGTCATTTTATAAGAACTCAACTTATTAATTAAAAATAGAATATTTATTTTGGAAATTAATTTTGTTCGTGTAATATAATAGCCCTTACCTCTAATGGATGAAATTACTTTTCGCTCCTTTAGAATATTGTATGCTTTTTCTACGGTATCTCTAGAGATATAAAAATCCTCACTAAACATGTTAATTGAAGGGATTTTTTGATCTATTTTGAGATTTCCTATAGAAATATTAAAGATGATAGAATCTACAATCTGCTTGTATTTAGGTACTCTCGAATTCTCATCTATCTTAATAAACTTAATCATATCCATGTCAAATAAATTATACCCAAAATATAGGCATTAATTTTTTAATTAATAGGTATTCTATTTAAAAACTATTTTTTGGACTAAAAAAATAAGTGTTGCTAATTCTTAATTATTCCTCATTTATAAGTTTTAATTTAATCAGGTACTTTATGAATAAATATACCAATATTAATCTCATCGTAAATATTTTTTTCTAAAAGAAAAAAATAGAATAAATGTTTGCGCAATCGATTACACAAATGTAATTTTTTAAAATTAAATGGCTATGATAATATGACCATTATTTTATTATTTTTGATTAAATAAACAAATAGTATAAAAAAAGTATTATTAAATTGAGATATTCTAAAGTAATTGTATTCCTGAACAATGATTTTTTAATTGTCTTTTTGACAAAAAATACAATTATTGAGGATGTTAAATTTAGTCTAACTATTTTACAAGTTTAAAAAAATAGAAAACATCAAAATCTTCTAATTCACTACAATAATTTCCATTTAAGAGAGTGTTTATGAGCTTGTGGCAAGAGTTGATACTAAAATCAATTTATTGTATTGTTAGTTTTTAGGTGTTCAAAATTGAAAAAAAAATAGTATCACATTATTTTGTAAAATTTATTTTTTGAATTAAATGTGGTATCTGCTAAAGGATAGTACAGGACAGTTTTGTTTTAGAGATTCTTTTATTTTACATCACAAGAATTATTAACCCTATAAATTAAAATATTAAATGGAATCATTACTCGGTATTCTTTTTCACTCGATAGGAGGTTTTTCCTCAGGAAGTTTTTATATGCCTTTTAAAAAGGTTAAAGGTTGGGCTTGGGAAAGCTACTGGATTGTAGGTGGTTTTTTCTCTTGGTTAATCGTTCCTCCTATTGCGGCTTATTTAACTATTCCGGGTTTTGTCGAAATTATTAGTGCAGCAGCTCCATCTATAAAAGCAGTTACCTATTCAATGGGGTTAATCTGGGGAATAGGCGGATTAACATACGGACTTGGTGTTCGCTACTTGGGAATGTCATTAGGAAACTCAATTACCTTAGGGTTTTGTTCTGCTTTTGGAGCATTAGTACCATCTATTTATTATAATTTTTATCCAGTTGCAGGTAAAGTTTCATTCACCGATATGTTATCTAATACCGGTGGTCGATTAGTACTTTTTGGTGTTTTGGTTTGCCTTATAGGAATTGCCTTTTCTGGAAAAGCAGGAATGCTTAAAGAAGCTGATTTTGCTACAGGTCATGAAGATAAAGATAAAGATTTTAGTTTAGTAAAAGGATTAATAATTGCTATTATTTCTGGAATCTTGAGTTCTTTTTTCAATTTCGGAATTGAAGCTGGAAAACCAATGGCGGAAGAAGCTGTTAGACAAGGTTTCAATCCTTTGTTTCAAAATAATGTTACCTACATAATTATCCTTTGGGGCGGATTGACAACCAACTTTATTTGGTGTATGTATCTTAATTTCAAAAACAAAACTTTCGGAGATTATACCAATACGAATACTCCAATTGCTAAAAATACACTTTTCTCAGCCATTGCGGGTACCATGTGGTTTTTGCAATTCTTTTTCTACGGAATGGGCGAAAGTAAATTAGGTAATGGGGCAAGTTCATGGATTCTACACATGGCTACCATTATTTTAACAGCTAACTTTTGGGGATTTTATTTAAAAGAATGGTCTGGTGTATCTAAAAAGACCTTTAATACATTCCTTTTAGGTATTGGTCTGATTCTTCTGTCAATTGTATTGGTGGGTATTGGGAATTCTCTTTAATATTTATAACATTCACTTTCAAACTCTTTTATAAACACTTTTAATACAACACTATGTCAAATATAAATACAAATAACATGACTTTTCAGCACGTAAGCTATCTTTGGGATGACGCAAAAGCTGCAGCATTAGCAGGAGATGAAGTAGCACTTTTCATATATCGTTCTAATTTATTAGGAGCCGATTTGAGATTAACGAACTATGGAGGTGGAAACACTTCGGTAAAAATTACGGATAAAGACCCATTAACAGGAGCTGATTCTGAAGTAATGTGGATTAAAGGTTCTGGTGGCGACATTGGAACATTAACAAAATCAGGTTGTGCTGCACTTTATTTAGAAAGATTGCTAAACCTTGAAAACGTATACAGAGGTATTGAATTTGAAGACGAAATGGTGGAATTATTCAACCACTGTATTTTTGACTTAGCGTCAAAAGCACCTTCAATTGATACGCCATTACACGGTTTCTTACCTTTCAAACACATTGACCACTTGCATCCAGATGCGGCTATTGCTATTGCTGCTGCAAAAGACGGAGCTAAAATCACCGAAGAGTTATTCAACGGAGAAATCGGTTGGGTGGGATGGCAACGTCCAGGTTTCGACTTGGGTTTACAAATGCGTGCTTGTTTGGAAGAAGCTGAAGCAAAAGGAAAA
The DNA here is from genome assembly GCF_048284325.1 of Flavobacterium esculini. Lineage (NCBI taxonomy): Bacteria > Pseudomonadati > Bacteroidota > Flavobacteriia > Flavobacteriales > Flavobacteriaceae > Flavobacterium > Flavobacterium esculini. Next base: position 120,899 of record NZ_JBLVPI010000003.1, on the reverse strand, counting down.
AAATTAAAAGGAGTAATGTTGGGTTCTCATGGTTTGTTTACTTGGGGAGACACTTCTTACGAAAGTTATATCAACACACTTGAAGTAACTGAAAAATGTGCTGCCTATTTAGAAAGCAACTACGGAAAAAAACGTCCAGTTTTTGGAGGTCAAAAATTGGAAAGCCTTCCAGAAGATGCCCGTAAATTGAAAGCGGCTAAAGTTGCTCCGATATTACGTGGTTTCTGTTCATCAGAACGTAAAATGATTGGTCATTATACAGATGATGCGAGAGTATTGGAATTTATCAACTCGAATGATTTAGAAAAATTAGCTCCTCTTGGAACTTCTTGTCCAGACCATTTCTTGCGTACAAAAATCAGTCCTTTGGTTTTGGAATTAGATCCAAACGAAGATTTATCAGATGTGGAAGCGATCAAAGCAAAATTAACTCCTGCTTTTGAAGCGTACCGTGCGATGTATGCAGAATATTACAATACCTGCAAGAAATCAAATTCACCAGCAATGCGTGACCCAAATCCTGTTGTGATTTTATATCCTGGAGTGGGTATGTTCACTTTCGCAAAAGATAAAACAATGGCGCGTTTAGCATCAGAATATTATATCAATGCGGTAAACGTGATGAAAGGTGCTGAAGCAGTTTCAGAATACACTTCATTGCCGCGTCAGGAAGCTTTTGATATCGAATATTGGTTATTGGAAGAAGCTAAATTACAACGTATGGCAAAACCAAAAGCCTTGTCAGGAAGAATCGCTTTGATTACAGGTTCTGCAGGAGGAATAGGTAAAGCTATCGCAAAAAGATTTGCAGAAGAAGGTGCTTGTGTTGTTATCAACGACATCAACGAAGAGCGTTTGCAAGCTGCTACTGCCGATTTTATCAAATCTTTTGGTAAAGATGCTATTTCAAGTACGTTGCTAAACGTAACGGATGAAAAAAGTACCGAAAAAGCATTGGATGCTGCTTGTTTAGCCTTTGGTGGTGCAGATATTATTGTGAATAATGCGGGAATCAGTATCTCAAAATCGATTGCTGAACATACTTTAGAAGAATGGGATAGATTGTATGATATTTTGGTAAAAGGACAATTTATTGTTTCTAAAGCTGGAACAGAAGTAATGCGCAAGCAAGGATTTGGTGGAGATATTGTAAATATCGTATCTAAAAATGCAGTAGTTGCAGGACCAAATAATCCTGGTTATGGATCTGCAAAAGCAGCCCAGGCACACTTAACACGTTTGATGGCTGCCGAATTAGGAGCAGATAAAATCCGTGTGAATACGGTAAACCCGGATGCAGTAATCTCTGATTCGAATATTTGGTCAGGCGGTTGGGCAGAAGGTCGTGCTAAAGCGTATGGTATTACAGTACCTGAATTACCTGCTTACTATGCGAAACGTACGTTATTGAATGAAATTATATTGCCGGATGATATTGCTAATGCTTGTTTCGCATTTGTTGGTGGCTTGTTGAATAAATCAACAGGAAATGCCTTGAATGTTGACGGTGGAGTAGCAATGGGCTTTTATAGATAGGTTTTTAGATGTTTGTTTTTTAGACTGATTTTTCTAACGTCCGTATCTTTCGGACGTTAGATTTATCTAAATTTGTAACCTAGTTCTTTTATAAAGAACTAGGTTGTTTTTAAAAATAGACTTCATCCATAAACTTCTTTTAAAGAAGTTTTTTATTTAATTTTAAAAAAAAAATATCATGTTAATTGAATCATACAAAATAGCTTCCCATAATGATGACCTTTTAAAGGCTCATAAAAATAAATTGGTTTTCACAGCATCTGAAATTGCAGAAACCGAAAGTATTATCCAAAAATTAATTGATTTTCAAATCGCAATTCCATCTTGGGCTTTAGGAACAGGAGGAACACGTTTTGGTCGTTTTCCAGGTGGTGGTGAACCCCGTTCATTAGAAGAAAAAATCGAGGATGTAGGATTACTACACGCTTTGAATAATGCTTCTGGAGCTATCTCTTTACACATTCCTTGGGACATACCAACGGATTATCAAGCAATTAAAGTATTAGCTGCACAACACAATTTGAAATTTGATGCAGTTAATTCCAATACATTTCAAGATCAAGCTGATCAAGCGCATTCGTATAAATTTGGGTCTTTACAAAACGTAAATAAAGCGGTTCGCAAACAAGCGGTTGCTCATAATATTGAAGTAATCCAACAAGGAATTGCTTTGGGTTCTGAATCATTAACAGTTTGGCTCGCTGATGGTTCTTGTTTTCCGGGACAATTAAATTTCCGTAAAGCCTATCAAAATACACTGGAAAGTTTAGAAGAAATTTATGCAGCATTGCCATCAAACTGGAAATTGTATTTAGAATATAAATGTGCGGAACCTAACTTTTATTCTACCACAGTTGCTGATTGGGGACAATCCTATTCTTATGTGAAGAAATTAGGGGATAAAGCATTCACTTTGGTTGATTTAGGACACCATTTACCAAATGCTAATATTGAGCAAATCGTTTCTCTATTATTGATGGAAGAAAAATTAGGTGGTTTCCACTTCAATGATTCTAAATATGGCGATGATGATTTAACTGCTGGTGCCTTAAAACCATACCAATTATTCTTGATTTTCAACGAATTGGTGGAAGGAATGGATGCCAGAGGAATGAATCACGCTAAAGATTTAGGATGGATGATTGATGCTTCACATAATGTAAAAGATCCGATGGAAGATTTATTGCAATCGGTAGAAGCGATTATGGTTGCTTATGCACAAGCACTTTCTGTTGACCGAAAAGCATTGGAAATTGCTCAAGATGAGAATGATGTCGTAACGGCACAAGAGATTTTACAAAATGCTTTCCGAACGGATGTTCGCGCCTTGGTTGCTGAAGCACGTTTGCGCTCTGGAGCTGCATTAAATCCAGTTGGATTATACCGTGATCTTGCAGTAAGAAAAGGGCTTATCAATGAAAGAGGATTTAAAACAGTAGCTACAGGCTTGTAAAAACCAATCAAAAATGAATGTAGTAGCGATTTTTGATATTGGTAAAACAAACAAAAAAGTCTTTCTGTTTAATGAAAACTATCAAATTGTTTGGGAAAGATCAGCGAATCTTCCTGAAACGGTGGATGAAGATGGTTTCCCTTGCGAAGATATTGCAGAACTCAGAAACTGGATCGTTTTTAGGTTGTCAGAAATGCAGGAATTAAAAGAATATATCTTAAAAGCGGTAAATTTTAGTACCTATGGAGCCAGTTTTATTTATGTGGATGAAGAAGGGAACTCTTTAACACCATTGTATAATTATCTAAAACCATATCCTGAAGCGCTAAAAAAGAAGTTTTATGATAAATATAAAGGAGAAGAAAAGTTTGCGTTAAAAACAGCTTCTCCTGTTTTAGGAAGTTTAAATTCCGGGATGCAGATTTACCGTTTGAAAGAGGAAAACCCGGAGTTATTTGCAAAAGTGGCCTATTGTTTGCACTTGCCACAATATTTAAGTTCTCTTTTAACGGGAAAATATTTTGCGGATATCACCAGTATCGGTTGTCATACCAATCTTTGGAATTTCAAGAAGATGAAGTATCACAAATGGCTTAAGAAAGAGGATATTATAGATAAAATTCCGCGTATTCATGATGCGGGACATACAATAAACATAATAGGAGATATAGCGGTTGGAGTAGGATTGCATGATAGTTCCTCGGCAATTATTCCTTATATGATAAATTTTACGGAGCCTTTCGTTCTGTTGTCCACTGGAACCTGGAGTATTTCTATGAATCCTTTCAATGAGACCCCACTGACTTTTGATGAAATGCAATACGACTGTTTGTGCTATTTGCAATACAAAGAAAAGCCTGTGAAGGCGGCTCGATTGTTTGCAGGGAATGAACATGAAGTGCAAACCAAAAAGTTAGCGAGTCATTTTGGATTGCCATTGGATACTTATAAAGAGATTCTTTTTGACAAAAACATCATTTATAAATTGAGAGAAATTAACCTGAAAAGGTATTCTTCAAATGATGATAAATATAAAATTCTTCAGGAATCTCCTTTCGAAAAGAGAAATCTTAGTGATTTTAAAAATTACGAAATTGCGTATCACCAATTGATGTTGGATATCGTTACACAGCAAATACTTTCAACTAACTTAGTGATTCATAACAGTCCCGTTAAAAAGGTATTTGTAGATGGTGGTTTTAGTAAAAACTCTATTTTTATGAATTTACTGGCAGAATCTTTTCCAGAAATGGAAGTGTATGCCGCTTCTATGGCGCAAGCAAGTGCTCTAGGTGCCGCATTGGCGATTCATAAAAACTGGAATCCGAAACTGATTCAAAATGATTTGATTGATTTAAAATTTTACAAACATTAATATGAAAATTGGACTTTTTATCCCGTGTTATGTGGACCAATTTTACCCAAAAGTGGCTATTGCAACCTATGAATTATTACAGAAATTAGACTGTGATGTTCGTTTTCCAATGAAGCAAACCTGCTGCGGGCAACCCATGGCCAATAGCGGGTACGAACATTTGACTAAAGGTTGTGACACTAATTTCATTGCTAATTTTGCAGAGTTTGATTATATTGTATGCCCTTCCGGGAGTTGTGTATTGCATGTAAAAGAGCATTTACATGATGAAAACAATGAAGCATTAGCATCTCAAATGAGAAAGCGTGTTTTCGAATTAACCGAGTTTATCACCGATATTTTGAAAATCGAATTGATCCCCGGGGATTTCCCCCACAAAGTAGGGATGCATCAAAGTTGCCATGGACAACGTGGATTGAAGCTTTCGCAAATGACGGAGTTGAATGCGCCATTTTTCTCTAAACCGGAACAATTATTAAGTAAAATAAACGGAATAAATCTGGTTTCATTAAGCAGAAAAGATGAATGTTGTGGTTTTGGAGGGACATTTTGTGTCACCGAAGAAGCGATTTCTGTAAAAATGGGACAAGACCGTATAAAAGACCATGAAGACCATCAGGTAGAATATATTACCGGTGGCGATATGTCCTGTTTAATGCACTTAGAAGGCATTTTAAAAAGACAAAAAAGCCCGATAAAAATTATTCATATTGCAGAAATATTAAACACATTGAGAGTATAAATTTAATCGACAATGAAGAATAGATTTGTAACTATAAATTAATTAAGATTATAATGAAAAATTTCATTTTGTATTTTGCACTATTTCTGTCCCTTATTTTAGTCTCTTTTAAGGAAAATAAATTTTCAGTAACAGTAAAAGAAATTATAGTTGAAGCTCCTTTTAAGATGCCAAATATTAAAATTCCAGATTTTAGTAATTGCAAAAAAGTGTCAATTGTTGATTTTGGAGCAGTACAAGGGAACAAGGATAAAACATCCCTAGCTATTGCAAAAGCAATTGATAAAGCAAATAAAATTGGAGGAGGAACAGTCATGATTCCTAAAGGCGAGTGGCTAACTGGAAAAATTCATTTTAAAAGTAATGTCAATCTGCATTTGGATAAAGGAGCAATCCTGCTTTTTTCCGAAGATCCAAAGGATTATCTGCCTTCTGTTCACAGCTCTTGGGAAGGATATGAGTGTCTTAATTATTCTCCGCTGATTTATGCATACCAATGTAAAAATATCGCCATTACGGGTGAAGGAGAATTAAAAGCCAAAATGGATGTTTGGAAAGAGTGGTTCAAACGACCAAAAGGACATATGGAAAGTTTGAAACGTTTATACAATTTGGCTTCTTACAATAAACCAATGGAAGAGCGACAAATGGTTAATGACAGCGCGAATTTCCGTCCTCAATTCATACAGTTTAATCGCTGCGAAAATATTTTGATGGATGGCGTTTCCATAACCAATAGCCCTTTTTGGACGATTCATCCTTTTCTTTCCAAAAATATTGTGCTTCGAAATCTAAAAGTTTACGCCCATGGCCATAACAATGACGGAGTGGATCCAGAAATGAGTCAAAATATGTTGATTGAAAATTGTGTTTTTGACCAAGGCGATGATGCCATTGCCATCAAATCAGGAAGTAATCAAGATGCTTGGCGATTGAATACCCCTTCCAGAAATATTGTGATGCGAAATTGTATCGTCAAAAACGGGCACCAACTGGTAGCCATTGGAAGTGAACTTTCGGGTGGTGTAGAAAATGTATTTATCGATAAATGCACTGTTGTGGATGGTGCCAAATTGAACCATCTTCTGTTCATAAAAACCAATGAACGCAGAGGTGGATATGTGAAAAATATTTACATGAGCAATATCGTTTCTGGTAAAATCGATCAAGGGATACTTGGGATTGAAACGGATGTTTTGTATCAATGGCGTGATTTAGTTCCAACTATTGAACGAAGACTTACCCCAATAAATAACATAAATCTTGAAAATATCAGCGCTACTAATTCCAAATTTATTTCTAGAATTTTAGGTCAAAAAGAACTCCCAATAGAAAATGTATTTCTTAAGAATGTGAAAGCTGATAAAATTCAAGGAGATAATTCAATACATGAAAATGTATTGAATTTTGTAAATAAGAATTGATAAAAAAATAATTAAATTAGAGGATTTCGGTATAATTATTTATAATTATTCAATTTTCAAACGTATATAAGATGACTTCAAAAAAAAATATTGAACATAGCGAAGCCGCAGCGATTTTTAATAAAGATGTTAAACGAGTAGATTGGCACGACGAAACCCTTTGGTTTGTTCGTGAAAAAAGAGATAAAGCAGCTTTTCAAATTCCAGAATGGGAATTACTCAGAGAAACGGCTTCAGACATAAAAAACAATGTGCTTTCGAATATTCATGAGTATTTACTTGAATTTGAATCGAAAGCCCAGAAAAACGGTGTTATTATCCATTGGGCCGCGGATGCAGATGAACACAATAAAATAGTGCATTCCATAATGGAAAAACATGGCGTGAAGCAGATGGTTAAGTCTAAATCAATGCTTACCGAAGAATGCCATTTGAATGAATATTTATCCGAAAAGGGAATTGATGTGATCGATTCCGATTTAGGGGAACGTATCGTTCAACTTAGAAAAGAACCACCAAGTCATATTGTTTTACCTGCAATTCACCTCAAAAAAGAAGATGTAAGTGAAACGTTCCACGAACACCTTGGAACAGAAAAAGGAAATAACGACCCACAATATTTAACCGAAGCAGCGCGATTGCATCTTAGAGATACTTTCCTTACGCGAAAAGTGGCATTGACGGGAGTCAATTTTGCTATTGCTGAAACCGGTGAAATTGTAGTTTGCACCAATGAAGGAAATGCAGATATGGGTGTGCATCTGGCTGATGTACATATTGCCTGTATGGGTTTTGAAAAAATAATTCCACAGCGCAAACATTTGAGCGTTTTCCTTCGATTATTGGCAAGAAGTGCAACCGGACAACCGATTACCACTTTTTCCAGCCATTTTAAAACGCCCAGAGACGGGAAAGAAATGCATATTGTTATTGTCGATAATGGCAGAACGACCCAATTAGGCAGGGAAGATTTCAGGAGTTCATTGAAATGCATCCGTTGTGGGGCTTGTATGAATACGTGTCCGGTTTACAGACGAAGTGGCGGACACAGCTATCACAATGCGGTGGCAGGACCTATTGGTTCTATATTGGCACCAAATCTTGACATGAGTAAAAATGCCGATTTACCTTTTGCCAGTACCCTTTGTGGTTCTTGCACGAATGTGTGTCCCGTAAAAATTGATATTCACGATCAATTGTATAAATGGCGCCAAGTATTGGTAAAAGAAGGACATTCTCCGCTAGGGAAAACTATAGCAATGAAAGGAATGGCAACCGTTTTGGCTAATCCTATGGTTTTTGATTTTGCTGGAAAAGCAGGACGATTTGTGATGAAAAACATACCCGTTTTGGTCAATAACAGTCTTAATCCTTGGTACAAACAAAGAGAAATGCCGGCACCACCTGAAGAATCATTTAGAGAGTGGTACAAGAAAAATGGAAAGGAATCTAAAGACAAACAAAATGAGTAGCAGAACCACTATTTTAGAAAAAATAAAACAAAACCAACCCACGACAGCTAGTGAATTACCTAATTTAGGTACTTTAGGATTAGAAGTTTTTGAGATACTCGACAAATATAAAACGGTATTGAAGGGAATCGGTGGAGACTTTGTAGAGGTCCCTAATTATGATGCCATAATTGCATTTGTCAAAAAAAATTATGACACCGAAAAACGAATGATTACAACGATTCCAGAACTTGCTGAAATTGCAGCTACTGATTGGTTTAACGATGATCCACATACTTTAGAAAATGTAGAATTGACTTTGGTTAAAGCTCATTTTGGCGTTGCTGAAAACTCTGCGCTTTGGGTAACCGATGCTCTATTAGGGCAACGCGTTTCCACATTTATTCCTCAGTATTTGGCTATTGTAGTAAACAAAAAAGATATTGTAGCCACTATGCATCAAGCATATGATCGTATTGGAAATCAGGAATATGGTTTTGGGACTTTCATAGCAGGACCCTCAAAAACTGCCGATATTGAACAATCGTTAGTTTTAGGCGCTCATGGAGCCAGAGGATTGACGGTGTTTCTTATGGATTAGATTTTTTTTTCTTCGTAATGCACCAATTTAGGAGCAGAATAAATGAGAAGAATTTTAATAGTTTTAGATTACGAATTTTGTCAAAAAATAAAATATTAACCTCTTACTGAAATTCATAATGGAAGAAAGCAACAAAACCTTAGGAGAATTTATTATCGAAAATCAAAAAGATTTTCAATATTCATCAGGCGAATTATCTCGAATTTTCAACTCCATCCGATTGGCTGCAAAAGTAGTCAGTTATAAGGTGAACAAAGCGGGATTAGTTGATATTATTGGATCAGCAGGAGATAAAAATATACAAGGGGAAGAGCAACAAAAATTAGATGTTTATGCCAATGAAACGTTTATTCAAACCTTAATAAATAGAGAAATTGTATGCGGTATTGCATCAGAGGAAAATGATGATTTTATCACCGTAGAAGGCAGCGACAAGAGTAATAATAATAAATATGTGGTTTTGATGGATCCTTTGGATGGGTCTTCAAATATAGACGTGAATGTTTCCGTAGGAACTATTTTTTCTGTCTACAGAAGGATTTCACCCTTAGGAACGCCAGTTACACTAGAAGATTTTTTGCAACCTGGAATCAGCCAAGTGGCAGCAGGTTATGTTATTTACGGAACTTCGACCATGATTGTCTATACGACTGGTCATGGCGTAAATGGATTTACTTTAAATCCTGCTATAGGAACTTTTTACCTGTCACATCCCAAAATGAAATTTCCGGTTGATGGGGCTATTTATTCGGTAAATGAGGGGAATTATGTTCATTTTCCACAAGGAGTTAAAGACTATATTAAATACTGCCAATTGGAAGAAGAGGATAGACCTTATACCTCAAGATATATTGGAAGTTTAGCTTCGGACATGCATAGAAATATGATCAAAGGAGGTATTTATTTGTATCCGACAAGCTCTGGGGCAGCCAAAGGAAAATTACGACTGCTGTATGAATGCAACCCTATGGCATTTATAGCTGAACAGGCTGGGGGAAAAGCTTCAGACGGGGTTTCCAGAATAATGGAAATTTTGCCTACTGAATTGCATGAGAGAACTCCTTTCTTTTGTGGTAGTGCCAATATGGTAGATAAAGTGGAAGAATTTATCAATAAATCAGAGTTGAACAATCGTTAGTACCACTGCTCATGGAGCAACAGGATTAACGGTTCTTATAGATTAATATTAGTAAAAATGTCACTCCCCTTAAAGGTTGTGACATTTTTGTCATTAGGATTTCTTTTGCGGTTAAGAATTAGACCTGTTAATCTAAAAGCTACCAATGGTCAAATAATTGGTACAAGCCAGCTATATGAGAACGAAGCTTCACGTGATAATGGAATTGCATCCGTAAAAACGAATGCTCCTGAAGCAATTATTGATGACAGGACAAATTAATCAAATAATGAAACGGGCAATTAAACGATAATGATTTTAAAAATTAGAAAAGCCTGTAAATCTTAGATTTATAGGCTTTTTGTTTAAATGGAGTCAGTATTGATTTCTTGTCTTCTGGAAGTAATTGTTGATCCAGCAGAAGCTATTACCACGAAAAGTACAGCCAAAACTTCATTAAAAGTAAGGTGTTCTTGTAAAAATATAAGTGCACAAATTGACGCTGCAGCAGGTTCTAAACTCATTAAAATACTAAATGTACGGGCAGGAAGTTGGCCGAGTGCTTTCATTTCCAATGTAAAAGGAATCGCACTTGACAAAAGAGCGAGCGCAATGCCTAAGGAGAAAAGTTTTGGAGTGAGGCTGTTTAACCCATTTCCTAGAATTCCAAAGGGTACAATTAGTATTGCAGCAAAAAGCATTCCTGTTGCTACTGCCTCTCCACCTTTCATTATTTTTGAAATTTTCCCTCCCAATACAATATAAGCCGCCCAAAGGGCACCCGCTAAAAGAGCAAAAAGAACCCCTAAGAGGTCTATTCCATTATTGGACCATGGAGCGATCAAGACAATTCCTGCGGCTGCCAGTAGTACCCAGAAAAAATCGATCATCCGTTTTGAACCTAAAACAGCTACCAATAACGGACCTATGAATTCAAGTGTAACAGCAAGTCCAATTGGAATTCTCTCTATTGCAAGATAAAAAACCAAATTCATCGCACCCAAAGACAAACCGTAAGGAATCACTAATTTCCATTGGTTAGCAGTAATCTTTTTTAGATTTGGCCTGTAAACTGCCAGTAATAGCAATGCTGAGATGCCAATTCGTAGTGATGCAGTTCCAGCAGCACCCAAAACAGGAAAAAGACCTTTAGCAATAGCCGCTCCTGATTGCACACTTATTATTGCGAAGAGTACTGCAGGTATAGGAGAAATGTTGATTAATTTATTTTTCATGTAAAGATTCAAATATAGGGAGTAAAACTACAAAATTTATAATTTAAATAGATGTAGGGTAATAATAGAAAAAACTCCGTTTGGAGCCCATTTAACATGGTTCCCAAACAGAGTTTGTTATTTGAATCTTACTTTTTTTTAATAATCAAAACGTTTAAAAGCTTCAATAGCTTCATATTCAGCAAGTCCTAAATCGTCATAAATCTTTGCGGTATTTTTGTTGCGATCTTCGGCTCTAACCCAAAATTCTCTGGAGTCGTTTCCTTGAAACATCACTCTGTCTTTTTGGGACTGGTGGTACAAAATAGCATGTCTTTTTAGCAAAACTTCATCAGGACTTAAGGGAACGGCCATATCTATTTCATGGATATCCCATTCATGCCAAGCACCTCTGTACAACCATAACCAACAATCACTCATGTAAGGTTTTGATTTGAGTTGTTTCATGGCGACAAATATGGCATTCAAGCAAACTTCATGGGTACCGTGTGGATCTGCCAAATCACCAGCAGCAAAAACCTGATGCGGTTTTATTTTTGCAATAATGGCAGAAACTATGGCAACATCTTCAGGGCCTAATGGGTTTTTCTTTACTCGGCCCGTTTCATAAAAAGGAAGGTCTAGAAAGTGCGTGTTTTCATCTTTTAAGCCAATGTATCTTGTTGCAGCATACGATTCACGACGTCTGATTAGGCCTTTTAATTTTCGAACTTCAAGAGAATCAATTTGATTTTCGGTTTTGTTGTTAATGAAATTGATTACCGCAGGAAAATCAATATTGCAATCAGTTTCTCCAATAAAATCATTGCAAACTTCAGCAAATTTCAATGCTTCATCATCTGTGACAGCAATATTTCCAGAAGTTTGATACACTACATGAACATCATGGCCTTGTTTTATCAATTTAGAAAAAGTGCCTCCCATAGAAATCACGTCATCATCCGGATGCGGACTAAAAAGGATGATTCTTTTTTTTGCAGGATTGGCTCTTTCGGGTCTGTGGGAATCATCCGTATTGGGTTTTCCTCCTGGCCATCCGGTTATGGTATGCTGCAATACATTGAACATATTAATATTCAAATCATAAGCAGAACCTTCTTGTGCCAAAAGATCCGACATTCCGTTATTGTTGTAATCCCTGTCGGTCAGTTTTAATATCGATTGTTTAGTTTCTTGGCAAAGCCAAACAATGGCTTTATTTTTTAATTCGGGTGTCCAAATACATTCTCCTACCAACCAAGGTGTTTCAAATCGGGTTAATTCGGAAGCTGCCGATTGATCTAAAACAAAAGTAGTATTGGTATGATTTTGCAAAAATGTAGCAGGAACTTCGGAACTTATTTCTCCTTGAATGGTTCTCTTTATGATGGAAGCTTTATTTTGGCCCCAAGCCATTAATACAATTCTTTTGGATCTCAAAATGGTAGAAACTCCCATCGTAATCGCTCTTTTAGGGACGTTGTCAATACCATTAAAATCTGACGATGCATCTATTCTTGTGATATGATCCAAAGTAATGATTCGGGTTCCTGAATTGATGTGGGAACCAGGTTCATTAAACCCAACGTGTCCTGTACGGCCGATACCCAATAATTGGAAATCAAGTCCTCCTGCATTTTTAATTTTCATTTCGTAATCAATACAATATTGATTCAGTTCATCAATCGCTACCGTTCCGTCGGGGACATTTATATTTTCCGGTTTAATATCGATATGATTAAAAAGATGCTGATGCATGAAATAATGATAGCTTTGGTTGTTTTCTTTTGTCATTGGATAATATTCATCCAAATTGAAAGTGACCACATTACTAAAGCTAAGTCCTTCTTCTTTATACATTCGTACCAATTCTTCATAGACCTTTATAGGAGAAGAGCCAGTAGCCAAACCAAGTACACACGGTTTATTTTCGGCTTGCTTGGATCTAATTAATGCCGCTATTTCTTGTGCAACAATTTTTGAAGCTTCAACCGAATTTTTGAAAATTTCGTTATGAATTTTTTCAAATCTCGTTTCTTCAAATTTACCGGCACTTTTATAACTGATGTCAGGTTTAATTTCTAAAACACTTTTCATTTTAATTTTTTATTTGAGTTAGTTGTGTAGTTGTTTTTTTAATATTGATTGTTTAAATCGGATTATAATTTAGGGTTTCTATTCTTGACAAATTATCATTGAAAGTGACAAAACTTGCCGGGAATCCCGGTTTTATTTTACCCAATTGATTTTCCATGTTAATAGCGGCTGCTACTCGGCAAGTCGCCATTTTAATTGCTTCATCAGCCGATACGTTCAAATGATTGAATGCATTCTGAACCGCTTCTTTCATCGAAATACTGGCACCGGCTAGATTACCTTCTTCATTTCTGTAAAAACCATTGTCTAGATGGGCATCAAAATTTTCCCATTTGAAATTGGCAACTTTGCGTCCTAAAAAAGCAGCGTCACTAATTAAAAAGAATTTGTCTTTCTTTAGTTTATATGCTACTCTGGCAGCGGCATAATCACAATGCGCACCATCTAAAATAACAGGTGCATAAACAGATTCATTTTCGAATGTTGCACCAACTAAACCGGGTTCCCGATGCCCAAATTGAGTCATCGCATTAAACAAATGGGTAACCAGCTTAATCCCTTTAGAAAAATAATATTGCGCTTCTTTGTAGGTCATCGTCGAATGTCCCGCAGAAATAACGATGTCGCTTTCTAACAGCATGTCCAACTGCTCATCTGTAAAACATTCCGGTGCAATTGTGATTACTTTTATCACCTCTTTACCGTAACGGATAATTTCTTCTAATTCGGAATTAGTAGGTGTACGAACCTGATTAATACTATGTGCCCCTCGTTTTAAAGGATTCAAAAAAGGACCTTCCAGATGCATTCCCAGTACTCCATTATTGTATTTTGCTTTATAATTACGAATGGCTTCAATTCCTTGAAGAATGGTTTCTTTAGAAGAAGATATCAGGCATGGCAGTACATGCGTAGTACCATATTTCAAACTGGTATCATAAATATCTTGAATGGTTTCTTCTGTTGGAGTTTGGCTAAAATAAAGTTGCTCTCCACCATTTATTTGGATGTCTATGAAACCAGCAGAAATGTGTTCTCCTTTTAAATCAATTAGAGGAATAGTATTGGGAATTTCTTTTTGGACAGAAATAATTATTCCATTTTCTATAATAATGACATCATTATTTATTTCATCGCCAGTATGTACAATTCCGTTAACAATGGCTTGTTTCATTTTTTATAATTTAAATGTGTTTAACCTATTCCTGTTTAAAAAATACAATCCAACAGGCTTATTTTTTTATTATTTTTTTATTGATTGTTGTTTTTGAGTCGCTTACCTGCAAAATATAAATGCCTTGAGCTTGATCTCCCAGAGAAAATATTGTCTCTAGGTCAGTATTATCTATTGTAGCCTTACGAATTATTGCACCTGTTAAATTAAATATTTTAACGGTAACTGGTTCTTTGGTATTATTAACTTTAACCTTTAATAAATCATTGGTTGGATTGGGTTCTAAATCGATACTTAGTTCCTTACCTGATATTGAATTTTTATTAGAGGGAATTGAACTGCCAGAACGCTTTGCGGTTTGAGATGAAGAAAAAGATGTATTAGGAACAAATGTATCTGCTCCATTTGTTAACCAATTTAAGCTGAATCGGGCAAAATACATTTGATAAGTTGAACTTTCACCGTTTTCATAATAGATTCCTAATGTTCCGTTAGGCAAAACCGTTAGACTAGAATATGCCGATGCTCCAGAAAAAATTATTTTTCTGATTGGCCAAGTAGCTCCTTCATCGGTACTCATTAACACAGAAACATTGGTTCTATTTGCTGCAAAAGGAATCGTATGCAGCAAACGGTTTTTATCAAATCCATCTAAAGTTGAGGTATAGCGAATAAAATCCCCATCGCAATTAGGATCGGTAATATTAGCCTGATTGTAGGCTGTGCCCCAAGAAACACCTTTGTTGGTTGATACATTAAATCTGCGTGTTCCGGAATTACGGATGCTCATCATCAGATTTCCATTATTCAATTCGACAATTTTGGCTTCATCGCCTCCTGTTTCAGCAATTCCTGTTGATGGAGTCCAAGTAATACCACCATCAGTACTTGAAATCATGTAATTATTGATTCCGCCACTTGATTCTCTGACACAAATGGCAGCAACGATACGACCATCTCTTAATTGATGTGCTCTACCTGACGCTACAAATACGCCTAACCAATTTTGAGTGATAGCATTACTGCAACCAGCGCCATAAATTTGATTCGTTATATCTACTGGTGCGCCCCAAGTGATTCCATTATCAGTACTTCTGCAATATTTTATTTTAATTGGATTTGTTGGTGTCGAAGCAAAGAAACCTAAATCGGCAGCAAGTAAACAAATTAAATTTCCAGTTGCTTTATCCATAACCAATGCCGCATCTCCGACTCCGGTAGGTGCACCAAAATTGGCAATGGTCACAGGTTCTGACCATGTTTTTCCATTATCTGTGCTGCGGCGGACTACCGGGTCGATTTTTGCTGCTAAATCTCCCGCACCATTCCATCTTTTGTCCGTTACGGTTACCAATGAACCATCGGCCGCAGTTATGATTGCAGGGATACGATAGTTTGAGGATCCGGCATCTCCCGGAGTAAATAAAAGGGTATTAGCTAATAGGATAACGCGGTTACCTGCAACAGTGTTGGCAGCGGTATTATAAGTTATAGTATTTGCAACTATCGATTCACAACTGGCATCCAATAGATTTCCTTCAGTTGCTCCGGAAGCTACATCATAAGTAATCCAAAAATAATTATCTCCGGACACTAGTGCTTGGCTTCCATTAACGGTTAGGTTACCGACTGCAGGTGCTGTAGTTCCAAATAACGTAGCAGTAGCAGTATTAAAAACGGAATCAGTTCCACTTGAATATATTTTAATAGTGCTAACATCAGCACTATTTGTCGTACCATTCATAGTGAATTTTAGTGCGCTTACAGTAAGTGGATTGATCGTTCCGTTGGCAGCGACTTTTACAGCAACAATACGTTGATTAATATCTCCCATACCCGTTGGAAGTTCCGTTTGAATTAAGGATACGGTATTAATTTGCATGGTATTTGTTTGAGCGATTACTGATGCTCCGCCGTTTAGCGTACCGGGATGGCTTTGGCCAGAAATATCTGGAACAGTAACTCCGCTTACATTTTCAAAATCCCATGCTGCTAATAAATTAGCTTCGATACCAGTTACAATTGCTGTTTTATCTGTAAGTACTTCTGCAGCTGTCATTGCTTTCCTCCAAAAACGGATATCGTCAATTTGAATATTCATAAAGGATGTAAAATTGCTTAGCGTTCCAAACAATAAATTACCAGTATTAGAAACAGTATTTATACCACCAATATTTGAGGTAGTTTTGGTTTGTTGTAAAGCACCATCCACATAAATTTTACAACTCGTAGTGCCCACATCAATAACCATTGCCAGATGATGCCAGATGTTATTAGATACATTTGATGTACCATAAGGTGGTCCGGCAGCGCCTCCACTTGTTGTTAGATTAACTCCAAATTGCCCGCCGCTAGCTGATGAATTATTGATAAATTCATAACCAATACCCGAACCGCCTGGTCGCTTACTCAAGATTCTTTTAGAGAAATCGGCTGTTTTAATTCTACAGGTAACGGTTAAACTTTGTCCCATTGCCAAATTAAAATCGGCATGATTTGCAACAGACATATAATCATTTACCCCATCCAAAGATAAAATCATCGGAAAAGCATTTGAAACTGTTGGAGACCCAAAAAGAGTTCCTGCATGATTATTACCGGAAACATCAGGAACAGTGCTGCCACTTATGTTTTCAAAATTCCAAGCAGCGAGTAGGTTAGTGGTTGGTCCATTTATTACTGCAGTCATGTCTGCCATTAATTCTGTTGGAGTCATTGCTTTATCCCAAACTCGTATAGCATCAATTTGTCCAGCCCATTTGTAACTGTTATTTGTGTCAGATGTAGCTCCAACAACAAAGTTCAACGCATTGGAGAAATCCGAAGTAATGGATGTAAAGGTTTTTCCTGTATTTGCTAAAACACCGTCTACATAACCATATACTGTTCTGTTACTGGAAGCATCTAATACCAATGCTATATGGTGCCAAGTCCCATCAGCAATTGAATTTGCAGAATAACCTGCTGTACTAATGTTATTTGGTGTACCCGTACCTTGCATATTTATGGCAAACTTGCCGGCATTTGAACCATTACCGGTCCAAAACTCATATCCATTACCTGATGAACCATTTCTTTTAGCAAAAATACGTGGGGTACCAGTTGTAGTGGTAGTTTTTATCCAACAGGTAATTGTTTTATTTTGGCTTGTGCCAAAGTTTAAATCGGCATGATCAGCAACCGTCATATACGTACTAGTTCCATTAAGGTTTAAGACCTTACCACTTTGTGCTTTTAGGCTATTAGCGTATAAACACATAAAAAACAAACAAAAAGAAAGTAATAAATTTTTCATATTTTTTAATATTTGGTTAAAATTGGTTAGTAAAGCATAAGATTGTAATCCGGAACGGTTTTGTTAAACGAGCTGACAGCGATAGCCGAAATCAAATTTAACTGTCTTCTAAATACTCATTAAGTAATTGTAAACAATACCATTCCTGTCTCGGCAAATGAAAAGGTCCTTTGAACATATTTCCTTTTGCCGTTTGGGCAATGGTTCCGTCTTTATGTAAATAGCCAAACCATTCTCCATTTGTTGCATCATGGAATTTGCTGTACGCATAATCATGTACCATTTTGTGCCAAGTTGCATATTTTTCATCGCCTGTCATAGTGTAGGCTAGCAGCGTTGCAATAATCACTTCGTTATGAGGCCACCAAAACTTCATATCCTGCCAGTATTCCTGAACGGGTTTGTCGTATACATCACGGTAATATAGAATACCACCATGTTCATTATCCCATCCGCGTTCCCACATATAATCGAGCATTTTGCAGCCCAATTCAATTAAATGAGGATCATTGTTGCGGTATTTTGCTTCATGTAAAATAAACCAAGCTCCTTCAATAGCGTGACCGGGATTCAACGTGCGCCCATCAATATGATCGATTATGGAACCATCTGGCGCTACTTGTTCCATCACACATTTGATATCATCTTTTACAAAATCGGTTTCAATTTCAGTAATCCATGTATCAATCCATTCATCACAACGCGGGTCTCCAATATTTTCCCGTAACTGTTGTGCCGTGTTTATCATAATCATAGGAGTTCCAATTCCTTTTGACGGTCTGGTAGCGGTGAATTTAGGTTCTAATAAACCAGATGAAGTTGAATATTCGATACATTTTCCGAATAAAAACCGTGCTTTTTCAGCGGCTTCTTCATCACTGCTTGCTTTTGCGTAAGCTGACATTGCTATAACCGCAAAGGTTTCCGAAAAGTAATACCGGCGTTTGCGTATGGGTTGTCCGTCACGTGTTACGTGAAAAAACATTCGTCCATCGGTATCAAAGCAGTGGTTGTTTAAAAAATCGATGCCTGTCTTAGAACCTTCTAACCATTCTTGTTTTGGCTCGACTGTATTGTAAAGTGTAGCCAATAACCAAGCGGAACGCCCTTGTATCCAGACGGCTTTGTCATCATCAATCAAACTTCCATCTTGATCACGCATTAATAAATAACCTCCAAACTCGGTATCAATAGAACGTGGAAACCAAAATGGCACGGTATCATTTAATAATTGATTCTGATAAAAATCTTTTAAGCTGAGAAGATCTGTTTTTGAGTAGCTCATTTTTTAATATATGTTTTGTAACTAGTATTTTTTATTTTGTACTAGATGTTATTTTTTTGTCTCGTTTAGTCAGTAAATAAAAGGATTTGACTTTTTTAGTTTTCAGCGGCAGGATTCAATTCTAGTTTAAAAGTCGAACAGGGTAAGCGGGCTTCATTCACTAAATTGGCAGTTGTAAAAGGTTTCCATGCATATAAAACGGTTCTTATTTTTTCTCCTTTTGGGATCGTAATTAATACTTGATTTTTCACGATAGCTGCTTTGCTTTGCATGTGAATTCCCTTGTCATTTACCAATTCAAAACCAATTAGTTCTTTTTTGTCCGAAGTAGTTAATTGTTTTGCAAATGCAAATGAAACTAGAATGTTGTCGCCTTTTTGTATGGCTTTCAAAGCGGAAGGACCATTCGCAATTACAGCTTTTCTATAGGTGTAGCGAGAGGCCAAAAGTGCCAAACGATCAGCTACTTCTTTTTTCTTAATGGGATGCACATTGAGAGCATCTCCATAATCCATACTGACGGCCATCCCGCAGTTTGGTATTTTATTTTGCAATCTATTTTGGGCATCTCTGAATGCGGGCCAAGTTGGTCGCTCCATACTTGATAATTGAGCATAATAGAAGGGAAGGTTTGAGCCCCAGGCTTTACGCCAACTGTCTACTAATGTAGGCATGAGGTGTTCATACAATTCAACATTATGTGCATTGCTTTCGCCTTGGTACCAAATCACACCTTTTATCGGGAATTTTGTAAAGGCTTCCACTCCAGCTTCAAAATTGTAGCAAGGATCATACGGATGGCGTTGTTTTGCATTTGTAGCGTTTTTTAAATTTACATTGGCACGTTCTCTGACCCAAGGCATGATAAAATCCGATTTACGCCAGTTCGTTAATACATCAACTACTTTATCGTCATGTTCCAAGGTGTATCTGTCAATCCAAGATTCTATCGGTGATCCGCCAACGGCAACTTGTATCAAACCCACAGCTACATTTTCTTCGTGGGCGATATTTTTACCAAAGTAATAGGCAATGGCCGAGAAATCTTTGGCACTTATCGAATCACATACCGACCAACTTCCGGAAAAGAATTGCAGCTGATTGGTTTTAACCAAAGTGAGATAATCCCATGCCGTTTCATCAGTATCACGGATTGCTTTGGCATTGAATAACCGAATAGTAGTATTAGCAATTGCTTTTTTTACTTCCGCCGAACCATTTTCTGAATTTTGAAGTTGAAATGCCATATTCGACTGTCCGGAACAAAACCAAACATCTCCAACCAAAATATTCTTCAAAACAAGGTTTCTTCCTTTAGATTGAATTGTCATTTCATAAGGTCCGCCTTGTGTCATAGCGGGAAAAGTAATTTTCCATTTTCCATATTTGTCCGCAATGACGTTCTTTTTTTGTTGTTTAAAAGTTACTTCTATAGTATCACCTCCATTAGCCGTTCCATAAACTGGAATAGGTTGGTTGCGTTGTAAAACCATATTGTCAGTGAAAACAGCAGCTAATTTTAATCCACCAAAATCTTGAGTTATGTTTTCATAAACGGTTTTGGCCAGAATAGTTGCTCCTTCTTTCGTCGGATGTAAAGCATCAGGAAAAAGATCAGGACGATGGTATAACTTTTCATGTAAATCAATTAAACCCACTTGATTTGCTTTTGCAATGTTGGGTATATGAGATTGAATTTGCCAAAACCAATCTCTGGTTCCCGATTTAAAACGAGGGTGCTCATTAAATATGGGCGTCAATCGACAGATGTAAATTTTAACTGCCGGATTTTGTTTTTTTAAGATGTCTATTAACCAAGTGTAATCGGCATCAAATTCAGCATTGTAATTAGGCCAATTTCTAGGATCTGTATCATTTAAACCCAAATGAATAATGGCTATATCAGGTCTGTATGCAATGGCATCGGCACATTCTTTAGTTTTAAAATAGGGTGTACTTCCTTTTTTCAAAAGTGTTGCTCCGCTATGTCCGAAATTCTTCACCTCATATTGTCCGCCCATCAAGATTTGAAGTTGCGAAGGATAGGATTCATTTGCAGCATCAGATAAGAGATAACCCGCTGTAACGGAATCTCCAATGCAGGCCACTTTGAGGGTTGATTTTTGCGCAACTGATTCAAAATGAAAGGCTATTGAAATGAAAAAGACTACTAAAAATAGATTCCTTTTTATCGTATTCATGTTTTTATTTTTTCAGAAATTATTACAAATAGGCGTAAATTATCCCCAAGGCGGAACACAAGGCTCCGCCTTAAAAGATAAAAAACAAACCCAACTTAAAACAATTATTTGAACTTAGTAAACGATACTAATGGATTTTAAGCATCGACAAAATCATTCACTTTTGGACGCAAAAAACTGATTTGGACTACTAATGCAATTATAACAACTCCCGCCATCAAAGCAAAACCGGAGCCTAAAGTTCCACTATCCGAGGATTTTCCTAAAAGAGAAGTTACTAATGCACCACAACCAACTCCAGTCATATTTAGGACACCATAGGCCGTCGCCCGGTGTTTTGAAGAAACAAACTGACATATAATTGGCATGTTATTGGCATCAAACATTCCGTAACCGATACCGAAACAAAGCGCAGCACCGACCACATTGAATAATGAATGTCCAAAACCAATTAACAATAAAGCAGGAATAGTTAAACTCAGACCAATCGCACTGGTATACACCCTGCCTTTTATATTTTTTTGTACCCATTTATCAGATAGAATACCACCAAAAATCACACCCAATAAGGATGAAAAGGAGATGGCAATGGTGGCTAGCGGACCTGCTTCTTCCATAGGAATTCCTAAATTTTCTGAAAACAGGGTAGGCAACCAGTTTTTTGTAGCCCAGCCCGGTAAACTTATTATGGCAAAATAGAATAAGATAACCCAGAACGAGATGTTTGTGAATAACAAAGCCATGCCTTTGAAGAGCGAACTTTTTTCTTTTATTAGCATCAAATCGGAATCTATAATTTTTACTTCGGCAACTTTTTGCTCTCTTAAAAAGAAAACCAAAATGAATGCATAAAAAACACCAACTATTCCAAAATAATGAAAAGTAGTATGCCAAGAATAGGCAGCGGCAATAGTAGCTCCAAAACCCCCTAATGCGGAACCCACATAAAGTCCGGTCATATGAATACCAATCGCAAGTGATCTTGTTTTTTGCTGATGGTAATCGGCAATTAGTGATAAACCGGCAGGAATATATAAAGCTTCACTTACTCCCATCAGGGCTCTTAGCCAATACACCTGATTGTAAGTTGTTGCATATCCCATAGCATACGTTACTGCTGACCAAACAAATAAGCTCCCTACAATCAGCCATTTTCTGTTTAATTTGTCTGCTATAATTCCGGATATAGGACTCATTAAAGCATAAATCCAAAGGAATATCGCCATCAAACGTCCAAAGTTCTCACCAGAGACTAATTCAGGAATATCTGTTTCCATTGAAGGACGCATCGTTGCCAGCATTTGTCTGTCCATATAGTTTAGCAAGGCTACAAGCCATAACAAGCCTACTACTACCCAAGGATAATACTTTGTATTTTTCATATTTTGATATGCTTTAAAATTTCATTTGTGATTTTACCTTCATTTTTCGATAGCAAAAAAATGGGGGTTAAAACCTATTTTGAGTGTAATTACTTTATAGTTCCTAACATCACATCAGGAGTACGAATACCTGGTTTTATTTCTCCATTAGACAAAACAATTTTATCGTTCCATAGCGTAGCTGTAGTCGTCACATGAGTAAGAAAGGGCAGTTCGCCAATGGTAGACCAGGAATCGGTAACAGTATCGTATAATAAGATTCCTTTATAAAAACCGTCATGATTCGTGTTCAATACATTTTTTTCTGCGATTAGCTTGGCCTTTTCCTCAGGAGAGTTGGTTTGTGCAATTTGGGATAAATACGTTTCGATTTTATGAAAAACGATACCATTATCACCACCAACAATTACGATAGAATGATTGCCTACAGCAACACCTGCACCTGCGGAAAAGTTGGTTGTGTTTTTTCCATCGGATATGTTTGCACGACTTTCCCAGATTTGTTTTTTTAAATTAAAGGCAAAAGTGGTATTGTGCAAATCACTTATTCCTGAAGGGGTTTTGGTTCTGCCACCAATCACGTAAATAGTGGTTCCTTCCTTGTCTTTCTGAACTACCGCAACCGAATTAGCGAAAGCGATGGGTAATTTTGGTAATGTTTTCCACTCTGGATTAGAACTATTTAAATCAAGACTTAAAAATAAATCAGAAGATTTAGTCGATTCATCACCGCCAATGGCATAAACTACATTTTCAATATGTGTTAGCGCTATATTGGTAACAGGTACTGGAAAATCAGGTAGGGATGTGGCTTCAACTTCAGTTGCAGCAGCATTCCATTGTAGAATAAAAGCTTTATTTGAAAGTCCATTTTCATTTTCACCCCCCACATATACCACTCCTAAATCAGTTGAGGTAGAACCACAATAGGCGATTGCTTCGGGTAATGTGCTGCGTACATTTTTATTCCAGCTATAAGTATCGTTGCATTTCTGCAATACATGAATTTCTTTTGAATACTGTTTTTTTCCACCTTCCCAAGGCATTTTATCTTGGAAATTGGCACCTCCGGTAACTATCAATACATCGTTACTGATACCATTAATAGCACCCGCAAAACCTAATGATATACTTCCATCAGTATTTTGTAGTTGCGCTGCCATTTTCCATTCCACATGGTTTACAGCTTTTTTTTGAGATAGGGCGTCAGTTGTCGGCATAATAAGTAAGGAAAGAATTATAGGATAAAAATGTTTATTCATGGTATTTCTTTTAAAATAAAACGAACAAAGCTATTTTGATTTGAAATCTTCAAAATTTAGACTTTCCACATCTTTTTTAAATAATTCAAATTGGTCAGCGCTCATGTTTTTGACAGGCAATCTAAATTCACCTAAATCAAAACCTACCATTTTCATATAGGCTTTCCCTACTGAAATTCCGCCGTATTTACCCAATAAACGAATCATGTTGATTGATTTTTGCTGCAAAGCACGCGCTGTAACTAAATCATTGGCATTAAAAGCCGAAATCAAATCGTAATACAATGGAGCAGCATAATTGAAAGTACTTCCTACAGCACCTTTGGCTCCCAATACTAATGCTGATAACATATTCTCGTCACGTCCCCAAAGCATGTCGTATTTACCGTCTTTGTAACTCATACAACTTTGGTAATCCATAAAATCTTCATGCGTATATTTCACTCCTGCAAAATTAGGAAGCTTTCCGTCTAAGGCTTGTACTAAATCAAACATTGGGAAGTTCACACCTGTTAATACTGGAATGTGGTAGTAATATAAAGGCATATTAGGAACACTTTCGCCTACTTTTATACAAGCTTGAGCCAACACATCCACATTAGCAGGTTTGAAATAAAACGGAGCTGTCAATGAAACGGCATACAAACCAATTTCATAAGCGTGTTTGGCCAAATCAATGCAATCGGTAAGGCAAGTTCCACCTAAGAATACCATTACTTTAAAATCAGCATCGTGATTGGAACAATCTGCCCAAGCTTTAGCAACCGCTTTTTTCTCTTCTAATGTTATAGAAACACCTTCTCCAGTAGAGCCATTAATAAAAGCACCAGTTATTCCGTTTTGTTTTAGAAAAGTATAGTAAGCCGGAATTAGGCTAACATCTAATTTTCCATTGCTATTAAAGGGGGTAAAAGGAGCTGAGATAAGCCCTTGTAAATGTTCAATTTTCATGAGGTATTTTTTTAAATTGTCTTTTATTTATGTTGTTTAAATAGACCGGGAACTTAAATATTCCCGGCTTATTATTTAAACTATACTTCTTAAATCCAATTTTCACTATGGATTCTGAGTGATTTTAGGATTAAAGTTAATGGTATTTTGAGATATTGGAAACAATATCTTTTTACCGGCCATAGAAGGCACAAGATTCGTTTTGTTGAAACGAACTAAATCCCACCATGCTTTCCCTTCAAAAGCTAATTCTTTCAAACGTTCATTTAAAATAACATCATTATTAGCTGTTTGAGAGCCATTTGTAAAGGAGGAAGAAGCATCAGCTCTTTGCATTACCAGATTCATTTCTGAAGATGGATCCTGACCTAAAGCATTTTTAATTTCTGCTTTCATCAACAGGATGTCAGCCCAACGGTAAATAATGATATCGCTCACAAATCTTCTGGTAGCACCATCAACTGTTCCATTGTATTTTACTAAACCTGTTACTACCGGAGTAGTTCCATTGTATAAAGTTAAATAAGTAGCTATTTTTCTGGTATCTGTATTGCTAAAGTTGAAATGGGTAATATCTGGTTGTACTCTTGAAATACCTGCATTCCCTGTACCAACTCCCAAAGTTCCGAAAGTTGCTGTTGCTGTCGCTGCTGTTAGGGGGGCAAAGTCACTTGGTCCAACAAACATGAAAGAATTCCAATTGTCAGATAGCGCAGATGGTACATCCGCCAAAGAATATCTAACCGCAAAAAGGACTTCAGTATTTCCTTTATTGGTGTAACTAAATACGTCTTTGAAATTTGGTAATAAAGATGGTGCAGTAGGAATAGCATTAATCGCAGCCAAAGCCGTATTTAGATCAGTACTTCCACCACCTAATTGTTTCGCGGTCCATAAATTAACATCCGCTTTTAAAGCGTAAGTCGATGACAAGGATAATTGCGTTTTATTGTTTGTTGCATCAGGATAATTCGCAATAGCTGATTCGATATCAGACTTAATGAATGCAAAAGTTTCTTCAATCGTATTACGCGGAACAATATATTCAGATTGATTGGTGTTTTCCGTTGGCGTAGTGACTATTGGTACACCACCCCAAGAACGAGCCATGATGAAGTAAGCCAAAGCACGCATAGAATATGCTTGCGCGATATATCTCTTTTGCTCATTTACAGTTGTTGGACTAAATTGAATAGTCGGAACATATTTCAAAACCAAATTCGCTTGATGAATTACGGTATACAAACCAGCCCAATCCACATCAATATTCTGTGCAGTCAGGTTGTTATTATAATAATTAGCCAAGCTTAGCGGAGATTGAACTCCATTAGTGATTTCTGCACTTCTTGCTCCTCCCAATAAATAGTAATTTTGTTGGGTTTGGGTTCTGAAATTGAAGTACATACCATTTACACCTGCTTTTGCATCGTCTTCAGTTTTCCAAAAACTAGCAGAAGTAATTACGCTTTCAGATGTAAGGTTTAAGTCATCCTGACACGAGTTCAGTAGTGAAAAACCGGTAAAAAGTATAGAATATAAAAGAATTTTCTTTTTCATGATATTTAATATTAAAATTTACAAACCAATGTTTAAACCAAGGATAAAGTTTTTTGGAACAGGATAAGTCCCTGTAGATCCAGCTGAATTTAATCCTAAACTGGAACCACCATCAATCCCTTGAACTTCTGGGCTTAAACCGCTGTATTTAGTGAAATAGTATAAGTTACTTCCTGTTACATACACACGTACTGATGCTAATCTAGCTTTCTCAACTATCGATTTTGGAACGGTATAACTCAATGTAATTTCTCTTATACATAAGTAATCTCCACTTTCGTAGTAACGGCTATTTCCTTGGAACATATTGGTATTATATGCTGCACCACTTGCTTCAGAACGGAATAAGTTATTTTGGTTCGTTTGATCAGCCCAACGGTAACGTGGTACATTAGTAATGTCACCTTCTTTTTGCCAAGACTGTAAACTTTCGGCTAATAATCCGTAATTTCCTTGAAATTGACCCACAAAACGCGCTCTGGCTTCATTGTAAATAGTAGCTCCTAAAGAGTAATCGGTTCTTACGGTTAATGAGAATCCTTTATAGTCTGCATTAAAATTAAAACCACCCACAAATTTTGGGAACATATTACCCATGTAAGTTCTGTCACGGCTATCAATTGTACCATTGTTGTCTGTATCTTCAAATACTGCATCTCCAGCAAATTTCTTACCAGTTGGATTACCACCGGCTGCAGCTGTTTTAGTTACATAAGTGTCCTTTGTAGTTGCGTTATAAGCATCAGCTTGTGCTTGTGTAGAAAGGATATATAATTGTTTGTGAGCATAAAAATCACCAATTTTTTGACCTTCCTGTAAACCACCTACGTATTTATAAGAACTGCTTGCTGCATCCCAAATTTCAGTTCCACCAATTCTATTGTTTGCATTTCCATTGAAAGGAAGTTTCTCAATTACGTTAGTATTGTGTGAAACATTAGCACCCACATTAATTTTCAAATCATTTTGATTGTACACATTGGCATTCAATTCTAATTCAAAACCTTTGCTTCTTAATCCTCCTAAGTTTGTTAGCACGGTAGAGAAACCACTATTAGAAGGAAGCGTTAGATTTGTTAATAAATCAGAAGTCAATTTATTATAAAAGTCTCCAATTACTCTAACTTTATCATGATTAAAACCTAAATCAAAACCTCCATTTATAGTTTGTGATTGCTCCCATTTCAAACCTGGATTAGCAATTTGTGAATTTACAATTGCAGATTGACCGTTGTAGCTATTAGCAAATCCGTTTGTTGTACCTGAATATAATCCACCCGATTGAAAATCACCCAAAGTACCTAAATTCCCGTTTACCCCATAACTTCCACGAAGTTTAAAAGAGGAAACAACCTCTGGCATTACTTTCCAAAACTTCTCTTCATGTGCATTCCAACCTACAGATAATCCAGGAAAAAAACCATATTTATTATCTGGACCTAAACTGGAAGAACCATCATAACGGAAAGAGGCTGTTGCAAAATACCTGCTTTTGTAATCGTAATTCACTCGACCAAAAACACTGTTCAGCACTAATCTGGTATTGTTGCTATATACTGAAACCGGTATTGGCGATGAATCCAAAGTTTGGGCAAGATCAGACGGGCTTCCTTTTCCAGATGCATTAAATGCTTTTATGGTTCTGTCGAATTTAGAAGCACCCAATTTTGCTTGAAAATCACCTATATTATCCAAAGCTTTGGCATAAGTAAAAACCCCTTCGTATTGTACTTGTGCGATTTGATTGCTTAATCGGGTAGCGGTGCGAGTGTTATCTACCAAACCATTACTTCCACTTAAAAAAGCTTGTTGAAAAGTATTATTATTATCATTTTCACTGTATAATGACAATGAAGGTGTAAAAGTTAAATCTTTAGTGATTTTTAAATCGCCGTCAACACCCATCTGCAATTTATTATTCTCATTAATTCCTTTCACTTTACCCATTTGGTATAATGGATTTCCATTGATATTATTTTGACCAGGAGCTAAAGTACCGTCCTCCAAATACAATTTTGTGGTAGGGGAGTTTCCTAAATATCTGTTGAAAACAACACTATTGGCAACAACTTGATTATTATTGGACTTTGAATATAAAACGCGACCGTTAATTGTAAAGTTATCGGCTACTTTCAAAGAAGCATTCAATTTACTGGTAAAACGTTGGTAACCGGTGAATATGGTTACACCATCTCCTTTTAAATACCCTAAGCTTAAATCAAAAGTACCGGCATCTCCACCACCACTAAAACCTAAAGTGTGATTTTGTGTGATCGCATTTTGAAATAAAACATCATTCCAGTTTGTGCTTTTATACATAATCGTATTGTTAGCATTAAGAGGATCTGCCATTTCTTGCCAACCTTTAGCTTGTAAACCTTGAATAGTGGGTGCGTCCAAATTCGATTTCAATAAAGTGGCGAATGGGGTGTTATTCAATAAATTATTTCCGGTACCGGCAGGAGTAGCTCCTGTTAATTGTCCGAGTCTTGCAATACCGGTGGTTGTTGAAAGTCCGGCGATTTCGGCAGCATTATACAAACCTAAACGTTGCAATCTAATAAAGTCACCTCCGTCTAAGAAATCATATTTCTTTCCTACTTGGCTATTTTGAGTAGAAACATTATAAGTGATTTTGGTTTTACCAGCTTTACCGGTCGATGTTGTAATAATAATTACACCATTAGAAGCACGAGCTCCATAGATTGATGTTGCAGCGGCATCTTTTAATACTTGTAATGAGGCAATGTCAGCAGAATTGATATCATCAATTTGAGTACGAATAACTCCGTCAACAATATACATAGGAGTTGCACCTGCCGGATTATCAATAGAAGTACCTCCACGTACTAAAATATTAGATGCTTTACCTGGTTGCCCTGATGCGGTACGCACCACTAAACCAGTTACGTTTCCCTGTAATGCTTGTGTTACATTTGAGTAAGGAACATTCTCTAAAACTTTTTTGTCTAATTTAGAAACTGAGGTGCTTAAAGTTCTTCTATTTTGAGAACCATATCCCACAACAATAACTTCATTCATTTGCTGACCTACTTCTTTTAGAACTATAGTAAGTGGCGCATTTCCAATAGTCACTTCTTGTTCCTGAAGTCCGATGTAAGAAACAACCAATGTGGTAACATTGTCGGGTACTTCAAATGTGAAATTTCCATCAAAATCGGTTTGTGTTGAAATAGTAGTGCCTTTGGCAATAATATTTACTCCAGGTAACGTCTCTCCTTTTTCATTAGTTACCTTTCCTGTAATTTTCTTTTGGATTAAGGCTAATTTGGTTGTCTGTTTTGTAACGGTATTATTTTTTTCAAAAAAAACAGCCGTTCTTAAAGATACTGAAGCTGATGCTTGTACGGTAAAAGCTACTAGAAATAAGGATGTTAATTTCATAGCTTTCCCAAAGTTAGGGGTAAGCCAATAATTTTTAGGCTTGCTTTTTGGTAATAAATACATACTTTTGTAATGGTTAGGTTAATAATAATTCTTCCTTCTTGGTTTATTTATTTGTTTTCCAATCACAGTTCTTTTTATTAAGAACCAGCCAGCATGTTTACAGCATATGCTGGCTTTTTTTATGGATAACAAATGAATATTTTATAAAAAAGGGTATTCCCAATTTTGTTGTCTTTTATGTTAGCAATCTTAAAATCGTCAGTTGTATTTTAAGAATTTAAATTCTTACTTTAGTTTTTATGGGCAATCTTTAGCATTAGAAAAAATCATTTCGATAGAAAATAGCACAGTCAAAATAGGTGTAGCAATTAGTAATCTTAAAAGATAAAATCTCTTTTTTAATAGTAATTTGGACGGAGTTTTTCTTTTGAACTATAATCTTTTTCTTAATCTTTTGTAGGAGAGAAAGTATAAAATTTAGTAAAAGAACAATTTAAAATATATTTTTTTCCGTGCTATTTATTATCACGTTGTAAATATATAAAATAATTTAACAAATACAATGTAATTATTAAATTATTTTAATAACTAAAATTTAGAAGTAATTTTAGTTATTAATTAATGGGGATAACATCTTTTCTTTTATAACACAACATGCCCCAATAACACCGGCGCGACGACCTAAAGTCGATTTTTTAAGTTTCATATCCCGGTTCACTAAACCTAATGAATATTTTTTTAATGCAGATTGAATAGGTAATAGCGTGTAATCCCCCAGTTGAGCAAAATCACCACCAATTACTAATAAATCAGGATTAAAGATATTGAGTAAAATAGATAAATAGCGTCCCATTTTTTCACTCTGCTTTGTCACCAAATCAACACACAAAGTATCCTCTAGATTAAAAGCTCCGGCTATAATGGTATGGTGTTGCAAAGCAGGAGAACTCTCATCAAGAACTACTTTTGATTGTTTTCCTTCTTTTAGCGCTGCCTTGAATTGGTTTACTAAGGACCAACCTGAAATTTCAGTCTCCAGACATCCAAGTTTACCACACTGACACATAATCCCGTTATCAAAGATAGTACTGTGACCAAATTCCCCAGAGTAACCGGATTTTCCATAATATAGTTTACCGTCAGTGATCATTCCTATAGCTACACCCCAACTGTAATTAAGAAATATTATATTCTGTTCATCATCAACAACACCTTCACAATATTCACCAAATGTCATTGCTCTGGTATCATTTTCTAAATGTACCGGCATGTCCAATTGTTCGGAAATAATTTCTGTTAAAGGTCTGTTTTCGCTAAAGAAATAATTATAGCTAAATCCTTCCATCGAATTGATACGACCTGAAAAATTGATGCAAACACCCACAATCATCTTTTTTTCGACAGAACTGTCTTCTATAAATGAATTTATCAGATTACAAAATTCCAAAAGTGACTCTTGTGTATTTTCTAAAATAAAGGAAGTTCCTAATTCAATACTGACAAATTCGTTTTTAATGTTTTGTAAGCCAATGGACATACTGGCAATACTCACTTCGACCCCTAAAAAGTAAGCGCAAGTTGGATTGATACTATACAGAGAAGGTCGTCTTCCGCCACTATTGGTGATTTTCCCAAGATCTACCACATAGCCCTCGGGCAATAATTCGTTAACGGCTTTAGTTACCGTTGGAACACTAGATTGTAGTTCAGAACTTAATTCTGCTATTGTAGCATTACCGGCAGACAATAATCGTTTTACGATTGCTTGTCTTAGCATATGCCACTTTTGTCCCGAAAGGCTTTTGTCTTTACTACTGTCTAATAAATCTTTTAAACTCATTCTTGTTACTTTTTAAAAAAATCAATGGGATTCATTTACAAACTTACTATAATTTTTTTTACACAATGGTTTAAATCTTATTTCAGTATTAAATAGGTAATCTGTTTGCAATAATTAGTATCTCACAAGTTGGATTTAATTTTGATTTCGCTAAAGGTAAAAATGGGATTAGTAAAAACTAAAAACCCTGTAAATCATATGATTTACAGGGTTTTTTTTTTAATTGAAAATGAATTATGTAGTTACTGGGACTGTAATCGAACACCTTTCCTTGAAAGTCATTCTTACAGTTTGTAACTAGTGTATTCTTCATCCGTTACTTTTTCCAGCCAATCAATCGAACCTTTTGGAGTAACTGCGGTAATGGCGATATGAGTTAATGCACTATCAGTTGCAGCACCATGCCAATGTTTAACATCGGCTGGTATTTTAATGACATCGCCTCTTTGAATCAATTGAATCGGCTTGCCTTTTTCCTGATAGTAGCCCCCACCATCGGTTACAAGAAGAATTTGACCTCCCGGATGGGTGTGCCAATTGTTTCTCGCTCCCGCTTCAAAGGTTACGTTGCCAATTATACTATTAAACTCATTTTCATTTACTAATAATTTAACCCAGGCATTTCCCGTAAAATAATCAGGATTTGCTTTATCACCGGGAGTGAAAATTGGATTTTGCTCGTTATTATCTGTTGTGTTCATATTTTTTTAGCTTTTAAGCGACGCCATATCAATGACAAAACGGTACCGAACATCACTTTTCAGCATTCTCTCATACGCTTCGTTGATATCCTGTATTTTAATAATTTCAATTTCGGATACAATATTGTGTTCCCCACAAAAGTCAAGCATTTCTTGGGTTTCGGCAATTCCGCCAATTAAAGAACCTGCAACTGATTTTCTTCCCATTATCATCGGAACCGTATTTAAAATAGGTTCCAAACCGCCCAAATAACCTACTAAAACCAAAGTTCCATTAGTATTTAAAGTCCCTACATAAGGATTTACATCATGAACATAAGGAACGGTGTCAATAATTAAATCGAATTTTCCGCTTACAGCACTCATTTGAGTTTCGTCAGTCGAGATAATTACAGCATCTGCACCCAATTCTAAAGCGTCTTTTTCTTTATTAAGTGATCGGGAAAAAAGGGTTACTTCTGCGCCCAAACCTTTGGCCAGTTTTATGGCCATATGTCCTAATCCGCCCAAACCTACAACGGCAACTTTACTCCCTTTTCCCACTTTCCAATGGCGAAGTGGTGACCAAGTGGTAATTCCGGCACATAATAAAGGCGCTGTAGCAGCCAAATCAAGATTTGCAGGCACTTTTAAAACGAAGTTTTCGTCTACCACAATTTTTTCCGAATAGCCTCCAAGAGTCATACCGCCCAAATGCTTATCAGCACTATTATAGGTTCCTGTAAATCCTGTTGAACAATATTGTTCCAGGTCTTGTTTGCAATTATCGCAGGTTTGGCAAGAATCTACCATGCAGCCTACTGCCGCAAAATCGCCCACTTTCAGTTTAGTGACTTCGTTTCCTACTTTAGTCACTTTTCCCACAATTTCGTGGCCGGGAACCGCAGGATAAGTCGTAAATCCCCAGTCGTTTCTAGCCGTGTGTAAATCAGAGTGACAAACACCACAATACAAAATTTCGATTTCAATATCTTTAGCCGTAATGTTTCTGCGTTCGATATCCATTTGTTTTAAAGGGGCATCCACCGCGACTGTCCCGTAAGCTTTTACATTTATTGTTTCCATTCGATTAAATTTTAAAATTGATATTGTATTTAATTTTTTTATTTGGACGTGCCCCTTCGTGAAAACTATGGGTCGTGCTCTACGTTCCCGCTTTTTTTTGATAGGTAAAAAAACCTCTCAAAAAAAGAGCTCCACTGCCATCACTCACGCAAAACAGAACTATCGATATAATTTGCATCAAAGAAAGCTATAAACTGAAGTTCGATTTTTATTATGTTATTTCTAAAAATTTTTAAGTATTTATATTTAAAATCCATACCTAGAAGGTTTCCAAAACCTTGCCCGATTAGACCTTTATGAATTAGCATTAACCTAATTTGTTGTTGAAAGAATAAGAACTAATTGATCTCAGCACCATCTTTAATCTCCTCATTTGATTTGCTAAGCAAAATATCTTTTTCTTGTAATGAATCACTAAAAACTTCGATTTGGTCATCCACTTCAAGTCCAAGGCTTACGGTGATGCGTTGCGCTTTTTTGTTGATTACTTTTATCAAATAGATCCCTTCAGCGCTGTTCACAACTGCCGATTTAGGGACTACAAAAGTTTCTTTTTTGCTATTAAGTGGTAGGAGTACTTCAGCTACCATTCCAGGGAGTAATTTTTCGTCGGAATTTATCACATCCAATTCGACACGTTCAGAACGGAGTTTGAGGTCTAGCGCTCCGGACATTCTGCTGATTTTAGCCTGAAATGTTTCTCCTCGCAAAGATACTACATTAAAGGTAATTACTTCCCCTACTTTGAGATAACCTGTAAACGCTTCAGGTACAGATACTGATAAACGAAGTTTCTTTTGGTCTTGTATCGTCAGTAGCGGTACTTGAGCTCCTTGTCCCACATAGGCGCCAGTATTGACGTTACGTGCTGTTACTTTACCATTAAATGGAGCTCTTATTTGTAAATAATTTTGCATTATCTTGACTTCCCTGTGTCCGGCACGAGCCGCTGCTAATTGGGCAAAATCGGAACTTTTTTTGGAAAAAGCCAATTCTAAATCATTTTTAGAAATCGTTCCCTCTACTTTACTGGTTTCAAGCAATCGTTGGTACGTACTGTTACTGGCGGTATAAAGGGCTTCCTGTGAATGCAGGCGAGACTCCGCTGCAGCCAACTGTGAACTAATTTCTGGTGCCTCGAGTTCAATAAGGAGTTGTCCTTTTTTTACCTCAGAACCAATATCTACTTTAAGTGTTTTTACATAACTGTTTACTTTAGCAAATAAATCCACTTGACTAAAACCGGATAATTCGGCGGGTAAACGCAGGTCGGTGGTCAGTTTTGCTTTTGCCAAAGAAAAAGTTTCCATTTTAGGTTCTATTTCAGCAACAGGTGCTTCTTTTTTATTCGAATTGCAACTGCTTAGAAAAAATAGTGCTACAAAAAATAGCGCGGTCGACTGTAGTATTTTAGTTTTCATAAATGTAAAAATTATTTATTAGAGGTCATTTATGTTATCGCCTTTTATTTATTGGTTTTTGTTTGTAACAAATTTGTTTTTAATGGCGATTTCATTTTATGATTTTAATGATGAGATATAATGGATGCTTTCTTCGTCTTCAGGGTCTAAAGAAATAGATTGTGTACTTGTTTTTTCTTGTGCCCAAGCAAAAATTAAAGGCAATACGAGCAATACGGCAAAGGTCGAAAATAATAATCCGCCAATAACCGCTCTTCCCAATGGAGAAACTTGGTCGCCTCCTTCGCCATGACCAATCGCCATGGGTAACATTCCCGCAATCATAGCCACACTGGTCATAATAATGGGGCGCAGACGCAATGCTGCTGCTTCTCGTGCCGATTCTAATGCATTCCCATTTATTTTTCGCAATTGCTCGGCATTGGTAACCAATAAAACAGCATTGGCAATCGAAACACCCACGGACATGATAATTCCCATATACGATTGTAAGTTTAAGGTTGAACCCGTGATGGTTAACATTAATAACGAACCTAAAACTACCGCTGGAACGGTGGTTAAAATTACTAAAGAAACTTTGAACGACTGAAAATTAGCAGCCAACATTAAGAAGATTACAAAGATGGCAACTAACAATCCGACTTGTAAACTGCTTAATGTTTCGCTCAATACTTTACTCAAACCAATAGGTTCGATGAATAAACCACGAGGCAATTCGCCCAATGAATCTATCGTTTTAGCAACATCTGTTGTAGCCGTGCCTAAATCGGTTTGGTGGATGTTAGCGGTAACTGTAATGTATGGCATAGCTCCTAAATTGTCATTTTCACCACTTACAAACCCAGGTGTAATTTTGGCGATATCACTTAAAACAGGACGCAACGAATTTTTTAATACAGGAATTTCTCCCATATCGGTTTTGCTTTTCATTTTATTCAAAGGAACTTGTACCTGTACCGCAACCGATAAACCTGTTTTTTCATCGATCCAAGTATTTTTCTCCGTATATCTGGAAGACGAAGTGGAAGCAATTAACGAACGCGAAATATCATTCATATCCACTCCCAATTCGGCAGCGCGAGTTCGGTCAATGTCGATATTCATCGCAGGATAATGAATTGGTTGCCCAATTTGTACATCTCTGAAATAAGATGTTTTCTGAAGTTTTTCGACGATTTTATTAGCGTAAGCTTCATTTCGTTTTTTGTCTTTTCCGGCAACTCTAACTTCAATAGGAGTAGGGGAACCTTGACTCAATACTTTATCCGTAAGTTCAATAGGTTCAAAAGTGACTTTTACATCCGGAAGAATTTTTTTAATTCGAGCTCTAAGATCATCTTTAAAATCATCCATATCGGTTTCATAATCTTTCAAACTTACTTGAAAAACGGCTTCATGCGAACCCGCCATGAATAAATAGATTGGATTAATGGAGAATAAGGAAGGGTGTTGTCCCACATATACTGATGAAATTCCGATATGTTTTTTGCCTACCATTTTGTTTAATTCTTTCAGTACTAAAATCGCTTTTTCTTCGGTACGTTCTAAGCGTGTTCCATCTGGAGCCCGCATTCTAAGCTGAAACTGACTCGAATTTACTTTAGGGAAAACATCTTTTCCAATAAAAGTAAGGAACATTATAGCAAGCACTGTAATTCCGATAAGATACCCCAAAGTAGCGGCTTTTTTGTAGGGAAAAAGACGGTCTAAGGTTTTCATAAATCGGATTCTGAATCTTTCAAAAACACTTATTTTTCCATCTCCACTAAAATCATCTCTTTCAATCATTACTTTTTTCTGACCGATCAAATCTTTTTCAGATTCAGGAGTTAATCCGCTAGCATTAAACTCGGCTTCATCATCTGTAATGTTCGGTTTATGTTCCGTTTTTGGATGTTCTTTCATCAACCAATTGGCCATAACGGGCACAAAAGTTTGGGAAAGTAAAAATGAAATCACCATTGAAAATCCAATCGCTAACGCCAAAGGTAAAAACAAAGCTCCAGGAATTCCAACCATGGTAAAAGCGGGTGCAAAAACGGCAAGGATACAAAGCAGGATCAATAATTTGGGTAAAGCAATTTCCTGACAGGCATCCCAAATAGCCAGTGCCTTGGGTTTTCCCATGTCGAGATGTTGATGAATATTTTCAATGGTTACGGTACTTTCATCCACTAAAATTCCGATAGCCAATGCCAGTCCGCTTAAGGACATTAAGTTGATGGTTTGTCCGAATAATTTTAAAAATAAAACGCCAGAAATAATCGAAATCGGAATGGTCAAGATTACGATTAACGCCGCACGTCTGTCTCCAAGGAATAATAAAACCATTAATCCCGTTAGCACCGCTCCGATAATTCCTTCCGTAACCAAACTTTTAACCGAATTGATTACATAAACCGATTGGTCAAATTCGTATGATAATTTTACATCTTCCGGA
Source organism: Flavobacterium esculini (assembly GCF_048284325.1). Classification (NCBI taxonomy): domain Bacteria; kingdom Pseudomonadati; phylum Bacteroidota; class Flavobacteriia; order Flavobacteriales; family Flavobacteriaceae; genus Flavobacterium; species Flavobacterium esculini. The sequence continues at coordinate 83,907 of NZ_JBLVPI010000003.1, read as the reverse complement.
AGTGTACTTTGAATTTTGGGCAGTTCCGACTTTAATTTCTGAACCACATCCCAAGTCGAAGCATCTCCTGCTTTGGCAATACTAATATAAACCGAACGTTTTCCGTTTACCAAAGCATAACCAGCGGTAATATCGGCACCATCTTTTACGGTCGCGACATCACCCAGAGTCAAGTTTTGAATGCTTCCTTTAAACAACGGAATTTTCTCAAAATCTTTAAGTTCTTTAATCGTATTATTAGTTGGCGTAATGTAGTTTTTATCGCCAATTCTCACGTTTCCGGAAGGAGCCGTTTGATTGTTGAGGCGTATCGCTTCTACAATTTGGTCGGGTGTCATGTTATGGGAACGCAATAAATCAGGATCTACGTTAACCTCAATGGTTCTTGGGCTTCCGCCAAAGGGAGCCGGCGATAATAAACCTGGAATCGAAGTAAAAGAAGCCCGAACATACACGTTTGCCAAATCTTGTAATTCGTTGTTAGACCTAATTTTACTGCTCAAAACCAACTGCCCGATTGGTAATGACGAAGCATCAAAACGAATTATGAAAGGCGGTTGCGTACCCGGAGGAAATGCCGCTTGGATCCTATTGGAAAGCGCACTCAATTCGGCAGCTGCTTGCGCCATATTGGTGTTTTCATAATAGGTCAATTTCATAATCATCAACCCTTGGATATTTTTGGTTTCCACTGATTTTACACCATTGGCAAAAGGAAGGATGTTGACATAATTTTTGGCAAAATAAGCCTCCATTTGGTCCGGAGTGTATCCGCCAAAAGGATGTGCAATGTAAATTACAGGCAAATTCATTTTAGGGAGAATATCTACCTTAATATCTTTGATGGCACTAATTCCGAAGAAAAATAAACCAGCAACCAATACCAATATGGAGATGGGTTTGCGGAGTGCAAAACGTATTAAATTCATATGGGTTTAATTAAAATTCATTTATAAATAAGTCAAAATTGCCTATTGCTGCTACTTTAAGCAAAAAGGATTGCCATACATTATTGTTGACAATATCACGATCAATTTCGGCACGATTTAAAATAAACAAGGTTTGTGTTAAATCGGTTAAAGTGGTCAATCCGTTTTTGTATAAAGTCGATTTTTGTACATAAGCTTGGGCTGCCGCATTTACTTGAACAGGCGCTTCAGCATAATTTTCTAGTGTGATTTTGATTTTGTCCTCAGCAAAATTCAATTGCGATTTCAATTCTCGGTCAGCCTGATTGTACTCTTCTTGCAGGGCTTGTGAAACAAATTTCTGAGCACTCACTTGTTTGCTCATTCGGAACGGAGTAGTCAAATTCCAGGTAATTCCAACTCCAATCAGATAATTGCTGCGATCTGGATGTACACCCTCCCAATAATTTCTATTGAAAGCGGTTTGGTCTATAGCATACGACGAATCAAATCCGGAAGCCCGTGTTTGCAAAACGCCAAAAGCGCTCATCGTTGGATAATAAAAACGTTTGTATAATTTGACTTGTTGATTGCTGTAATCAATCTTCGTTTTGTAAAATTGAAGCAACGGATGTAAGCTGTCAGAAGCTTTATTAGCTACAACAATTGCTTTCGGAATTTGATTTACAAAAAGCGTATCGGTTAGAAAATCCTGAGGCGCAACGCCCATCAAATCCACTAATTTATTGTTTTGTTCTTTAACGAAATTTTTAGCCAGATTTAGCGCCATTTTGGCTTTCGAAACTTCGGCACTGGCTAATGTAGAATCAACTCCGGCAAGTAGTCCGCTTTTAACACGTGCTGTAGCGGTTCTTTTGAAAACGTTTGCACGATCTAAATTCTTTCGCTGCGAAATCAATAATCGTTGACTCGCCAATAAATTAAGATAAGCAGCTGCGATTTTTATTTCCTGTTGGAATTTTTCCTGTTGCAAATCATTTTCACGGCTTTGAACATCGATTTTGGCCAAATTAACTTTCTCCTGAATTTTTCCGAAAGTAAAAAAGTCCCAGTTCATGTTGACTAAATACAACGCGCCAAAAGCAGAATTCCAGTTTTGCTCTGGAAGCGGAAGTCCGGAAGAAGCAACTCCAAGTCCTCCAAAACCGTAAAGTGGTCCATTTTGTCCGTTGACAGTTCCATAATCTTGTTGTGCAGATAAATTAAGATTTGGTAAATAATCGCGACGGGATTGTTTGAGCGTTTCTCGGGAAGCCTTGCTGTAATTGCTTTTTGCTTTTATTGAACCATAGTTTTCTAAACCTGTTTTTATGGCTTCCTTTAAAGACAAAGTTTGTGAAAAACCAGTAGCAGCAAAAATCAAGAAAAATAATAAAGTAATTTTTTTGAAATACATAAAAATGGATTGTGAAATAGTACTCAACAAAATTATTTGACTTTGACCGATATATGGCTTCTTAAATGATGTAATGCGATTATAAATGACCAATTGAATTTGTCATTTATTGGAAATAAAGATTAAATAATTGTAGTTAATTTGCATATTGTTTAAGTATTAAAAATGAATAAAAAATTTGACAACATAATGGATAACAAATGGTGGCAAGAAATTGCCGTTGTTGTCTTTTCATTTACGCTTTTTACCCTAAAAAACGATTGGATGCTATTTAGTTCTTTAGCTTCCATTTTGATGGGTGTTTTTCTCTATTTCATTTTGTACATGCATGCTCAATTCAACCGGTTTTTTCTGTTGCCAATATTATTTAAGAGACAAAGACCATTAACGTATCTATTTCTGACGCTATTAACAGTTATCGTGTTTTCGGTAGTTTTATATGAAATAACGACTTTAGAAATGTTCAGTAAATGCCATTTGTATCAAAACTCCCATCAAAGAAGTTATGTATACCAATTGGCAAGTGTTTTGGGTACATTGGTGTGTATTTTGAGTCCGATAATTGTTTTTAAATTCTACCGAATTCATAAAAAGCAAACTGATGAAACGTTACTCTTCAATCAAATGCAATTGAATGCGCTAAAAGGACAACTGAATCCTCATTTTTTATTCAATACCTTCAATACACTTTACGGAATCAGCTTAGAATTTCCTGAAAGAACACCTGATTTGATTATGAAAGTTTCGCAACTAATGCGGTATCAACTGGAGAGTAATAACAAACAATGCGTCTCTATTGAAGAAGAACTGGAATTTATAGACAGTTATGTGCAACTTGAAAAAGAGCGTGTTTCCTATCGCTGCGACATTACCTACGATAGTAAAATTGATAACGAAAATGCGTATAAAGTATCTCCAATGTTACTGATTGCTTTTGTCGAAAATGCTTTCAAACACGGAACTTGTGCTATCGAAAAATGTTTTGTCAGGATCATTATAACTGTTGAAAACGGTTTGTTGCATTTGCATGTTGTCAATTCAATTCCGAAGAAAAAAACAGGGGTAGTTTCTACTAAAATTGGTTTAAAAAACACCATGGAACGGTTGAAGCTAATTTACGGGGAGGACTATAAATTAGACATTCAAGACGATAAAAATACGTATATTGTTGATTTGAAATTGCAACTTAAAAAGTTTGTATAATGAAAGAACCAAAAAAGTGTATTATTGTTGATGATGAGCCTGCAGCACATTACGTTCTGGCGAATTATATTAAACAAAATCCGCAGTTAGAATTGGTTTTTCAGGGGTATAATGGTATTGAGACCATGGATTATCTTCGAGAAAATAAAGTAGATTTGATGTTTTTGGATATCAATATGCCAGAAATTACAGGGTTAGAATTGCTGAAAATCATTCCAACACATCCTAAAACTATTTTAACAACAGCTTATTCTGAATTTGCTCTCGAAAGTTATGATTTTGGCGTTATTGATTATTTACTAAAACCCATTTATTTTCCTCGTTTTTTAAAGGCCATTGATCGGTTTTTTTCAACTGAAAATACTATAAAGACAGAAGAAGTTACAATCAATTCGGTAAGCGTAAAAGTGGATGGTTATTTTATTGAAATCGAATTAGACCAGCTTTTGTTTGCACAAAGTTTTGGTAATTATGTGAAATTGCATACCATTAAAAGAACTTATTTGGCTTCGATAACCACAAGTGAGTTTGAGAAATGCCTACCCGAAAAAAACTTCATACGCATTCATAAATCCTATATAGTTGCTTTGGACAAAATTGATGCCACCGAAAAAGATTTTGTCATTATAAAAAAAGAGAAATTACCCATTGGAATTACATATCGCAGAGAATTAATCGATAGATTGAAGACTAAATAATTTTATAAGAAAAAGAGAGAAATTCTAGGAATTTCTCTCTTTTTTGGTTTGACTATTTATAAAATATTTTAGTCTTTATGATTTGTGTTCTTAAGTTTTATTCCAAGACTAATTCAGCCAAGGCTTCTTTGCTAAAGCCTTTAAGTTGATCATTTTCTCCCGCTTTTATTTTGGCAACCCAATTCGGATCTGATAAAAGAGGTCTTCCAACAGCTATGAGATCAAAATCGCCTCTGTCAAAACGTCTTGTTAATTCATCTAATGAAGTAGGCTGTGAACTTTCTCCTGCAAAAGCGCCGAAGAAATCTCCAGAAAGCCCTACAGAACCTACTGTAATAGTTGGTTTGCCAGTTAGTTTCTTAGCCCATCCTGCAAAGTTAAGATCATTGTCTTCAAATTCAGGTTCCCAAAAACGACGTTGTGAACAATGTAGAATATCGACACCAGCATCAATCAGCGGACTAAGCCAAGCTTCCATTTCTTGAGGTGTTTTTGCCAGTTTAAAAGTGTAATCCGATGGTTTGAACTGTGAAAGTCTCATAATCACTGCAAAATCTTCGCCTACTTGTTTCCTAATTTCTTTAATTACTTCTACGGCAAAACGAGTACGTTCTGCTAAAGTTTTACCACCGTAGTTATCGGTACGTTGATTTGTTGCATCCCAGAAAAACTGATCGATTAAATAATCATGGGCACCATGTATTTCGATACAGTCAAAACCTAATCTTTTGGCATCAGCGGCAGCTTTTCCAAAAGCTAAAATGGTATTTTCGATATCATTTGTTGACATTGCAGTCCCATTGCTAAACCCGGGTCTGTTTAATCCTGATGGCCCTTCAAAAGGGACTGGAGGAACCCAACCGGAATGGTGGTTGTCCATAATTCCCATATGCCATATCTGCGGTCCCATCTGTCCACCTGCTGAATGCACGCTGTCAATTACTTGTTTCCATCCTGTCAAGGATTTATCACCATAAAAATGAGGGACATTAGCATCGTTTGATGAAGAAGGTCTGTCAATAACAGTTCCTTCAGATAATATCAAACCTACTTCGCCTTCAGCTCTTTTTTGGTAATAAGCTGCTACTTCATCAGTAGGTATTCCATTTGGAGAAAAAGAGCGCGTCATAGGCGCCATTACAATTCTATTTTTAAGATTTAACGTCTTCAAATTGAAAGACGTAAACAAACTATTTGTATTCATAATTATTTATAGATTAGATTCGATTATTTTGCTGAGTGCTGTGAATGCTTTCTCGTTGCGCTTGTAATAGGTCCATTGCCCAACACGAGTAGATTCAATGAACCCGGCCCGTTGTAGTATTGCTAAATATTCTGAAACCGTTGATTGGGTTAGTCCTGCTTTGGACTGAATTTGTCCTACACATACACCATGCTCAAAACCTGCAGCCAGTTGTTCAGGAAAATTTATTTCAGGTTCTTTTAGCCATTCCAGCATTTGTAATCTGGACTTGTTTGATAATGCTTTAAATAGTTCTATGTGATCCATGCTGCAAATATATCGACTTTTCCCGATATATCTATTTAAATAAATTTATTTAGGATTTTTTTAAGAGATAGCACCAATGGAAGATTTGAGAAAGCGTGTCTGCGTTAAATAAGTTCAAATTTTACTAACTGTTTTGTGCCCAATTATTTATTTCATAAAAATTTATTTCAGATTAATTAATGAAAACGTTTTCGTTGCTTTTACTTGTTAAATCCAACACAAATTCTTCCCTTGCTTTCAATTCTTTGATTACTTTTGGCTCCCAAATGAGACTAGCTGTATTTTTTGTATATCTGTGTATCCATCTGCTAGGCGGAGGGAGTTATCTTCATGCAGATATAAATCATGACCACATTAGCTACTCGTCAACTTTAAATCTTGCAAGAAGCCAGCAAGTAAAAATTAAAAATGAAAATCAAGGTAGCATCGTAATTGAGTATACCGACTTAGATTTAGATGAGGAATACTCCAGCGGTGATGATCTTAAAGAAGGAGTTTCGAATAAATTTTTTGCTGGGAAAGATAGTTTGCTTGATAACTGGTATTTACCAGTTTCTCAATTGTCTATTTCAAATTATTACTACAAGCGTTTTAAAATCTTCATGCCTTTTTGCGGCAATTCATCTACTATTTATATCACTAATAGAGTTTTAAGAATTTGATAGACTATTCATCGGTTACCAAAGGTGTGTTTCTTAATACCTGATCTGGATGTATAGTAACCTAACTCTCTTTTGCATGACTGTTTAGGTTTCGCCCTGACAATCTATGCCTTTTTCCATCCAATAAATTTCCGAATTCACTGCGTTAAATAGCGCCAATTTCATTTTATACCATGAATAAAAATGCCGTTTTTACAGGCTTTATAGCCCTGTTGTGCTTAATAAGCTGTACAACTAAAAAAGAAGAAAAAGAAGAAACAATTAAATTTACGGTAACCAATCCTGCTGTAATCGACACTTCGTTTACCAAAGAATATGTTTCTCAGATAAAATCAGTGCGAAATATCGAAATCCGAACACAAGAAAAAGGATTCCTGCAAAACATTTATGTTGACGAAGGACAATCTGTAAAAGCGGGTCAGTTATTGTTCCGAATTATGCCCAAAATGTATGAGGCCGAATTGCTAAAAGCACAAGCAGAAGCAAAAAGTGCTGAAATAGAACTTTTAAATGCCAAAACACTTGCCGACAAAAATGTAATTTCCAAAAATGAACAAGCCATCGCACAAGCCAAGCTAACACAAGTGAGAGCCGAAGTAGCCATGGCAAAGCTCCATTTATCATTTACCGAAATCAGGGCACCATTTGCGGGAATTATCGATAGACTCCCAAAAAAAATTGGAAGTTTAGTTGAAGAAGGAGAATTATTGACTAGTCTTTCTGATAATAGCAAGATGTTTGCTTATTTCAACGTTTCTGAACCGGAATATTTAGAATATCAATCCAATATAGGAGGTCGTGGCGATAGTCATGTAAGCTTGCTTTTGGCAAACGGAAAACTTTTGAAATATAAAGGAAAAGTTGAACTTATAGAAAGCGAGTTCGATAGCGAAACTGGTAATGTTGCTTTTAGATCCAGCTTCCCAAATCCTGATAAATTATTGAAAAACGGAGAAACCGGTAAAGTTTTAATGACCGTTCCTGTTAAGAATGCTTTGGTAATTCCTCAAAAAATAACTTACGAAATTCAAGATAAAAAATACGTTTTTGTGGTGGATAAAAATAATGTTGTGAGATCAAGAGAAATTACCATTACTGGCGAAATGCCCGATTTATATGTAGTGAAAAGTGGTCTTGCAGCAACGGATAAGATACTACTTGAAGGCGTTCAGAAAGTGAAGGATGATGACAAAATCAAATACGATTTTGAGAAACCAGAAGAAGTGCTGAATCATTTGAAATTAAAAGCAGAATAGACGTAATCTTAAATCATAAAAAATGTTTAATAAATTTATAGAAAGACCCGTACTGTCGATAGTAATATCGCTGATGATTGTCTTGCTAGGTATTTTGGCAATGACCCATTTGCCTGTTACGCAATTGCCTTCTATTTCGCCCCCAAAAGTAAATGTAACAGCAGAATATCCTGGAGCAAATAATGAGTTATTGATTAAATCTGTTGTGATTCCTTTAGAGCGAGCTATTAATGGTGTTCCTGGAATGAAATATATTGCATCGGATGCCGGGAATGACGGAGAGGCATCCATACAAGTAATATTTAATTTAGGAACAGATCCTAATCAAGCCTCTATAAACATTCAGAATAGAGTTGCATCTGTTGTAAATAAACTGCCACCGCTTGTAGTTCGAGAGGGGGTGAAAATTACTAGAGAAGAATCGAATAATTTAATGTACGTTAACTTGTATAGCAAAGATCCAAAGATGGATCAAAAGTTCTTATACAACTTTACAGATATTAACATTCTTTCGGAACTTAAAAGAGTCGATGGTGTTGGTGATGCAGATATTGTAGGAAATAGAGATTATGCGATGCGAGTTTGGTTGAAACCAGACAGAATGCTGGCTTACAAGATTTCTGCTGATGAGGTCATGAAGGCTTTAGAAGAACAAAGTTTGGAAGCATCGCCAGGAAAAACGGGAGAAAGTTCTGGAAAACGCTCACAAGCCTTTGAATATGTGTTGAAATATTCAGGACGTTTTACTACTCAGGAACAATACGGGAACATTATTCTAAAATCAAATCCAAACGGAGAAATACTTCGTCTGAAAGATGTTGCTAATATAGAATTTGGAAGCTCGATGTATGATATTTATTCGAACCTGAATGGAAGTCCATCGGCGGCAATTACCATAAAACAATCTTACGGTAGTAATGCAAGTCAGGTTATTAAAGATGTAAAAGCAAAATTAGCCGAAATCAAGAAATCATCATTTCCAAAAGGTGTTGACTATGAAATAAGTTATGACGCTTCTAAATTTCTAGATGCTTCTATCGAAAAAGTAATTCATACTTTGGTCGAAGCCTTTATTCTGGTAGGATTGGTAGTTTTTTTATTTTTAGGAGACTGGCGTTCTACACTTATTCCTGCCATTGCAGTACCCGTTTCGCTTATTGGAACATTTGCTTTCATGCAATTTTTTGGAATAACAATCAATTTGGTTACGTTATTCGCCCTTGTTTTGGCTATTGGTGTCGTTGTCGATGACGCTATTGTGGTCATCGAGGCAGTACACGCCAAGATGGAAGAAGATCATATAGGCCCACTCAAGGCTACCAAAAAAGCAATGCACGAAATTAGCGGAGCTATTATAGCCATTACGTTTTTGATGGCAGCGGTATTTATTCCTGTTGCTTTTATGTCCGGACCAGTAGGTATTTTTTACCGTCAGTTTTCTATCACAATGGCAACAGGTATTATTTTGTCTGGTATTGTGGCACTGACACTGACACCTGCACTTTGTGCAATGATGCTCAAAAACACACACGGTGTCCCTAGAAAGAAAACGCCTTTGAACAATTTCTTGGATGGTTTTAATAATAAATTCAACCAACTTACAGGAAAATATCAAGGAATTCTTGGAAAAATAGTCAACAAAAGGTCTATCACCTTTATTGCCTTCATTACTTTTTGTACAGGAATCTTTTTCTTAAACAACAGTCTTCCAACAGGATTTATTCCAAACGAAGACCAAGGAATGTTCTATGCCATTATACAAACACCTCCGGGCTCTTCATTAGAAAGAACCAATGATGTGGCTTTAAAATTGCAAAAAATTGCAGAAAAAATCGAAGGAGTGCAATCGGTATCGGCTTTGGCTGGGTTTGAAATCTTAACTGAAGGAACAGGTTCTAATTCTGGAACTTGTTTGGTCAACCTAAAAAGTTGGGAAGATCGGGAGCATTCGGCAAATGAGATTATGAAAGAACTCGAGGAAAAATCCAAAGATATTACGGGAGCTACACTTGAGTTTTTCCAACCGCCAGCTGTACCCGGTTATGGTGCAGCAGGTGGATTTGAATTGCGTTTGTTGGACAAAGCAGGTTCTGGTGATTATAAAAAAATGGAAACCGTAAATAACGATTTTGTAAAAGAATTGAATAAACGACCAGAATTATCATCGGTATTTAGTTTTTATAGTGCCAGTTTTCCGCAGTATATGATGAAAATCGACAACGATATTGCCCAGCAAAAAGGAGTTTCGATTGATAATGCCATGAATACACTTTCCACATTGGTAGGTAGTAATTATGAAATTAGTTTTATCAAATACGACCGACAATACAAGGTAATTGTTCAAACATCGCCAGAATACAGAGCCATGCCAGAAGATATTATGAAATTGTATGTCAAAAACGATCGTGACGAAATGGTGCCGTTTTCGGCTTTTATGAAAATGGATAAAGTATATGGATTGTCTGAAATTACAAGGCATAATATGTACAATGCCTCCGAAATTAGCGGTCAATCGGCACCAGGATTTAGTAGTGGCGAATCTATCAAAGCCATTCAAGAAGTTGCCGAAAAAACCTTACCAAGAGGATATGGAATTGATTGGGCAGGTATTTCTAAAGATGAAGTGGGTCGTGGTAACCAGGCGATCTATATCTTTTTAATCTGTTTACTCTTTGTTTATTTGGTTTTAGCCGCTCAATACGAAAGTTTTGTGTTGCCTTTTGCAGTGATTTTATCACTTCCGGCAGGTATTTTTGGATCGTTTCTATTGCTTTCAATATGCGGTTTAGAAAACAACATTTATGCTCAGGTTGCTTTTGTCATGCTTATTGGTTTGCTGGGTAAAAATGCGGTTTTGATTGTCGAGTTTGCTGTTCAAAAACACGAAGCCGGAGCCACGATTTTAGAAGCCGCCATGGAAGGTGCCAAAGTAAGATTTCGTCCTATTTTGATGACCTCATTTGCTTTTATTGCGGGCTTAGTTCCATTGGTATTTGCTTCTGGTCCTGGTAAAATTGGTAATAGAACCATTGGCTCTGCTGCGCTTGGGGGAATGCTTTTAGGAACTGTTATAGGAGTATTGCTTATTCCGGGATTGTATTATATATTCGGAAGTATTGCAGTAAAAATCAAGATGGTAAAAAAACAAAATAATAATCCATTAACTGAAGAAATTGATAATAACCATGTATAAAATCAAGTTACATAAATATAGTATCCCGCTAGGCATTTGTCTGGCGGTGGTAAGTTGTACTCCAGCTATTGCGCCGTTGGCAGCAAGTAAACCTGTTCCCGAATCATTCGATAGGAGTACCGATACGGCCAATATTTCAACAACTCCTTGGCGCACCTATTTTAAGGATCCCAATCTTATAAGTTTGATTGATACAGCCTTGAAAAACAATCAGGAACTGATGATTACTTTGCAGGAAATTGAGATTGCAAAGAATGATATCCGTGTAAAAAAAGGATTACTCTTACCATCAGTCGGTATAGGAGCGGGTGCAGGAGTTGAAAAAGTAGGAAAGTATACCAGTCAAGGAGCTGGGGATGCATCAGCGGAGATTACACCGGGTCTTATAGTTCCAGAAGTATTACAAGATTATAAACTGGCAGCCTATGCCCACTGGGAAGTTGATATTTGGAAAAAACTGCGTAATTCTAAGAAAGCAGCTGTGAGCAGATATTTATCGACTGTTGAAGGAAAAAACTTCGTGATTACGAGCCTTATTGCTGAAGTTGCCGATTCTTATTATGAATTGCGGGCTTTAGATAGCCAATTGGATATTGTAAGACAGAATATCACATTGCAATCCAACGCTTTAGAAATTGTAAAAATTCAAAAAGAAGCTGCTAGAGCAACTGAATTGGCCGTTCAAAAGTTTCAGGCAGAGGTAATGGCTTCTAAAAGTATGGAGTTTGATATTCTTCAAAATATAAAAGAAACGGAGAATAAAATTAACTTTTTGCTGGGGCGTTATCCGCAGGAAATAGCGAGGGATAAAAGTGATTTTTTAAGTTTACTTCCTTCTGCTGTCAATTCCGGAATTCCTTCACAATTATTGTCGAATCGTCCAGATATCAAACAAGCCGAACTAGAACTGGCTGCTGCAAAGCTGGATGTAAAAGTGGCCAGAGCCGAGTTTTATCCTTCATTAGATATTTCAGCAGCGATAGGATTAAATGCGTTTAAACCATCATATTTATTTACGTTACCCGAGTCGTTGCTTTATTCACTGGCTGGAGATATTGCTGGGCCACTTATCAACAGAAATGCGATCAAAGCCGAGTATAGTTCTGCCAATGCACGACAACTTCAGGCTTTGTATAACTATGAGCGTACCACTCTAAATGCGTATCTCGAAGTTTCCAGCCAGCTTTCTAAGATCAGTAATATTGGAAAAAGCTATGACTTGAAGTCGCAACAAGTGAATGCATTGAATAGGTCTATAGCTGTTTCTAATGACTTGTTTAAGTCTGCCAGAGTCGATTATTTTGAAGTTCTGATGACACAACGTGATGCTTTGGAATCTAAACTCGAATTGATAGAAACCAAAAAAGAACAACTCAATGCTGTAGTCCATGTTTACAAGGATTTAGGAGGCGGCTGGAAATAAAATAATAGCTCAACTAAAGAGCCAGTAAATTTAAACTGCCCCCAAATCGTGTCTAACTTTTTGGGGGCAGTTCGTATTATAACAACTATTTTTAATAAAAAGGGTATTGTATCTGGGCAAATGCACAAGTTTTTCTGCCACGAATTACACTAATTCTAGCTTTATCCGTGTTTTCTATAATTATACCACCCGTTTTTATACAGATGTAATTCCAGTTGCAATATTGATTTGGATGCTTTCTGATGCGCAGGTCATAGAAAGTGAGGTTCCTTAAATTAAAAGAGGTTGCCAAAGTTGCCAAAAGGCTTGTTTTGGAAAAGACCATCGTATCTGTCCTGTTTAATAAAAAAACAAACAGGATGCTACAGGATAGCAATTGTAGCATGATAATCTATTTTTACTTTATAACAGAAGAAATGTAAAATGAAAATTATAAAATTTAACTCAGCTCTACTGTTGTTGGTTTGTATCTTAGTAATAAGTACAACGAACAATCTAAGCGCACAGACACGGAATATCAAAAATGATGTATTCTGGAATACCAAAGACGGGCAACCCATTAACAGTCAAGGGGGAGGCGTTTTTAAATTTGCTGATCCAGTTACAGGAGTAAAAAAATATTATTGGTATGGAGTTCATTACGCTGAAGCTGATAGCTATAGAAATAATCCGTCTGTTACGCAACCAAATGCGACTTTTGAATCTGTAACCTGTTACAGTTCTGTCGATTTGGTTAACTGGACGTTTGAAGGGGATGTTTTGACCAAAGCCGAAACCAATAAGTCAGGGAAGACTTGGGTAGGTCGCTTGGGAGTAGCTTACATAAAAGAATTGAATAAATTCGCGATGTTGGTTCAGCACGGCAATCAGGTATTGATTACCGTTTCCGATTCGCCGACGGGCCAATTTACATGGCATCAAAAAATAAATATGGAACCCATGATTGGAACTAGCAATACCGGCGATCAAACCGTATTTACCGATGAAGATACTGGAAAATCATACCTTATTTATTCGTATGGACAAGGACGAAACAAGATTTATGTTTCCGAAATTGGTGTTAAGGAAGGAAAAGTCAACCTCTTGGACTGTACGCAAATTTTCAAGGGCGAAAGCCGTGAAGGAAATTGCATGTTCAAGTTCAACAATAAGTATTATATGTTTGCTTCCAATATCTACGGCTGGGATGCCTCCTTTGCCTATTATCTGGTAGCCGACGATATTAGGGGACCCTATCTTCCCAACAATGAAATGTTGATTATAAATGGCGCTTCCGATGATTTTGCGCATGTTACACAAACCGGTTTTTTTGTCAATGTCAAAGGTAGTAAACAGGAAACCGTAGTTTATTGTGGTGACAGATGGGCTAATTTTGCAGGTAACGGATTGGGATACAACCAATGGTTTCCGATTTCATTTGATGGAAAAACGCCTTATTTTAATTCACTCCATTCTTGGGATTTAGATGCCAAAACTGGTTTATGGGAAGTTGCCAATGCCAATGATTTTGTTAAAAATGGCAGCTTTGAAGCGGATCGCAGGTATATTCCAAGTCCGGTAAAACCTTTACAACTGCCATTAACAGGTTGGACGACAACGATTATTCAAGGGAATAAAATTTCACTAGATAATGCTACTTCTCCAGTCTTAAACTATTTCAATACTGAAAATGACCGAAAACTTGTAATAGGCGAAAAAAGTCTGAATATCAGTGATAAAGTGAATTTCAATCGAAAAATATCGCAAACCATCGCCTCTTCAGCTTATGTTAAACTGGGAGATGGGTTATACACACTGACTGCTAAAGTAAAGAACAGCAATGGGTTTACTAATTTGGAAATGTATGCCATCAGTAATGGAAACCAATTCAAATACAGTATTACGGAGGAGAATGCCGATTGGCAAACGATTCGTATAACAAATGTAGTTGTCAAAGCCGGAAAAGTGGAGATTGGTTTTCTGGCAGAAGGAACAGCCAATGCATCTAGCCAAGTGGATGATGTGTCGCTGGTGAAAAATCAGAACAAATAGCTTCTTTCAAATTTTAAACTGCCATTTATAAAAAAGTTTTCTGGAAATCAATCAACCTTTAATTTCGGTTGAATATAAAGTAAATGTAATTATTGAATTAAAAATGAGATTATTGAAAACATCTAAACTACTACTTGCCATCGTCATTTTTATGACATTGATGTCCAATGGACAAGTTTCGAAACAAACGGGAACATTTGTTGCTGGAGAAAATACTTTCTTGTTAAATGGAAAACCCTTTTTGGTACGTGCCGGCGAAATACATTTTCCGAGAATTCCTCGTGAATATTGGGAACAGCGCATTCAAATGTGTAAAGCGATGGGAATGAATACCATCTGCATTTATCTTTTTTGGAATTTTCACGAGCAACAACCTGATAAATTTGATTTCACGGGACAAAAAGACGTGGCCGAATTTGTACGCCTCATCCAAAAAAACGGAATGTATTGCATTGTCCGTCCCGGCCCTTATGCTTGTGCCGAATGGGATATGGGCGGTTTGCCTTGGTGGCTGTTGAAAAAAAATGATATTCAAGTACGAACGTTAAGCGATCAGCATTTTATGGAACGTTCCATCAACTATTTAAAGAAGGTTGGTAAAGAATTGGCGCCGTACCAAATTCAAAATGGAGGAAACATTATTATGGTTCAGGTCGAAAATGAATATGGCGTTTTCGGGAATGACACAAGATATATGGGCAAAATTCGTGATGCAATTCGGATTTCAGGTTTCGACAAAGTGCAATTGTTCCGTTGCGATTGGAGTTCAAACTTCTTCAAATATGATGTGGATGGGGTTTATACCGCTTTAAATTTTGGAGCAGGTTCCAACATCGATAAACAATTTGAAAAGTATAAAGAAATTTATCCAAAAGCTCCGCTTATGTGTAGCGAATATTGGACCGGTTGGTTCGATTATTGGGGACGTGCTCACGAAACCCGTTCGATAAGCAGTTTTATCGGCAGTTTAAAAGACATGTTGGATCGTAAAATTTCGTTTAGTTTGTATATGGCTCACGGCGGTACTTCGTTTGGACAATGGGGTGGAGCCAATGCGCCACCGTTTGGTTCCATGGTCGCTTCGTATGATTACAATGCTCCAATAAATGAGGCAGGACTGCCTACGGACAAATTCTATGCGGTTCGCGATTTAATGAAAAATTACCTGAATCCCGGAGAAACAATTCCAGAACCACCTACAAATTATCCTGGAATTTCGATTCCTAAAATTACTTTTAAAGAGTCGGCATCACTTTTCGAAAATCTTCCGAAAGCCAATAAAACGGAAACCATAAAATCTATGGAAGTCTTTGACCAAGGCTGGGGACGCATTTTATATCGCACCCAATTGCCGGAATGCAAAACGGCTTTTAAATTAAAAATTACCGAGTTGCGCGATTGGGCAAATATTTATGTCAATGGAAAACTCATCGGAAACCTGGATCGTCGCAAAGACGAAAACACCATCGAAATACCTTCGGTAAAAAAAGGCGATGTCCTCGATATTTTGGTAGAGGCTATGGGGCGCGTAAATTACGGCAAAACCATCATTGACAGAAAAGGGATTACGGAAAAAGTAGAAATGCTGGTAGCTTCAAATGTCACTAATCTGACTAATTGGGAAGTTTTCAATTTTCCGGTGGATTACGATTTTCAGAAAAACTTAAAATTCAAAAAAGAAAAAGTAAACGGTCCAGCTTGGCACAAAGCTTCTTTTGAATTGAAAGCTACCGGCGATACTTATATTGATATGAGTACTTGGGGCAAAGGAATGGTTTGGGTAAATGGCTATAATTTAGGTCGTTATTGGAAAGTTGGTCCACAACAAACCCTTTATATGCCGGGATGTTGGTTAAAAAAAGGAAAAAACGAGATCCTAATTCTCGATTTAGAAACTCCTGCAGCAGCACAAATTACTGGTGTCATGACTCCAGTTTTAGACAAGATAGTGATCGACGAATCGCTTTTGCACCGTAAAAATGGAGAAACGCTCGATCTTTCAACTGAAATGCCTTCCGATGAAGGATTGCTAAGCGAGGGACAAGGCTGGAAAGAAGTAACTTTCAAGAAAGAATTCGAAGGCCAGTATTTCTGTTTTGAGGCGTTAAATTCTCAAAATCCAAAAGACCAAAGCAGCAGTATTGCCGAATTTGAACTAATTGGCACTGATGGTTTACCAATTAACCGTTCCAAATGGAAAATAATTTATGCCGATAGTGAAGAGGTTTCTGTAGGAAACTATTCGGCCGAAAAAATATTCGACCAACAGGAATCCACTTTTTGGTCCACCGCTTGGACGGTATTAAAAAAGCCTCATCCACATCAGGTAGTGGTAAATATGGAGGATTCTGTAAAAATTAAAGGTTTCAGATACCTGCCACGTACCGACAAAAGCACGAATGGAAATGTTAAATCCTATCGTTTCTATATTAAAATGAACTTGTTTTCCATTAAAAAATAAGGTTCTACAGATATTTGTATGAAAGAAAAATATTTAACAATTAAGGTCATTAAGAAAATTAAGAGTTGCAGTATTCTTAAGCTTCTTAAATTTTCTTAATGGTTTAAAAAAGAATGTTCACAATATTTTCGGTAGAACCAAAAATAATACAAAACACAATGAAAAAATACAATTACGTCTGTCTCCTTTTGTCAGTCTTATTTTCTTTAAGCAGTTTTAATAGCCAGGCCCAAGTGATTAATTTGGAAGGGACTTGGCATTTTCAAATGGATCGAAATGACGAAGGTGTTACTGGAAAATGGTACAACAAGAATCTTTCGGACAAAATTCATTTGCCTGGCTCTATGGCGGAATTCTTGAAAGGGGATGAAATCACTTTGAAAACAAAATGGACAGGCAGCATTTATGACAGTTCTTTTTATTTTATTCCGCGATTCGAAAAATACCGTCAACCGGGAAATATACATATTCCTTTCTGGCTGACTCCTGCCAAACATTATGTTGGGGCAGCTTGGTACCAAAAAGAAGTAAACATTCCCGCGAATTGGAAAGGCCAACGAATATTGCTTCATTTAGAAAGAGCCCATATCGAAACCAGGGTTTGGGTAAACGATAAGGAAGTGGGTTTGCAAAACTCGCTGGTAGCACCTCACGTCTATGATTTGAGTCAGTATGTCGTTCCGGGAAAACATCGTATTTCTATTCGAATTGACAATAGCATTAAAAAAATAAATGTGGGTCCCGATTCACACAGCGTTACCGATCATACGCAAGGAAACTGGAATGGCATCATCGGAAAAATGGAGTTGGAATCCGTTTCCCCCGTTTATATAGACGACGTCCAGATTTATCCTGACGTAAAAAACCAAAAAGCCCGCATTAAAATTAAGGTCAATAATGGTACTCCAAATAATTTTAGCGGAAAGATTGTCTTGTCTGCCAAAAGCTTCAATTCTAAAGCTACAGACCGAACCCAAGAGATTGTTGGCAAACTTTCCGTGTCTAAGTTGGGAGAAAATACAATGGAACTTGAGCTGCCTTTTGGAAAAGGAATGCTGACTTGGGACGAATTTGATCCCGCTTTGTATAACTTGGAAGTAAAATTGGTTTCGAAAAACATAAAAGCCAGTAAAAAGGTTCAGTTTGGAATGCGTGAATTCAAAATAGAAGAAAACCGCTTTTTAATAAATGGCAATCCTGTTTTTCTTCGAGGAACGGTTCATAATTGTGAATTTCCGTTAACGGGTTATCCTGCAACAACGGTTGAAGCTTGGGAAATTATATTTAAAAAAATAAAGTCTTATGGTTTAAACCACGTTCGTTTTCATTCGTGGTGTCCGCCTGAAGCTGCCTTTATTGCTGCTGATAAAGTTGGACTTTATTTGCAACCCGAAGGCCCGAGTTGGCCTAACCACGGCCCCAAAATAGGATTGGGTCAGCCAATTGATAAGTTTTTATATGACGAAACCACACGAATGGCAAAGGAGTACGGTAATTATGCTTCCTTTACCATGTTGTCTGCAGGGAATGAACCTGCAGGAAATCAGGTAAAATACCTCAATGAATTTGTTGATTTTTGGAAAGCAAAAGATAACCGAAGAGTTTACACCGGTATGTCAGTAGGAGGAAGCTGGCCTGTAGTTCCGAATGCAGAATACCAGTCACGTGGTGGCGTAAGAGGTTTGAAATGGGAAAAAATGCCGGAAACAGAATCTGATTTTAGCTCCGGAATTGCTCCATTTAAAGTTCCTTTTGTCGCCCACGAAATTGGCCAGTATTGTGTTTTTCCAAATTTCGACGAAATTCAAAAATACAAAGGGGTTTACAGAGCCAAAAACTTTGAGATGTTTCGTGAAGATTTGGAAGATCATCATATGGGAAATCAGAGCAAAGAGTTTTTGAATGCTTCTGGAAAGTTACAGGTTTTGTGTTATAAAAACGAAATCGAAAAAATGTTGAGAACGCCAGGTTATGGAGGTTTTCAAATGTTGGGATTACAGGATTTTCCCGGTCAAGGAACGGCTTTAGTAGGTGTTGTGGATGCTTTTTTTCAAGAAAAAGGATATGTTACTGCAAAAGAGTATAGCCGATTTTGTAATTCAACAGTTCCATTAGCAAAGATTCCAAAGTTCGTCTATACCAATGCAGAAACCTTCAAGGCTGAAATAGCGCTATTCCATTCTGGGAAAAACCCATTGAAAGGTACTGTAGTCAGTTGGACTATTCAAAACGAAAAAGGAAATACACTTTCTTCGGGAAGTTTCGATGCAAAAACTTTCGAAAATGGGAATGGTATTTTTGTTGGAAACCTTAGTTTTCCGTTGAATGGAATCAAGGAGGCTTCAAAATTAAATCTTGAAGTAAGGGTAAATGGAACTGACTTTGCCAACGATTGGGATTTTTGGGTATATCCTGATAAAAAAATTGAAATATCTTCTTCTATTTATTACACGACAGTGTTAGACGATAAAGCAAAAGAAGTGCTGAATAATGGAGGAAAAGTATTCTTGAATGCATCGGGAAAAGTAGTGAAAGGCAAAGAAGTGGAAATGCATTTTCTTCCTGTTTTTTGGAATACATCTTGGTTCAAAATGCGTCCGCCTCATGTTACAGGAATGTTGATTCAGGATAAAAGTCTGGCTTTTGCAAATTTCCCAACTAGTTTTCACAGTGATTTGCAGTGGTGGGACATTCAAAACCGCTCACAAGTAATGAATATGGAGGATTTTCCAGTCGATTTCCGCCCATTGATTCAACCGATTGATACTTGGTTCATGAATCGCAGGCTGGCTTTAGTATTTGAAGCACAAGTGGGAAAAGGAACAATTATAGTGAGTAGCGCTGATGTGGGACCGGATGTTGAAAACAAACCCGCTGCCAAACAATTGTTTTGGTCGCTCCAGCAGTACATGAATTCGGATCAATTTAATCCAAAAAATAGTTTGAGTTTTGGGGTAATACAGGATCTATTTGTCAGTCCTTCAAAAGAAATTTTTAAGACGTACACCAAAGACAGTCCTGATGAATTGAAACCCAATTCGAATCAAAATAAAGTGAAATAAAATTAAATAACCTGAGTTCGAAAGTGATTAATCGAACTCAGGTTAATTTTTTCAAGGTTTCCAAAAAACTGTGGAAATAATTATTATCGGCTTAAGTTATTTAGCCATTCTTTTCAACCATTCTTTCGGCACATTAACAAAAAAAACACTCTATAACAGAGGTTTCGAAGAATTATGGATGGAATTACACTTTGCAAAAAAAAGTAAAACTAATCTTGAGACGAGTCATATTCCTTTAATATTAAAACCGCAAAATATCAGAATTGTTGTTGAATAAGGATTGTATGGATGCTTACGATAAATTTATAACAAGCCTAATTTTTTAGCTTTATCTATTAAATCCCTGTCACTGCCTTTTCCCATTAATAACTGTTCTTTTATATTTGCTTTTCTTTTTTCTATAGCACTCATAGAAAGAGGAATATAATCAGGAAGATTAACCGTTTTAACTCCTTGTGAAATTAAGATGAGAATCTGACTGTCATGTTTATCCCAATTTATATTTTTTTTAAATAATTCTCTCTGAGATTCCAGTATCGTGGGACTTCGAAATATTTCCCCAACCATAATTTTTTTACAAATAATTGGAAATAATTCAAAGTTAATATCACTTTTAGAAACAAAACC
The DNA here is from genome assembly GCF_048284325.1 of Flavobacterium esculini. NCBI lineage: Bacteria > Pseudomonadati > Bacteroidota > Flavobacteriia > Flavobacteriales > Flavobacteriaceae > Flavobacterium > Flavobacterium esculini. Next base: position 63,456 of record NZ_JBLVPI010000003.1, on the reverse strand, counting down.
TTCCGGGTCTATCTCTTTAATAGTTTTATCTACAGTAAGGGGTTCACTGTGCATGGTAAGAAGGATAATTTTACAATTTTTAAAATTTTTTCTTAGTAGTGAAGCCAGATTAACGCCATTTTCAATATTAAGCTCTTTACAAGGAGGAAGGCTAATATCTAATAATGCCAAATCAATATTTGTATTTTGCTTTAGATGAAAAAATATTTGGTTGTAGGCATCTTGACAATTATAACTTTTTATAAAATTGGGTATGTTTTCTTGAAATTGGTTATCAGATAATAGGTTACTATAGCTATCAACTGTCATAGGGTGATCATCAACTATCAAAATATTAAGGGGCGGATTCATATTTATTTAATTTCGCACAAAAATAATTAAATATTACGGTATAACCGTAATATTTAAACGAAGCAAAGTTGTTTTTTTGTATTAAATCATATTTAACTTAACCTACATTTTTATGAAAAACAAATTATACATTGCGGGACTTGTTTCCATTTCTTTATTAACTTATTCCTGTTCCAGTGATGATGAGAATTATGACGTTCAAGAAGTTAAAAATAAGAGTTTTGAAATCACACCACAGACAGTTTTGAATGCAAAAACTAATGATTCCACTACAGTGAAATCAGGCACGAAAATTACTACTACAAGGGTAAGTGAAGCAGATGGTGATCCAAGCATTATCATACCACCAAGATAGTATTAAGTCCTACTTAATTGAAACAAGAGTACCATATGATTTATTTGTAAATCGTATGGTATTCTTATTTCAAAATACTACATTTGAAATTATAAAATAATAATGCATTTTGAGTACCCCTACTAAAATAATCTGTTTACTCCTGCTATCCTTTTTTTTTTCATGCCAAAAGAATGATTCGGATGCCCCTGTAAAAAACAACACTACTTTATTTAACAACAGTAATTTAGAGGGTTTAGGAAAAAATAAAAAAGAGAAATACTTAGATTCAATAATTGATTTATTAAAATCTAAAGAAAATGATTCCATTGTCAGAGAGGCCTATTTAAATGTCGCGACGGAATATTATTATACCAATAATTTAGAAAAATCTTTATCTTCCAGTTTAAGAGCTTTAAAACTATCAAAACAGGCTAACGATAGTGTCAGAATTCCAAAGGCCCTCTTTTATATAGGCGATTGTTATCGAAACTCAAAAAGTGACAGCGCTTATTTTTACTATTTACAAGCAGAAAAATTATATTATAAAATTCAGGATTATGATAATATGGGTAGAATGCTATTCAATAAGGCCTATGTTTTATTTTACGACGGAAATTATGTAGAATGTGAAGTTGAAATTTCTAAAGCATTACAGTATTTAAAAAAATCTGCCAATTACCGCCTGATTTATTCTTGCAATTCGTTAATGGGGAATTGTTTAGAGAAATTGGTTAATTATGATGAAGCCTTACGTTATCATGAATTAGCGTTGCGTAGTGTAGAAAAAATGAAAATTAAGGGAGAAGATAAAGATGTAGTAAATATTTACAACGTAAGTTCGGTTATTAATATATGCAATTTATACGATTTAAAAGGGGAGTTTTCGAAGTCCATAGAAAAACTACAAAGGGTACTTTCAAAAGATTTAAGAAAGAAATCACCGGGTCTATATGCTAATGTTTTAAGTAATTTGGCTTATTCTAAGATGAAAAGTGGGAATTATAGAAATGTTGATTCCATGTTTTTTGAATCCTTAAGAATTGTCGATAGTATAGGGGATGAGTCGGATATTTTGTATAAAAAAATACATATAGGTGAATATTTTTTAACTCAGAAAGATACTGTAAAATCAATTCAAAGTTTAAAAGAAGCGAATCAATTAGCCGTTAAAATTAAGAACAGTAATGAAATTTTAGCTTCGTTAAAATTATTATCTGAATTGGATAAAAAAAATAAGTTATTTTATGCAAATGAATATATTAAAGTAAGTGATAGTATTAATCGAGTTCAAAAAAACACTCATAATAAGTATGCCAGAATTGAATATGAAACTTCAAGAATTGAAGATGAAAATAAAGTTTTGACAAAAGAGAACTTTTATATTTTGATAGTTTCGTTTGGGCTAGTTTTATTACTGATATTAATTATTGTTTCAAGATATTTAAAATATAGAAATAAAGAGTTACAGTTTTTTAAGAAACAACAAAGCGCTAATGATGAAATATACCAACTATTGACAGAACAAAATAGAAAAATTGATCTTGCAAAAGATAGTGAGAAAGCCAGAATAGCCAAAGAATTGCATGATGGTGTAATGAATAAAATTTATGGTGTTCGAATGAATTTAGGTTTCTTTAATTCTTTGGTAGACGAGAAAACTATTGAAAAAAGGAAAGTATATATTTGTGAGTTACAAAATATTGAGAGTGAGATTAGAATGATTGCACATGACTTAAGTCGAGGCTCTTTTTTTGATGGTAATGATTTTAATATATTATTGTCAAGTTTAATAGAAAATCAAAAAGAGTTCACTAACACCCAGTTTAAATATATAAATAATGGAATGTTTGAATGGGCAACTGTTGAAAATATATATAAGATTAATTTATATCGTATCATTCAAGAGGCTATTTTAAATATTGATAAATATGCCAATGCAAAAAAATGTGAAGTAGTAATTGAGAGAAAGCATGTAAATCTTTTGCAATTGATTATTACTGATGATGGAGTAGGATTTGATATGAAAATTAAAAAAGAAGGTATCGGATTAACTAATATGAAAGAAAGAGCTAATTCTTTAAAAGGTCAATTTAGTATTGAATCAAAAATTGGAGAAGGAACTAAAATTGAAGTTGGTTTTAATCTTCAGGCACTATCCTGATTAAATATTTAAATATTTAAAGCTTTAAAAAATTATACCATATCCAATTCAAAAATACTATGGTTTATTTTTATTTGTATCAAATTATGGTTTAAAAAAACGATGCTCTTTAGTGCCTTTCTTTTTAAGTTCTAAAAAAATTTTGCCGCGAATTTCACTAATTTTCACTAATTAATTTGTGCTAATTGGTGAAATTTTGGGCTAATATTTGGTTTGTAACTGTGCAGTGTTTTAGTTGGAAACTAGATACTTCAATTTAGCAATCAAAAAATAAAAACACATAAAAACTCTTCTTACTTTCAATTTGTAATGGTATTCATTTTTGCTGTCGCAATAATACCAAATAGCTTAGGACTATACGCACAAGTCTGATTTACAAATTCCTGTTTTTTGCATGCTACCTTTTCGTTATTCGTAAAAAAAGGATTTAAATACTCTTTTTACATCTTCAATTTCTTTTAAACATTTGATTTGTCCTGTTTTTGATTTAAAAGAACAATTTTTCACCTTGAATAATTTCAATATTTGCATATCGATATTTAAAACAGTTAATAATTATGTTTTGTGTAATTTAAATTTGTTTTTATTGGTAATGTGCTAATTATAGAGTAAATGTATTACGGAATAAGTATGCTGTTTAACTACTAAATTCTTGATGAATACCAATTAGATTGTGCTTAAAATGAGAAACAGTATCTGTAAATGATGCATCATATATAAGGAATGAACCAAAATAAACCTTGGTATAATCCTATTAAACATACAAATTTTTATATGGAAAAATTTGTTAAAAACGGGCTCAACCATATAACAGCCTGTAATACCTATTAACCAATAACCATTATATTTTTAACTAAAAAAACAAAAAATTATGCGAAAAATAGATATTCATAATTTGATAGACAACGCAAAGCTGAACCGATTTCATTGGACGGTGATATTCTGGTGTGCACTAATCATCATTTTTGATGGTTACGACTTGGTTATTTATGGGGTAGTTTTGCCTTTGTTGATGGATAAATGGCATTTAACTCCATTAGAAGCTGGCACATTGGGGAGTTATGCACTCTTTGGGATGATGTTTGGAGCACTGATATTTGGAACACTTTCCGATCGTATTGGACGAAAAAAAGCAATCATTATTTGTATTTTCTTATTCAGCGGATTCACTTTTATCAATGGATTTGCTCAAACACCTTTACAATTTGGAATTTTGCGTTTCCTTGCAGGACTTGGAATTGGTGGGGTAATGCCAAATGCAGTGGCTTTAATGACTGAATATGCTCCAAAAAAAGTCAGAAGTACTTTAGTAACATTGATGTTTAGCGGCTATTCTGTAGGAGGGATGCTTTCTGCCGGATTGGGAATATTTTTGATTCCAAATTTTGGATGGCAATCCGTATTTTATGTTGGCTTAGTGCCCATACTTCTATTGCCTTTGATTATCAAATTTTTACCGGATTCTGTTGGGTTTTTAGCGAAACAAAATAGAACTGATGAGGCTAAAAAAATACTTTCCCTCATTGAGCCAACTTACGTTCCTAAACAAGGCGATGTTTTAGATTCTGGAGAAGCGAAAGCTGCAGGGGCAAGTGTCAATCAACTATTTAAACATAACAGAACGGTTAGTACAATTATGTTCTGGGTTGCTTTTTTTACCTGTCTTTTGATGGTTTATGGATTAAATTCTTGGCTACCTAAATTAATGACTAAAGCAGGTTACGAATTAGGTTCCAGCCTTACTTTTTTATTGGTCTTAAATATTGGTGCAATGGCAGGAGCTATTGGTGGAGGCTGGCTTGGCGACAGATTTAATTTAAAAACTGTGCTGATTTCATTTTTTGCTGTGGCTGCTATTTCTTTGAGTTTACTTGGTTTCAAAAGTTCAACGATGGTATTGTATATTTTAATCGCTATTGCAGGAGCAACCACTATTGGTACACAAATATTGTGTTACACGTATGTCGCACAGTTTTATCCTATAAACATTAGATCATCCGGGATTGGCTGGGCATCTGGAATAGGTAGATTGGGTGCTATACTTGGGCCTATTTTAGGTGGGGCATTAATGGGTTTAGAATTGCCATTCCAATTCAATTTTGTGGCATTTGCTATTCCGGGAGCTATAGGTGCTTTGGCAGTTTGTTTTATTAATGTAAAGCACAGTCAAGAGAAAAAAGCACAGGTAAAGCAACAGGAAATGGCTGCACTAAATACTATTGTTACCGAAGAATAGACAATTAAAATCAAGATAAATCCTAAATAGTTAAGGATTTATAGAACACAAAAAATAACGAAATGAAGTTAAAAAAAATAGTTGCAGTAACTGGTTTGTTACTTACGGCAGTGCTACTTAATGCGCAGGAAACTATTAAAAAAAAGGATAGCGTTGTCGCTATTAAACCAGAGAAAAAAGAACCGCTTTTTGAGGTTAAGTTTTCTGGTTTTATTCGGCATGATGCGGTGTTTGATTCCCGTCAGACTGTTGATGTAAGAGAAGCGGCAGTGGTACTTTGGGGAAAAGATGTTGACTTTGATGCCAATGGGAAAGACAGAAATTCCGCTTCCAAGTTTCAAATGCTGAATGTATTATCCAGAGCGGGAGTCAAAGTAAACGCACCTGATGTTTTAGGGGCAAAAACTGTAGGATTTCTTGAAGGTGATTTTTTTGGTAATGCCGAAGGAGGAATCAATGAATTTCGTTTGAGACATGCCTATATTACATTGGACTGGAAAAAAAGCCAGTTGGGAATAGGACAATTTTGGCATCCGCTAACAATTCCAGAAATGTTTCCAGGAGTAGTAAATTTCAGTGGAGGTGCACCTTATATGCCGTACAACAGAAATCCTCAGATTCGGTTTACCCAAAAGTTGAATACTCATTTTAATCTTATGATAGCAGCCGTTTCACAAAGGGATTTTACTTCGAATACGGCTCCGTACAGAAACAGTTCAATTCCTTCCGGACACGTTCAGGTAAATTATAAAAATAAAGATGTTCTTGTAGGCTTGGCAGGTCATTTTGAGCAAATTCGTCCTAAAACAGGTTCTGGATTGACCAATGATTTTTCCAATGAAAGAGTCAACAGTGTTTCCGTTATGGCGTATGGCCGTTTTGAAACGAAGCCGATGACTATAAAAGCAGAAGCAATGTATGGCGAAAACGCCACTTCTTTCATTATGCTTGGAGGGTATGTAGGATATACACCCGCTTCAGGTCCGGGTTTAGAAACCTATTCGACTATGGCGACACAATCTTTTTGGATTGATTTAACCGGGAAAACTAAAAAAATAATTCCTGGGTTCTTTGCTGGCTTTAGCCAAAATGATGGTGCTACTAATCCAATTTCTGGAAAAGCGGTAGCTTATGGATTTTCAAACATGGTAGGAGGTATAGCGGCACCAGGAAATACAACGACCAGAACTATCAACTATATTTATCGTTTGGCACCACGAATTGAAGTGCCGATTAAAAATCTGAAATTTGGTTTGGAAGCAGAATATTCGGCTGCCGAATGGGGGAATGCGGATAACAGCGGTAGAGCAGTAACTAATCTGAATTTGATAGGAACCTGGAGAGTTGTATTTGCCACAGTTCTTAAATTTTAATTTTTTTAATGCGTTGGGTGTAATTCAAAAGAATTGCATCCAACGTTTTTTTGTGAATATGAAAGAAACCAATAAATGGCTAGCATTAATTATTGTACTTGTAGCCCCATTACTTTCGGTAATCGATGTGTATATTGTGAATATGGCTTTGCCGGAAATCAAACAGCAGTATTTGACATCAGACAGTAATACAGAATTAGTCATTAGTTCTTATCTGTTGGGATATTGTGTCTTTTTAGTCACAGGAGGAAGAGCCGGAGATTTTTTTGGACGAAAGAAAATATTCATTATTGGGATGCTTTCGTTTACAATTACATCGGCTTTATGTGGTTACTCGGGTACCATTTTTCAATTGATACTTTTCAGATTTTTTCAGGGTGTGGCCGCGGCCTTTATGATTCCTCAAACCTTGACTATTATACAAGTTACTTTTCGAGAAGCCAAAGAACGAAACTTGGCCTTTGGCTTTTTCGGAATTACGTTGGGTATTGCTTCTATTTTAGGACAATTTTTAGGAGGCTATTTTGTGGCACATCATTATATTGAAGAAAGTTGGCGATTGATATTTTTGATAAATGTTCCTTTTGGTTTAGTAACCGTTGTACTTTCATTTTTCTTTTTGCAGGAAACGAGTCTGCATAGAGGAGGTAAATTTGACCTGCTTGGTGTACTGCTATTAACCATTGCTTTGGGAAGTTTAATTTACGGGCTCACTTTAGTACCAGAGCAAGGATTTTCGATTTTAGTATTGCTTTTGCTATTTTCATCTGGGATTCTATTATATATATTTTGGAAGAACCAAAAAAAGAAAACCCAACAGCAAAGAAGTCCTTTAATGAACACGAATCTTTTTAAAATAAAAAGTTTCAATTTGGTTTTACTGGTAGCGTTGTTTTTTTTCGGAGCACATAATTCTTATTTATTAATATGTGCGGTTCAATTCCAAAAAACATTACATCTGGATCCTTATATTGCCAGCCAGTATTTTACTTTTAATGGCATTGGTTTTTTGATGTCTTCATTTATTGCTTTAAAATTATTGCATAAATATGGAATCAAATTATTGATTATAGGCTGCTGTCTAATGATTATTTCTTTGGTTTTACAGATGCTTACTCTTGGAGACCAAGCAAATGTGGATTACATTCCGTGGTTTCTTTTATTGTATGGGTTGGGACAAGGGACACTTTTGCCGTCGATTTTGAATTATGCGCTTAAAAAAATCCCAACAGATTATGCCGCATTGGCCGGAGGTGTTTACTCAACCGTGCAACAATTTTCATCTGCTTTTGGAATCAGTATTATTGGCAGCGTGTTTTTTTATAGTTTGAAACAAGGTTTAGACGGGTATACTATTGCGATGAGTATGGCCATTATTTATTTGGTTTTTGTGGCACTGTTTTTATACCGACTTTCAAAATTGAATACTACCAATCTGTCTTAAAACACCACCAAGCTTTTTTCTTTTATCTAAAAAATGCAAATAGTACTCAAACGATATAGTTGTATTTGTAGTATCTTTGATAGGTTTCAAAATAGTTTTTGAGATAAAATAATACATGAGAAGTAAATTATTTTTTAAGGGGATTTATGGTGATAACTCTATCGATATGGTTAGGGATATTATTCATGTTACTCCAATGGAAATGACCGGTAAACGCCACGAATGGTATATTAAACCTCATGCACATAGTGATCTTTTTCAAATTTTTGTGGTAGAAAGCGGATACCTTGAATTGATAATTAATGGCGAAAGTCAAGTTGTGGATAGTGTCTCTTTTTTTTCTATTCCAAAAAATATCAGTCATGGTCTGCGCATGAATCCGGATACTAAAGGATGGGTAATCTCGCTTTATGACAAATCCTTGGAGAATATGTTGAAGCTTGATACCGATATCATCAATAAGATAGACGAAATACACATTTCAAAATTATCCGAAGATGATAAATTAATCAATGATGCTTTGACAACGATTCGTAAATGTATCGATGAATATTATTCTGAACTACCGGGTAAACAGCATGCTTTACAGTACCTAGTTGGAATGATGTTGTTGCGTTTGTATCGGATATTTGTAACTTCTGCTGCTGTTCCTCTTTCTGATAATAAGAATAAAATGTATTACAGGCGTTTTATTCAATTAATTAAGGAACAAAAATCTTTTAAAATAAACGTTGAAGACTATGCGGCTCGCTTAGCTATTTCAAGCGGACATCTCAACCGAATTTGTAAAGATGTTTCCGGCTTATCGCCAAAAGATGTTGTTATTAATTTTTTTATTGACGAAGCTAAAGTTTACCTACGCAATTTTGATATGTCAATTGCTGAAATCTCGTATGAATTAGATATCGAAGATCCCGCTTATTTTACGCGTTTGTTTAAGAAAAAAACAGGGCTGACTCCCAAAGAATTCAGAAGTCAATTAGGACGTAAGTAATCACTTCATTCGTCTTTTACCACTACAATTATAAAAATGCGATAGTTGTAAACCCTATAAATTAGGTGTTTATGACAATCTTATTTCCAATCGTACTACAAAAAATCTTGTTTGTCCTGCTTTTTAAAGAAAATCAGGGTTGTTTTTCTTTGTTTTCCTATTTAAAGGTTTTGTAAACAAATAGTTATGTTTTTTGTCTATTTGTTTGATTTGTCTCATTAATAGCAAATTAATCCAATTTTAGACCCTGCTTTTAGCTATAAATTTGTGATAAGCAAACAGTAAGTGAGCACTTAATTGTTTGTGAGTGAGTACTTACTCCTGTTGAAATCAAATAAAATTATATATTAAGAAATGAATAATCCTATTATTGAAAAAATTGAAGCCATTCTGGTGGATTTGCCAACAATTCGCCCGCATCATCTCTCTATGACCGTAATGAAAAAACAAACTATGGTTATCATCCGTTTGTTTTGCAGTGATGGAATTGAAGGGATTGGAGAAGCGACAACAATTGGTGGATTGAGTTATGGAGAGGAATCTCCGGAAAGCATGAAGCTCAACATTGATACTTATTTTGCTCCTTTATTAGTGGGTCAGGATGCGACCAATATTCACAAAGCCATGTTTTGGATTGAAAAAAACATTAAAGGCAACCGAATTGCAAAATCCGGAATTGAAACAGCGCTTCTAGATGCGCATGGTAAACGATTGGGTGTCTCTATTGGAACTTTATTAGGAGGTGCAATTACCGAAACTTTACCTGTTTTATGGACCTTGGCCAGCGGAAATACACAACAGGATATTGAAGAAGCCGAACATCTTTTGGCCATCGGAAGACACACTACTTTCAAATTAAAAATTGGTTGGCAAGCACCGGAAATTGCAATCGCTCACGTTGCCGCTATCAAGAAAGCGTTGGGAGACCGAGCAAAAGTAACGGTGGATGTGAATCAGGCTTGGGATGAAAGTACCGCAAAAATAAGCATTGCTAAACTTCAGGAAGCAGGAATTGATTTGATTGAACAACCTATAGTTAAAGAAAATTTTGAAGGTTTGGCTCGTTTGAGTAAAATGTTTACCGTGCCCATTATGGCCGATGAAGCGTTGAACGATAGTACAGATGCTTACAAATTGGCCAAAATAAGAGGAGGCGATGTTTTTGCTTTAAAAATAGGAAAATCAGGCGGATTGCATAATGTTTTAAAAGTGGCTGCAATTGCAGAAGCTGCTGATATCAGTTTGTACGGAGGAACCTTATTAGAAGGAACAATTGGTTCTGTTGCTTCGGCTCATGCTTTCAGTACGTTGAAAACAATGTCATGGGGAACGGAACTTTTCGGACCATTATTATTAACGGATGATATTGTTAAAACCAAAGTAGCATTTTCGAATGCTTCGATGAAAATCCCACAAGGTCCGGGTTTAGGCTTGGAATTAGATTTAGAAAAACTCAACCAATATAAACGTAAATAAAAATAAAACTATGTTATTCCACGTAGAAATGACCGTAAAAATTCCACATGATTTAGATGTGAATTTTGTAAACGAATTAAAAGCAAAAGAAAAAGCAATGTCCCAAGATTTGCAACGCAGCGGAAAATGGGTAGCCATTTGGAGAATTGTCGGGAAGTATTCGAACATCAGTATTTTCAATGTAGAAAGTCCGGCTGAACTTCATGAAATTTTGAGCAATTTACCCCTTTTTCCTTTTATGGAAATTGAAGTAAAATCATTATGCAAACATTATTCTTCTATTAAAGAAGGAGAATTGTAAGCCTTTTAAATAATCAAAAAAAAACTATAATTAATTAAAAAATCAATATCATGACTAGAGCACAAATAGACGGATTACTTCAAAAAATTGAAAGTACTGAAAAAGTAGAAGCTGGAAGCGAAAGAGCAAAAGCAATTGTAAACAGAATCCTTCGCGATTTGTTTTACACCATCGAAGATTTAGATATACAACCGGATGAAGTTTGGACGGCAGTAAATTACTTGACACAAGCAGGTAAAAATGAAGAATATGGTTTGATCGCTGCAGGTTTAGGAATAGAACATTTATTAGACTTGCGCATGGATGAAGAAGAAGAAAAAGCAGGAATGACTGGTGGAACACCAAGAACTATTGAAGGACCACTTTATGTTGCCGGCGCACCAAAATCAAAAGGTTTTGCTCGTTTGGACGATGGAACTGAAATAGAACAAGGAGAGATTTTCTTCATGCAGGGAAAAGTTTTGGATGAAAATAACAATCCAATTCCAAATGCAATTGTAGAAGTTTGGCATGCTAATTTAAAAGGAAATTATTCTTATTTTGACCAATCACAAAGTGATTTCAATTTACGCGGAACGATAGAAACGGATGAAAACGGAAACTATCAATTCCGCAGTATCCTTCCTTCTGGCTACGGAGTTCCTCCAGGTGGATCAACGGAATTACTTTTAAATGCAGTTGGTCGTCACGGAAATCGTCCATCTCACGTTCATTTCTTTGTTTCAGCGCCAGGCTGCAGAAAATTAACGACACAAATTAACTTTGATGGTGATCCCTACTTATGGGATGATTTCGCTTTCGCAACTCGTGAAGGTTTGATTCCAGATCTTACCGTAATTACTGATGCGGAAAAAATCAAAGAAAAAGGATTAGACAAGCCTTTTTCCTCAATCGATTTCGACTTCACATTACATAGCGAAATTGTAGGAATTCACGATGCAGAAGTAGAGCGATTGAGAGCTGAAGCTGTAGCATAATAAAAAAAGAAACGGTCTATTGCCATTTTCCGAATCTTTTTTGGACTTGTAAATTCCCCGTGAGAAGGAACAAATAAAATCGATTTTTTGAATCATTCTCATGGGGTTTTACCCCAAAATAACTCCGGAGCGGGTAGGTTATGACTACTAAACAACAACACTAATGGAAAAATTAAATAAAGAATATGTAGAAAGCCTATTGGAACACAAAGTTTCTGAAGGTCTTTATCGTCATAACAGAGAATCCTTTACCAATCCGGAGTTGTTCGAATTGGAAATGAAATATATTTTCGAAAACAATTGGGTGTATTTGGCGCATGAAAGTCAGATAACAGAATTGAATGATTATTTCACTACTCAAATTGGTAGACAGTCCATCTTTATCGCTCGCAACAAAGAAGGTGAATTGAATGCTTTTATTAATGCGTGCAGCCATAGAGGAGCGCAGCTTTGTCGCTATAAAAAAGGAAATAAATCTACTTATACATGTCCGTTTCACGGTTGGACTTTTAATAATTCGGGAAAATTACTAAAAGTAAAAGATGTAAAAGGCGCAGGATATCCGGAACAGTTCAATACAGAAGGTTCGCATGATTTGAAAAAAGTGGCCCGATTTGAATCGTACAAAGGATTTTTATTTGGCAGCTTAAATCCAGATTCTTCCTCATTGGAAGACTATTTGGGTGATACCAAAAAGATTATCGATCAAATGGTGGATCAGGCAGAATTTGGATTGGAAGTTGTACGAGGAGCTTCTACGTATACTTATGATGCAAACTGGAAAATGCAAATGGAAAATGGTGCTGATGGCTACCACGTAAGCTCCGTGCATTGGAACTATGTGGCTACTATGGGTAACCGTAAAGAAGATGGTGTAAAAGCGGTAGATCCTAACGGATGGTCAAAAAGTATTGGTGGTGTTTATGGTTTTGAAAATGGACATATGCTTCTTTGGACCAAAATGCTGAATCCGGAAGTGCGTCCTCTTTATAGTCAATTGGATCGATTGAATGCAGAACTTGGTGAAGAAAGAACCAATTTTATTGTTAATGAAACCCGCAACTTGGCTATTTATCCAAATGTGTATTTGATGGATCAGTTTTCGACACAAATTCGCGTGGTTCGACCAATCTCTGTCGATAAATCGGAAGTGACGATTTACTGTTTTGCACCCAAAAATGAACCAGCAGCAGACCGTGCGTTGCGTATTCGCCAATACGAAGATTTCTTTAACGTAACGGGAATGGGAACTCCTGATGATTTGGAAGAATTCAGATCGTGTCAGGAAAGTTATTTGGCAAAAGACATGCCTTGGAACGATGTGAGCCGTGGGGCAGAACATTGGGTTTATGGTCCGGACGAACATGCTACCGCCATGGGAATCAATCCAAAATTAAGTGGAATCCGAACCGAAGACGAAGGATTATTCCTGATGCAGCACCAGTATTGGGCAGAAACTTTGGCAGCAGCTTTGGCAAAAGAGGAATTGATTAATCTAGAAAACAATTTGTAAGATGACTAATTACGATAAAATACAGGCATTTGTTTATCAAGAAGCGAGACATTTAGATGACAAACAATGGGATGAATGGCTTCAGTTATACGATGAAAAAGTAACATTTTGGATGCCATCTTGGGATGACGAGGATAATCTAACGACAAATTACGAAACCGAGATTTCGTTGATTTATTATCCAAACAGAAATGGTTTGGAAGACCGTATTTTTAGAATCAGAACTGAACGTTCCAGCGCTACTTTACCGGACACTAGAACGAGTCATAATTGTACCAATCTTGAAATTCTGGAAGAAAACAATGATGAAGTTAAAATACGTTTTAACTGGAATACACTAAGTTTTCGATACAATAAATTGGATCAGTTTTTTGGTGTTTCCTTTTACACTTTGAAAAAAGTGGGAGATTCATTTTTAATCACTAATAAAAAAGTCATCCTTAAGAACGATTACATTCGACAAGTGCTTGACATATATCATATTTAATACAAAAGTAATGGCAAAAATAGCATTAAACTTTGAGGACGGAGTTACCCGATTTATAGATAGTTTACCCAATGAAACGGTAGCAGAAACTGCGTATCGTGTTGGGATAAACATTCCGTTAGATTGCGCTGATGGCGCTTGTGGTACTTGTAAATGTAAAATGAGATCAGGAAATTTTGATGCGGGAGACTATATCGAAGAAGCCTTATCAGATGAAGAAGCAGCGGAAGGTTTTGCGCTTGCTTGTCAAGTGAGACCAAAATCAGACCTTGTGGTTGATATATTGGCGAGTTCTGCTGCCTGTAAAGTTAAATCTACGGCTATCACTACCGAAATCAAGGAATTAAACCGATTGTCTTCTGAAATCTACCAATTAAAATTGCGCGCTGCTGACGGGAGTTCTTTTCAATTTCTTCCGGGACAATATGTAAATATTGAGGTTCCGGGAACTTCACAAACCAGATCGTATTCGTATAGTTCACAACCGGATGCTTCAGAAGCGGAGTTTTTAATCAAATTAGTTCCTGGAGGATTGATGAGTACGTATCTAAAAGAGGAGGCGACTGTAGGAGGTGAATTGAATATTGTAACTCCTTTGGGAAGTTTTTACCTGAGAGAGGCACAACGTGATTTAATCTTTATTGCAGGAGGTACGGGAATTGCCCCTTTTATGGCGATGCTTGAAAAACTAAAAGCAGAAAAGAATACCACACCGATTCATTTGTTTTATGGAGCAACCACAGGAGAGAATGTGGTGGAACTGGAACGCTTAAAAGCGTTTAGTGAAATTATGCCATTGCAACTATTCACTTGTACATCTGATGAACAAGCGGAAGGTCATGATAAAGGATTTGTTACCCAATGGATTAACAAAGCGCTTCTTGGCGATAAAGCCTATGATATTTATATCTGTGGACCAAATGCGATGGTGGAAGCGGTAAAAACTACGCTTGACAAAGAGGCGATTCAACATGTTAATTTTTACATGGAAAAATTTGTTCCAACGGGTCAGGAAAATGTACAATTATAATTTTTAAACAGTAAAAATGCTTCACCCCAATAGATTTTCAGGAAAAGTGGCGCTTGTTACCGGTGCCGCGCAAGGAATAGGAAAAACGGTTGCATTGCAACTTTTAGCCGAAGGTGGTTCGGTTGTATTAATTGATCGTTCTCCAATAGTAAATGAGATAGCTTCACAATTGAGTGAAGAACAACAGCATAAAGCACTTCCTGTTGTTGCCGATTTGGAACAGTTTTCAGGTTTTCAGTCGGTAGTAGTAGAAGCTGTGGCAAAGTTTGGAAGAATAGACATTTTGATTAACAATGTTGGCGGAACAATCTGGATGAAACCTTTTGCAACCTACGAAGAAGATCAAATAGAAAAAGAAATTCGCCGTTCCCTTTTCCCAACGCTATGGGGATGCAGAGCCGTTCTTCCGGTTATGCTAGATCAAAAAGGAGGTGTAATTGTGAATGTTTCTTCGGTTGCTACCAGAGGAATTAATCGTGTTCCTTATGCTGCTGCAAAAGGGGGAGTCAATGCCCTCACGGCTGCTATGGCTTTCGAATATGCTGAAAAAAACATTCGGGTAAATGCGGTTGCGCCAGGTGGAACCGAAGCTCCAGAACGCTTGATTCCGCGTAATGAAACTCCAGATTCGGAGCAAGAAAAAATATGGAGACAAGAAGTGGCTGATCAAACCACCGAATCGAGTTTAATGAAACGCTACGGAACCATTGAAGAACAAACTTCAGCCATACTTTTTCTGGCATCTGATGAAGCGTCGTATATCACAGGAATTACAATTCCGGTTGCCGGTGGTGATTTGGGTTAATAAAAAAATAGGATAATGTCAAAAATAAAAATGCAGAACACAGTACTGAATTATGTGTTTGATGATTTCAAGAAGCAGCATACTATTGTTTTTTCTAATTCATTAGGAACTGATTTGACGATGTGGGATAAACAAGTAGAATTGCTTGGTAAAGAATTTAATATCCTGCGATACGATACTCGCGGTCATGGAAAAAGCGAAGCTACCGAAGGAGAATATTCGATTGAAATGCTAGGGAACGATGTATTGGATTTATTGGATTCTCTGAAGATTGAAAAAGTAAATTTCTGCGGATTGTCTATTGGCGGATTGACCGGACAATGGTTGGGAATTCATGCGTCGAAACGGTTGAACAAACTGATACTTTGTAATACTGCCGTAAAAATTGGAAACAAGGAAGGCTGGAATTCCCGAATAGAAATCGTTCAAAAAAATGGTTTGGACAGTATCGTTTCTGGAACGCAGGAACGCTGGTTCACAACTGAATTTGTCAGCGAAAATAAAGGGGAAGTTGATTCGGTTTTAGCAACGTTTGTGCAAACGCCAGTAGCAGGATATAGTTCTTGTTGTGCTGCCGTTCGGGATGCTAATTTTACAGATGAAGTTTCCAAAATTTTAGCACCAACCTTAATTATTTCCGGTACAGAGGATTTGGTGACAACCATAAAAGATGGTGATTTTCTAATGGAAAAAATTCCAAATTCGATATTAGCTGGCTTAAAAACGGCTCATATTTCTAATATTGAAAAAGCCGATGATTTTACAAAACTACTTATAGAATTTATTAAAAATTAAATTATGAAAACAGTTCCACAAATAACAACCGAACAAGCCGCAGCATTCGTAAAAGATGGTGATACCTTATTGCAAGGTGGTTTTGGGATGACGGGAAATCCAGTCCATTTAATGGATGCTTTATCGAAAACTGAAACTAAAAACATCACTTTTATTGGAAATAATGTAGGCGAAGCGGGAATTGGGGGCGGACGTTTGTTGCGAAACGGACAATTGAAAAAAATGATTGGTTCTTTTTTTACCAGTAATCCCGAAGCGGTGAAAGCGGCTCAAGATGGAATTGTGGAATATGAATTGATACCACAGGGAACTCTGGCCGAAGCCTTAAGAGCCGGAGGGGCAGGAATAGGAGGTTTTTATACGCCAACAGCTGCGGGAACAACTATTGCAGAAGGGAAAGAGACTAAAATAATTGATGGTGTTGAACAGGTTTTTGTGAAAGGAATTCGTGGAGACGTTGCTTTTATCAGAGCTTGGAAAGCAGATACAGCAGGAAATTTAATCTATCGTATGACCGAGCAAAATTTCAATCGCGCTATGGCAACGGCAGCTGATTTGGTTGTTGCTGAAGTGGAAGAAATCGTACCGGAAGGCACTTTAGATCCTAATTATATTCACACACCGGGGTGCTACGTCGATTACTTGGTTCAGGCGACACTTACTTTGGAAGACTTAGGTTCATCGGCATCGGTGAGTAAAGGGAAAAAAGTAAGTGAAGACCGTATGAATATTGCCAAACGCGCATTACAGGAATTGAAAAAAGGAGATGTAGTCAATTTAGGAATTGGAATTCCAACTTTAGTTGCCGATTTAATTACACCAAAACACGGTGTTATTTTACATACTGAAAACGGAATGTTGGGCGTTGGTCCAGAACCTGTAGATGGTGGAGGAGCAATGAATTATCCGGTAAACGCGGGGAAAATTCCAGTTACGGCAGTACCGGGAAGCAGTTATTTTGACAGTGCAGATTCTTTTGCCATGATTCGTGGAAAACATGTTGATGTTGCAGTAATGGGAGGTTTAGAAGTAGATGAGCATGCAAATCTGGCGAATTGGGCTGTTCCGGGACAACCTTTATTGGGAGTTGGTGGAGCAATGGATTTGGCCTCAGGAGCAAAAACGCTGATTATTACCATGAATCACAACAACAGAGACGGAAGTTCCAAAATTTTACCTACTTGTACATTGCCTTTGACGACTTTAGGGTCTGTTGATATGGTGATTACAGAATTGGCCGTTTTCAAATATATTGACAACAAACTCACTTTAATAGAACTAATGCCAGGAGCAACATTAGAAGAAATTCGAGAAAAAACGGAAGCAAAATTCGTGGAACAATTGGCCTAAAAAGAAGGATAGAATAGAATTACCTTTAGTTTTTCAATTCTAATGAATCTAATACTAATCGAATGGTAAACAAATTAATACGATACAGTATCGGATCTGATTTAATTATTTATGGGTTCAAATGCATCATTGGTTTTCTAATTGGCTATCAATTGTATTTGGGTTTTCCTCAATATGAACTGTATTGGACGATGCTTTCTATTATTTTGGTGATTTCGCCCGAAGCAAAAGATGCGCGTCGTTTATCGATTGAACGGTTTAAATCGAACCTAATTGGTTCCGGAATTGGATTGTTTTGTTATTTTATTCATGCCCCAAATGTCTATATGCTATTGTTGGGTATTGTTCTTTCCATTGCCACTTGTTATTTATTTAAACTGATGAATGTGGCGCGAACCGCAATTGTAGCACTCATTATTGTATTGATTCATGAACAGACGCAAATGTCATGGATAGGAGCTGTAGAACGTTTTATATCAGTGACTACCGGATGTTTCATTGGATTATCGATTACCATTATCACATCGGTGGTAATTAATTATTGGAGAAAAAAAGCAAACCTTCCGCAAGAAGAATTATAATTTAAAAGTAATAAAAATGAATATAGAAGCATATATAATTGATGGAATCAGAACGCCAATAGGAAGTTTTGGAGGAACACTTTCTGCTGTCAGAGCAGATGATTTGGCGGCAATTGTCATTGCAGCATTAGTAAACAGAAATCCAAATATTCCACCCGCTGCGATTGATGATGTCATCTTAGGATGTCACAATCAAGCTGGAGAAGACAATCGCAATGTGGCTCGAATGGCGTCATTACTAGCGGGATTACCGGCTACGGTTCCGGGAGAAACGGTTAATAGATTGTGTGCCTCAGGAATGTCTGCAATTATTGGTGCGTCAAGAGCTATTAAAGCGGGGGATGGTGATATTTTTATTGCCGGCGGAGTAGAGCACATGACCCGTGGTCCATTGGTGATTTCAAAATCATCTAAAGCCTATGGAACCGATTCTAAAATGGAAGATTCCAGTTTTGGATGGCGTTTTGTAAATCCAAAAATGAAGCAAATGTATGGCGTAGATCCGATGGGAATCACTGCTGAAAATTTAGTGGATTTGTATAATATCAGTCGGGAAGACCAAGATTTTTTCGCTTATAATTCACAAATGAAAGCAGCAAAAGCGCAAGAAAATGGAGTATTGGCGCAAGAAATTATTCCCGTTAGCATTCCGCAGCGAAAAGGCGAACCAATTGTTTTTTCTGAAGATGAATTCGTCAGAGCCAGTACAACATTGGAAACTTTGGCCAAATTAAAACCAGCTTTCAAAGCAGATGGAACGGTTACTGCAGGAAATGCTTCGGGATTGAATGATGGTGCTGCAGCCACTTTTATTGCTTCTGAGAAGGCGGTAAAAAAGTACAATTTAAAACCGTTAGCCCGAATCGTAAGTTCGGCGGTTGTAGGTGTTGAACCTCGAATTATGGGAATTGGTCCTGTTACGGCAACGCAAAAAGCATTGGCGAAAGCCGGATTAACATTGAATGATATCGACATTATTGAATTGAATGAAGCCTTCGCAGCCCAGAGTTTAGCCTGTACCAGAGCCATGGGACTTCAAGATAATGATTCTAGAATTAACGTAAATGGAGGCGCAATTGCCCTGGGACATCCACTGGGAATGTCAGGAACCAGAATAGTTTATAGTGCTGCTTTATCCTTGCAACGGCTACAAAAACGATATGCTTTGGCAACCATGTGTATTGGTGTTGGACAAGGGTACGCCGTAATTATTGAAAGAGTTTAAAATTATAAAAATGCTCTCAATCTAAATAATTTCCAGATGAGCAAAAAAAAGGACATACTTGACGCTGCTCTCAAACTGTTCACAGAGAATGGGGAGCGAGCCACTTCTACAAAATCGATTGCTTCTGAGGCGGAAACTTCAGAAGCATTGATATTTAGGCATTTTGGTACCAAAGAAAAATTACTGGAAGAAATTATTAAACATGGCTATCAAGAGGCGGCAAAAATAATTTCCAATTATTTGAATGACGAAAGCGGATTGCAATACATTTTGAAAATCGTTGAGGTTCCCCAAATTTTGGTAGATTCGCATCCCGATTTTTGGAAAATGCAACATAAAATCATTGCGTTAAATTCTCTTTCTCAAAGATACCACGACATTTTTATGAAGCCTTGTTACGAAAAACTAACAGTAGCTTTTTCTAAATTGCAGTATGAAAATCCAGTTTTGGAAGCTGAATTATTACTGATTTATATCGATGGAATGTGGAAACATTTTGCCTCAGAACAATTGGATTCTAAAACCGAAAGTGCCTTGACAAAACTACTACAACAGAAATATAAGAATCTCAATTAAGTAATGGAAGTTTCCTAAATGAAATCTTGCAAAAAAA
Organism: Flavobacterium esculini; assembly: GCF_048284325.1. Classification (NCBI taxonomy): domain Bacteria; kingdom Pseudomonadati; phylum Bacteroidota; class Flavobacteriia; order Flavobacteriales; family Flavobacteriaceae; genus Flavobacterium; species Flavobacterium esculini. The sequence continues at coordinate 43,407 of NZ_JBLVPI010000003.1, read as the reverse complement.
TAGGTGTTAAAACAGCATCATTTCTTAAATTTGAAATAATGCTGTTTTTAAAATAATCTTATCTCCAACCTCCGCCTAATGATCGGTATAATTCTATATTTGCGGTTAATTGTTCCCGTTTAATATTAGCTAATTCCAACTCACTTTGCAACATATTAGCTTGTGCTGTAATTACTTCGAGATAGTCTGCCATTCCGTTTTTAAACAACATATTCGAATTTTTTATTGCTTGTTGTAACGTTTTTACACGTTCTTTAATAAAAAAATGCTGTCTTTCCAGCTTTTCGATTTTTACCAAAGCATCTGATACTTCACTAACGGCAATCAGAACCGATTGGCGGAAGTTTAAAACTGCTTTTTCTCTTTCGGCTTTAGCAATATTGTATTGCGTTCTTATTTTTTTGCTGTTTAGCAACGGTTGTGTTAATCCGCCAAGCGCAGTTCCAAATAACGAAGCAGGAATGTTAAACCAGTTGCTTGTTGCAAAAGAATTTAAACCTCCGCTTGCCGTAATTTTAAGGGAAGGATATAAGCTTGCTTTTGTAATTCCTACGTTTGCATTTGCTTTAAGCAAGACCAATTCAGCATTTTTTACATCAGGTCTTTGTCTTACTAATGAAGATGGAATTCCTGTCGTTAAATTCTCTTTCAGTTGAATTGAATTTAGTGTAATTGTTCTTTCTTTTGAACTTGGAAACGAACCGGTCAATACACTAAGCGCATTTTCTTGAATGGCAATATTTTGTTCCAATAACGGAATTAATTGTGCCGCAGTTAGTTTTTGTGCTTCCGATTGTTGAATGGCCAATGAAGAAACCTGACCCGCATCGTATTTTAATTTGATGATATTAGTTGTACTGTCATTTAGTTGCAGGTTCTTTTTGGCTATTTCTAATTGAGAGTCCAACATCAAAAGATTGTAATATCCTTTGGAAACATTTGAAACAATAGTAGTTTGCAACGCTTTTTTTACTTCTTCTGATTGAAGATATCCTGCATAGGCACCTTTTTTCTGACTGCGAATTTTACCCCAGATATCTGCTTCCCACGAAAGTCCGATTCCAGCCGAATAATCTTCAATATGCTTTTCGTTTAAAGCCTGATTTAAGTTAATTCCGTTGAAACTATTTTCAGAAGGACGATTGGAACTTACATTCACAAAAAGATTTGCTTCGGGAATATTTCCCCATTTAGCCTGCGTTAATTGATAGTGTGCAATTTCAATATTTTTGCTTGCAATCTGCAAATCGTTATTTTTTGTAATAGCACTGTCTATCAGTTTTACGATGTCTTTCTCAGTAAAGAAATTTTTCCATTCTATATTGGCAATACTTGTTGTATCGCCGGAAGCGGATGCACTCCTGAAATTATCAGGAAATGCATCTTTTGGAACTTCAATATCCTTCGAAACTTTACAGGATAGGAATGTTGTGATAAGAATTACTATCGCAACAATTTTGGTTGTATGATTTTTCATTTTACTTTTTTGGCATTAAATTTCTGAACAAGTATCTTTTCTAGTTTCAAGATCTTTCGAAACTCTATAGGATATGTATGCGATGATAACAAAAACTGTTATCAGAATTGTGGTTATATAATTTTCCATTTTTTATTTTTCTTCGTTATGAATTACGGCTAGTGGTTTTCCAGTAACCTTTTCTTGTAAATGTTGGAATACGATGAATAAAACCGGGATGATTAACAACCCTAGGATTACTCCTGAAACCATTCCTCCGGCAGCACCAATACTAATCGAGTGGTTTCCTTGAGCTGATGGTCCTGTGGCACTCATCATTGGGATTAACCCCACGACAAAGGCCAGAGATGTCATGATAATTGGGCGAAGTCTCAATTTTGCAGCTTCTATTGATGCAGCAACTAATGATTTTCCTGCTTTTCTTCTCTGCGAAGCAAACTCGACAATCAAGATCGCATTTTTGGCCAGTAATCCAATCAGCATGACAAGAGCAACCTGTACGTAAATGTTGTTTTCGATTCCGGTCAAGCCAATGGCTACAAATACTCCGAATATTCCGGCAGGGATAGATAAGATGACTGCTAGAGGCAAAATGTAACTCTCATATTGTGCGGCAAGCAAGAAGTAAATGAATATCAGACACAGAAGGAAAATTGTTGCTGATTGACCTCCGGAAGAAATCTCCTCACGTGTTTGTCCTGAGAATTCATAACTATAGCCTGCTGGCAATTGTTGAGCAGCCACTTCCTCGATTGCTTTGATGGCGTCACCGGAACTAAATCCTGGTTTCGGAATCGCATTGATCGAAATGGAATTAAATAAATTGTATCTCGATGCTGTTTCAGAACCATAAATACGAGTCAGTTTTACCAAAGTATTTAGTGGAACCATTTCACCATTTTTGTTTTTTACAAAAACACGGTCTATTGATGACGGATCAGCTCTATCAGCAATATCAGCCTGAACAACTACTCTGTAATATTTACCAAATCGATTAAAGTCTGATGCCTGTGCGCTACCAAAATAAGCCTGCATGGTTTGCAGGATGTCTTTTACTTTCACACCCAATTGATCGGCTTTTGCATCATCAATATCCAATTGTAATTGAGGATAATCAGCTTTGAAACTGGTAAAGGCTACCGCAATTTCAGGTCGTTTCATCAATTCTCCTATGAAGTTTTGAGAAATACCACTAAACTTATCCAGTTTACCGCCAGTTTTATCCTGAAGGACTAAATCTAATGCTTCCACGTTACTGAAACCAGGAACAGTCGGGAAACTAAATACGAAGAAACTACCGCCAGAAATAGCGCCTAATTTACCACGAACCTCGTTCATTATTTCGTCGATATTTTTGATTTTTCCGCGCTCTTCATTTGGTTTAAGCAAAACAAAAACAACTGCCGAAGATGGACTTGTCGAATTCGTTAATAAGTTGAAACCTGAAATCGCAGTTACAAATCGGGATGCGTCTAAACCTCTCAATGTGTTTTCTGCCTGAGTCATTATTTTTTGAGTTCCGTCTAAAGAGGTTCCCGATGGGGTATTAACCGCAATAGCAATAAATCCTTGATCTTCAGTTGGAATAAATCCTGAAGGCGTATTTTTTACCATTACAATTGTAGCTAAAGTAATTACCGCTAAACCACCTAAACTAACCCATTTGTGGCGAACCAAAAATCTCAAACTGCCCACGTAACGGTTCGTTAAAGAATTGAAACTATTATTGAATCCGTTAAAGAATTTCTCCTTGAATCCTTTTTTCTCATATGGAATATCGCCGTTTGCAGCATGATTGTCTTTTAAGAACAAAGCGGCTAGGGCAGGGCTTAAGGTTAAAGCATTAACTGCTGAAATTACAATTGCAATTGCCATCGTGAAAGCAAACTGGCGATAGAAAACTCCAGTAGAACCTTCCATGAAACCAACTGGCAGGAATACCGCGGCCATTACTAACGTGATGGAAATAATAGCACCTGTAATTTCGTGCATCGCTTCGTGTGTTGCCACTTTTGGAGACAGATGTTTATGTTCCATTTTTGCATGCACGGCCTCGACGACAACAATCGCATCATCGACCACAATACCAATTGCTAGAATTAAGGCAAACAATGTTAATAGATTTATCGAGAATCCGAATAACTGCATGAAGAAAAACGTACCCAAAATTGCCACTGGAACTGCAATGGCCGGAATTAAAGTCGATCTAAAATCTTGCAAGAAAATAAACACTACAATGAAAACCAATATAAAAGCTTCTATTAAAGTATGTTCAACCTGTTCTATCGATTGGTCCAAAGAAACTTTTGTACTATAGAAAATATTGTGTTTTATTCCTGCCGGGAAATCTTTAGCTGATTTTACCATCAGTTTGTTAATCGCAACCTGAATGTCATTTGAGTTTGAACCCGCCAACTGAATGATACCGATTACGACTCCTTTTTTACCGTTCAAACGCGTTAAACTATTATAGGAGTAGGCTCCAAGTTCAATTCTCGCTACATCTTTTAATCGAAGTATAGAACCATCAGCATTAGAACGTATTGCAATATTTTGATATTCTTCGGGTTTGGTTAGTTTTCCTTTGTACTTGATAACGTATTCAAAAACTTCTTTACTTCGCTCTCCAAATTTCCCTGGAGCAGCTTCCAAACTTTTATCCTGAATAGCGGCCATTACCTCATTTGGCGTAATCTTATAGGTCGCCATTTGAGTTGGATTTAACCAAACACGCATGGAATAATCTTTTACACCTCCAAAAATACTGGCTGAACCTACACCCGGAATACGTTTGATTTCAGGGATGATATTGATTTGGGCATAATTAGCAATAAAAGTCTGGTCGTATTTCGATTCATTCTCGGTATACATACCAATCGCCATGATAAAACTATTTTGTTGCTTCGCCGTGGTTACACCTTGTTGAACAACCTCTGCTGGCAATTGACTTGTAGCTTGCGCCACTCTGTTCTGAACGTTAACGGCAGCCTGATCAGCATTCGTTCCTAATTTAAAGAAAACGGTAATTGCTAAAGTACCGTCGTTACTGGCTGTTGAGCTCATATACGTCATGTTCTCCACACCGTTTATAGATTCTTCCAGTGATGGTGCAACGGAGCGCAAAACCGTTTCTGCGTTGGCTCCCGGATAAACGGCCGTTACTAAAACCGATGGCGGTGCAATATCAGGGAACTGTTGTAAAGGCAATTTCGTAAGCCCAAGTATACCCAATATCACCAATAATATGGAGATAACCGTTGCCAGTACGGGTCTTTGTATAAATATTTTGAACATTTTCGTAAAATTATTTTTTGTTAATTATTAGAGCAACTTTAGCGGTTGATTTCTCAGGCTCAATAACTTGTCCTTCCTGAAGTTTGTCGATACCGCTTAATACGATTTGGTCGCCTGATTTTACACCGTCTTTGATAAGATAGTCAGTCCCGCTTTTACCGATAATCGTGATGGGCATTTTGTTGACCTTATTTCCTTTGTTTAGGGTGAAAACGAAAACTTTATCCTGCATTTCTATCGTAGCCGATTGAGGAACTAAAATGGCATCATTATGTTGAATGCCTAAACGAATTTTTCCGGTATTTCCGGAACGTAAAGTACCGCTTGCATTAGGAAAAGTTGCTCTAACAGTTATTGCTCCTGTGTTTTTATCAAATTGCCCGTCGACCATATCGATTTTTCCTAATTGAGAATAGGTGCTGCCATCGGCTAATAGTAGAGAAACAGGTGGTAATTGTTTGATTTTATCACCAAGAGTATTTCCTGAATTTTGACCTTTAAAGTTGATGAAATCCGTTTCTCCTAATGAGAAATAAGCATACACTTCGTGAATATCCGAAAGATTGGTTAATGGTTCAATATCGCTTGCAGATACTAAACTTCCTTGTTTTTTTGGAAGTCTTCCAATGTAACCGCTTACTGGAGCTTTGATTGTCGTGTAACTCAAATTAATTCTTGCAGATTCTACCATTGCTTTGGCTTGCTCTATATTCGAAGCTGCAATTCTGTGAGAAGCTTTAGCCGTTTTTAACTGATAGTCCGAAACTACTTTATTTTGTACAAGTGGAGTCAGTTTATCAATTTCCAATTGCGCGTTGATTAATGCCGCTTCGGCACCATGAAGGTTTGCTAATGCATTGTTAAGTTGCTCACGGAAAGGACGTTCGTTTATTTTGAATAAAGATTGTCCTTTTGAAACGTAAGCACCTTCATCGATATAAACTCGGTCTAAATTACCGCTTACTTGTGGGCGGATTTCTACATCAACCGTACCTTGTATGGAAGCAGGATACTCGGTATCAGTAGTAGTGTTTTCAGTAGTTATTGCCATAACAGGCAGGAGAGGAGCGGGCGCAGCAGCAGGTGCTTGCGATTTATCTGCACAGCTGATTAAAAACACAGCCATTATGCTTAAAATGGTAATTTTTTTCATGATTGTAATTGGATTTAAATTGGTCTTAGATATTGCAGTTATTTTTGGAATAAACGTTTCAGAATTCATGCTGTTTTTTATTTAAAGGTTAGTAATTTTGTGTAGCGATAATTCTGGAATAATCGTTTCAGAATCAATGCTGTAATTTAAAAATGTGTATGCTTATTGTATATTATTTTCTGAAATAAACGTTCCAGAATTTAGGCGAAAAAAAAGATGTTATTTAAATATATTTTTAATCAGGAATTCTGACATTTTTTTGATTTTGATTGGATTTCTATGGAGAATATAGGATTGTTTCCAACCAGTAAATGATGTCATAATATACTCTGCCATTAAAGCAGCATCTTCAGTATCATCCATTTCCTTATTATCCATTGCTTTTTGAACCGTTTCAGCTAAAAAATCAATAAAAATATCATTGTTTTTACTCATTAAGTTGCGAACTACAAGGTCTTCAGGTGCTAATTCAAAAATAGTTTTAATACCAAGACAACCTTTTTCACAATCTACTATCCAAGATGCTTTATCATTAATAATGTTGATAAGAGCTTGCTTCGCAGATTTTTCATTGGCCACTTTTTGCTTTACTTCGCACATTGCTGTTTCAAAATAATTGCTGATGCATTTCATGAATAATTGGTGTTTGTCGCCAATTGTATTATATAAACTACTTCTATTGATCTGCATTGCATCCACGAGGTCTTGCATTGAAGTAGCATTATATCCTTTTTCCCAAAAGACATTCATTGCTTTTTCAATTTTTTCAACTTCGTTAAATTCTACACAGCGAGCCATTAGGAGTAATTTTAAAGTGCAAAGATATAATTATTTTTGGAACAAGCGTTTCAGAATTAAATTTTATTTTTAATTTTAGTTGTATTTTTTTTTAGGAGCTAAAAAAAAAGCAATTTAAGAAAATGAAAGAGTATGACTGTTAGCGTATTTAGGGAGATCACTTCGAGTGCGAAGCGTATCGAGAAGTTTTGTTCCGTTTTACTAACTAAAAGACTAGCATTAATGTTTTTAGATGAATTAGCGAGAGATTGGTGTAACAGTTGTTAATTTAAAAATGTACAGGGTAGTTCGTAAATCTAAGTTTGGTTGCTTTGTGAATTTTTTGGCGTTTGCCAATTACTTTTGTACTTTTAATTAAGTTTTTTGGTTAAGATAAATTTATGCTTTTAAAGACCGCATATCGTAAAGAAACAAAACGCTGGAAGCCATATTAAAGGCACAATCAGATGAACGAAGAGATTAAAAGATATAACGACAAGCTGACTTCGGACTGCAAAACAATTTGCAATTTACTTGCTCAGACTATTGACAACGTTTTGACTGAAGCAGAAAGCAAAATTTGGCACGGCCATCCTGTTTGGTTTTTAGAGGGTAATCCAATTGTTGGTTACAGTCAACAGAAAGCAGGATTGCGTTTGATGTTTTGGAGTGGTGCTGACTTTGAAGAAGACAATTTAAAGATACGAGGTGACAAATTTAAAGATGCTTCTATTTTCTTTACTAGCGTTGAGCAAATCAATCCAAAGGACCTTAAACGTTGTCTGAAAAAATCAAGAGATATTCAATGGGATTACAAAAACATTGTAAAAAGAAAAGGACAATTACTAAGGTTAAAATAAAATGGAGCGTTATGAATAATACAAACAATCACGATGAACGTTTTGCAAAAATGACATTTGCAACGGTATTTCCACATTATCTCACAAAAGTAGAGCGAAAAAACAGAACAAAAGATGAATTGTATCAAGTAATTGAGTGGCTGACTGGTTATGATGAAAAAAAACTGCAAGCCCTTATTGCAGGCAAAGTTAGTTTTGAAAAATTCTTTGAGAATGCTGTATTAAATCCTAATGCTCACCTAATCACTGGTGTAATCTGTGGCTATCGGGTAGAAGAAATCGAAAATCCGTTAACGCAAAAGGTAAGGTATTTGGACAAGCTTGTAGATGAGTTGGCTAAAGGGCGAAAGATCGAGAAGATTTTGCGAGTGGAGTAGCGTGACTTGGATGATTTGTCACTTTCCAAGAATGATCCAGCAGTACTGCGCTTCTTAGAGCGTATGATGAACAAAAGAGAAAAACTACCATTGCATGTTATTTATGCGTAAATTGGGAATCGATATGACTATAATTATTAACTAAATACGTACTATTATGAAAACTCCAGTTCTTTTTTGTTTGCTGTTTGCTTGTATAGGATTTCAAAGCTGTAAAAAAAATCAAAACGAAAATATCGAAAAAAGCACCCAAGTTCAGACTGAAAAACCGCTGAGTGTCCAATGCTATAAGGCACTTTACGAACAAGATACTCTTGAACTAAAAATGAACACTTTAAAAAACGGAAAAATAACTGGTGATATGGAGATGAAATTTTTTAATATGCCAAAAAAGATTGGGAAAATAGCAGGAGAATTCCGTGGAGATACGTTATTTATAAGTTATACCTTTATTCAGGGCGCTAATAAAGAAATAACATATAAAAATCCAATGGCATTTCTAAAACGAGGGAACACACTTATTTTAGGAAATGGTGAAATACAAACCACTATGGGTTCCTCTTACTTTGTTAAAGGTAAACCTATCGATTTTGAACGTGTGAAATTTAAATTTACAACTGTTGACTGTATTGATAAACAGTAAGTAAATAGGCACGTTATTTCCCTGATTAGTTTAAATTAATTAATATTTTCACTACTCGTTAAATAGATATTGATTTGCTACACTGTATTTTGTTTGCACTCTTTGCATAAAAAAGTATTGCAATTTTGTTTTTCATAATGTGGTGACTTTTGAAGTTATTAAATTTCGACTTTAAATATTCTATTGTCAAGATGTTCAGTATTCAAACTCCTTATTAAACAAGGTCTTGTTTGAAATTCGGGTACCTAAAAATTACTTTTTCTTGGGTAACCGAATAAGCACCCTTCCGATTATAATTTAATGATGATATTTGAAATTAATAAAAACGAAAAAGCCTGTAAATCCTAAGATTTACAGGCTTTTGGTTTCAATTGAAAATGAATTAGTGGAGTCGCCGGGATTACAATCGAACACCTTATACCAATCTTAACTTTTTTTGATAGTTTGAAATTATGATGTAATGTATTGGTTTTTAATATTTTAAATAATTATTTTTTGATGGTAATTTTTTAAAGTTAAAAAATTTAACTAAGTATTTTTAATGTTTTTCAATAATTCTAAGTTTTTTATAAGTAAAAAGATGTACATAAAGGAGATGTTAGAGTTCGACTGTCGAACTCTTATTCACAATCGAACACTTTTAAAGACTGGAGTAAAAAAAAGAAATATCAGGCACTATAAATTGTAATTTAAATACTATAATTACTTAACAATTCATAGATGATTTAAAGAAACTGGCTATGTGAAGAGTTATTAAAGTTAAATTCTATTTCTCAAATTTACTTAATTATTTTTAGAGAATGGTATCGATAATATAAATCATGAATTTATATATTTAATTGTCATGACATTGTAACGACAATTAAGTATTGTAATTAATAATGATTACCCCGATGCAGAAATTAGCAACCCAGATTTTATCAAAGTTTGCAGACTTCAAGGCACTAATAAGGTACTAATCTGAATAAAATAAGACAAAAAAAAATAAACAAATATAGATACTTTTTTTAGATGACGATTTTTGAACCTCTAAGTATTTGAAAGAACACATTAATCCAGTGGTTGGAACAAAGTGATAAAATTTTTCTAGACATAGAATATTTTTTATTCATCTAGAGTTAAATTTAATAATTAATAAAGTCTATGCGGATTGTTTTTAGCTCTGTTGCATCTAATAATAACCTTTACTTTCATTTTTTTTTAATCCTTCAATTCTTGAATACTAAAGGTCATTGTTCTCCAAGAGCTATAATTCTTAAGGCAATATTTTTCAAACTTAGGTTTACGTTGAGTTAAAGAGGTAGGAGATAATAAAAATGTGGGAGTTTCAGTTGTTCACCCTACAATTCAACGTTGAGTAAATAGGTTTGCACCATTTATTGAGGCGCAAATGAGGAAAAGAAAAATAGGAGTTGGGGCAAGTTAGAGGCTGAATGAAACCAATATAAAAGTTAAAGGTATCTGGTGTTATTTAACTATTTTTTTACTTCAATTGCTTGTTGAAGAATAGCACGAGAATCGGCACTTGATATGGGTCTTACTGAGCGATTAGTAACTTTCCAGCCATCTGTAGTTCGCAAGAGTTTCCATTGGTTCACTGTGAGTTGATAAATAGAAAATCCAGTAGAAGTTCCTTTACCAGGAAGTTGCACATGGGAGGCTGTTGTGTCTGGCATAACTATAAGCAAATAACCCGTAGCTACTGCAGTATCGCCCTTTAGCGAGATATGAGGAAGCATTGTTAAATGTGTCATTCCGCCTTTGATAGCCTCCTTCTGTTCAGGTGCATTGACGATTTTCAATATTTCATCTCGACCTTTATCTTGTCTTGTAGCACCTCTGTCAAAGGTGGCATCTTCTGTAAACATTTTCGTCCAATACGATTCCGATGCTACATCAGAACTAAAAGCTGAACCTGCAAGAAGGTTTAGGATTTCAAGTCGGTCTTCAGTGGCTATAATACGTGCGAGAAGTTGTTCTGTATTCAAAGTACTTGTTTGTTTATGGAGAGTCGAGTTGCCTATTTTGTTTTTAGCCTCTACTTTCTGGGCAGAAAGTAGATTAGAAATTAATAAAAAGGCGAAATACAATACAAATCGTATAGTAAAATTAGCTTTGCTTTTCATTTTTGATAGTTTAAAATTGATTTGATAAAACACCTAAAAATTAAATTTGGTAATCTTCTCTAACGGGACAAAATATATCAAATATCTTACATTTTGTAAGTGCTTTTCCTCCGTGCACTACATTCGGTGCTATCACAGCAAGTTGTCCCTTTTCATAGATTTTTGTTTCCTCGGCAATGGTCAATTCAAATTTCCCCTCCAAAACTTGGGTAACTTGTTCATGGAAATGTGAGTGCATGGGCAAAATCGCCCCTTCTTCGACATCCCAGTAACCCAAGGTGAAATTTTCTGTATGAACAAACCTTGCTTTGAATCCTTCTTTTATGTCATTTTGTGGTAGTGTGTCTACTTCAATCATTTTTTTAGTTTAATTATTTTTACTCTTGAACTTTTCTCCATTTTAGATACGCTCTAAAATTCATGATTAGAAAAAATACATTGCCTATACTGATGCCAAAACTTTGCATTCTAAAAATTCCCAAATATATCCAAAGCGCATTAGCAAGCATAAAGGAAGCGAAACCTATTCGGTTTTTATTCCCTATTAGATAAACGGCTAACAAACTTGAAGCCATTGCTAGCCAATCTAAACCATAGTATTTTAATAATATGTCCATTCCGAAATTGTTTGTACCTTTTAATGAATATGGATTCCACCATTAACATCAATAGTAGTACCAGTAATGAATCCCGAAAGGTCGGAAGCTAGAAAAAGACAAGTACCGGCTAACTCTATCGTTTTACCAACACGTTTTAATGGAATTCCCGAAATCACATCATTCAATTGTTTTTCCGAAAGTCCATCCAGCATACTGGTTTCGATCATGGCTGGGCAAATTACATTCGCTCGAATATTCATGGGTGCAAATTCTCGAGCTATAGCTTTAGTAAGGCTAATAACTCCACCTTTTGAAGCGGCATAGTGAGTACCTCCTACCAATCCGCCACCACGTTGAGCCGACAAAGATGATAAATTGACGATAACTCCAGCTTGCTTTTTAGTAAATATTTTCAAAGCACTTTTACAAATATTGAAAGTACCTTTAAGGTTTACATCCATTATCAAATCATACGCTTCATCAGTGATAGACAACATTCCTTCTGATTTTACAATGCCTGCACAATTCACTAAGCAGTCAATAGTTCCAAAATGTGCTACTGCCATTTCTATCACTTTATCACAATCTGAGATATCTCGTATATCGCATTGATGATAAATAATGTCAGGTGTATGACCTATTTGTGAAGCGATGGAAGTACCAACCTCATTGGCTATTTTCGCATTCATTACCAAATCAAGAAGGACTAATTTAGCCCCATGAGCTGCAAAAAGTTCAGCCGTAGCATATCCGATACTGCGTAAAGATGCAGCCCCGACAATCACACAGACTTTGTTTTCTAACAGTAGGTGATTGTATTTTTTATCCTCGTTTGAGTGTATATTTTTCATATATTTTCTAAATAGTAAGATTTTCAATTATTACGGCATAACCCATCCCAACGCCAACGCACATAGCGGCAAGTGCATATTTTTTCTTTGAACGTTGTAGCTCATTCATAGCCGCTTGTATGATTCGAGTACCCGACATTCCGAGTGGATGTCCAAGTGCAATTGCTCCACCATTCGGATTTACTCTAACGTCATCATCGGCAATTCCTAAATTTCGAGTAACCGCTAAACATTGAGCGGCAAAAGCTTCATTGAATTCAAATACATCTATTTGGTCGAGGGTTAAACCTGCTTTTTGTAATGCTTTTTGTGTCGCTCCAACAGGACCAATTCCCATAATTCGAGGTTCTACACCTACTACCGCCGATGATACAATTCTTGCTTTTGGAATAAAATGGTGTCTTTTTAATGCTTCTTCCGAAGTAATCAACATGGCAGCAGCTCCATCATTTAATCCAGAAGCATTTCCTGCGGTTACTGTTCCTCCTTCTTTCTTGAAAATGGGGTTTAATTTGGAGAGGATTTCTAGTGTTGTACTGCCCTTAATAAATTCATCTGTATCAAAAATAGTAATATTACCTTTTCTATCCGCCATTTCAATTTTCATAATTTCATCCGCTAAAATGCTGTTTTGTTGTGCTATAAATGCTTTTTGTTGCGAGTGAAATGCAAACAAATCTTGATCTTCACGGCTTATTCCATACATAGTTGCCAAATTCTCAGCGGTTACTCCCATTGCATCGGTACCGTATAATTTTTGCATTTCGGGATTAATAAAGCGCCATCCAAAACTACTATCAAACAGTTGCGCATCATTGCCAAAAGGTTTTGATGTTTTAGAAATCACCCACGGGCCACGGGTCATGTGCTCCATTCCGCCTGCAATAAAAATATCTCCGTCGTCAGCTTTAATGGCTCTATTGGCATGAATAATCGCTGACATTCCTGATGAACATAAACGATTGACCGTTTCACCTGGAACGGTGTGTGGTATTCCGGCTAATAGTAAAGCCATTCGAGCTAAATTTCGATTGTCTTCCCCCGCTTGGTTATGACACCCTAAAATCACATCGTCAATTAGCTCTGCTGGTAAATTTGGATTTCTTTTGATTAGTTCTTTAATTGGTAATGCTGCGAGATCATCGGCACGAAGAGCTGATAAAGTGCCTCCTAAACTACCAATTGGTGTTCGGATAGCATCAATGATATAGGATTGTTTCATACGTAGATAATAATTTATTTTTAAAGGAATATGGTATCGGCATTCTTCATTCCAGTTTGTGTTTTGGAATCATGGCGATTTCATCTGATTAAAAATTGTTAGTAATATAGCTTAATAAATTCATAACTGCTTTTATGATTGTTTTGAATCTTTAAAATTGTAGGCTGCTTTTTCTATTAAAATTTTTTCCATTTCCGTTTCTGAAAAGCCCAATTCGCTAAGAATTTCCGTCGTGTCCCATCCACAAGGAACAGAAGCAGAACGAGCTGAGGGATAGCTGCCATCAACTTTTATGGTGGATCGAATTACAGCAGTTTTCCCTTCGGTTGGATGATTTTCAAAATCAATTAGCGCAACAGCCTTTAAATGTGGGTCATTAGTTAATGTTTCAAGCGTATGGCAGGGCATAGCGGGTAGGTCCGTTTCTCGAAATATTTTAAGCCATTCATCAGTTGACTTATTATCGAGTGCCCGACCACGAATTTCAAACCATTCTGAAACATATTTTGCCCTGCTTGCCACAGTTATAAATCGTTCATCATGGAGTAATTCAGCTCTATCCGTTATTTTTAAAAAGGCTTGTACCTGAGCATCAGTATTGATGGTAAAGGAAATATATCCATCCTTAGTTTTAACGGGCTGATTATGTGGACTTAAAAGTCGAAGATCGCCCGGAGGACCAACAGGAGGTTCAAAACTTTGTTGTGCCAAATGTTCTTGCAAAACAAAAGATGCCATGGTTTCAAACATCGGTATTTCTATACTTGAACCTATTCCGCTATTTTGACGTTGCATCAGTGCAGCCATAACCGTGCCTGCCGTAATTTCGCCCACAACATGGTCACAGATTAACATAGGAACGTAAGCCGGTTTTCCATCACGAGCCATCGTTAATCCAGCAATACCGGATGCACCTTGTAAAACACTGTCGTAAGTTGGTAATCCCGAATAAGGACCATCTGTGCCATAGCCAGTTATCAAACAATATATTTTGTCTGGATATTTTGACCTAATCGTAGCTGCATCTAAGCCCAAACGCTCCAAAGCATCGGGTCGCATATTGGCAACAATTACATCACACCATTCCACTAATTTTTGAATGATTTCCTTTCCATCTTCTTTTTTTAAGTCAAGACAAATATTCTTTTTTCCTCGATTAAGATGTAAGTAAGCTCCGGAATGTTGTCCCGTAGGTGACATTCCTCCAAGACCACGCATCAGATCTCCTGAAGGGTTTTCAACCTTAATAATTTCTGCTCCATACTGCCCCAATCGCCAAGTAGCCACTGGACCAACAACTACGGATGTTAAATCTAATATTTTGATGCCTTTTAATGGTTCAAACTTCATATTCAATCATTTTACGTTAGTTTCCGCTTCAACTGCTATATCATTATTATCATCATAAACATATAATTTCCAACCAGTTTCGCTTTTTTCCGCAGTCAGAGTCATTGGTCTATTGCAATAGAGAGGAGCTATATGTTTTACTTTTATATCCGTAATTTCCAGCTCTAAATCGGTTCTGATATATTCGGTTAATAAAAGTGTAGTTAAACCACCGTTTACTACCAAATCTGGAAGTCCTTCAATATTTTGCGCATAACCTCTATCCAAGTGAATTTTATGAGAGTTAAATCCCAATGCAGAGTATTGGAATAAAATAGTTTCATCCGGAATTATTTGTTTCTGATGTTCCACTTCTATAGGTTGAGAAAGTGATTTTATAGAATTCTTGGAAGCGGGACTCGCATTAAGCAAAATGTAGGTTTGGGTTTCAATAATGGCGGGAATTGATGCAGTAACGGGACGTAATTCGTGTTGGATTGTTACAATTGCCATCGGTCCCGAATTAGTTGTTTTTTCTACGATGCTTTTGATAAAACTCGTTTTTTCTACTACTGAACCTATTACAATGTCACCATTGTAGGATGTAGTTCTTCCTCCTAAAAGCAATCTTGGCAGCTCAAGGTCAGGAATAGCAACACCCAAGCCAGGGAATCCATCTTTGCGTAATTTGGATTTTCGTGTTTCACCAGCTAGCATAAAAAAATGCCATCCTTTTGGTAATATAGCTCCTTCTGAAAAAGAATGAGTATCTAAGTCTAACATAGCAGCTACTCGACGTACCATGGTAGGACTACATTGTTCATTTGATTGAGTTTTAGACTCTAAAATGGTTTCTTGCATATTGTTATATATTCTCACAAATACGTGGATAAATGTGAATTTCAACAAAAATACAAATTATTTTTTTATATTTGAAAATATTATTTCATATTTGCAAAAGAAATAACAAATATTAAATTCGCAAAGCATGAAATTTAAGTATCATCACATGAATCTATGCACAGAAGATGTGTCAAGATTATCAAATTTTTATCAATCGATATTCGGTTTAAATCGCCTTCAAGACGAAGAACATGGTTTGACGACCGAGGACACAGTGAATCGTTATGATGGTCAAGTTGAATTTCTAACCGATGGAGAGGTAGAATTTCATATCACACAGAAAGATAATGATGCAGGATTCCGCATGAAGCAATGGATTAATCCAATCAAAAATGGTCATTTCTGTTTTAGAACTGATGACATAGAAGCTTTTAAAAAGAAATTAGAAGAGCAGAATGTTCCCTATGCTGACTATGGTAAATGGGCATTAGCTGGTTGGTATCAAATCTTCTTTCATGACCCAGATGGAAATATCATCGAAGTACATCAAATAGGAATGTAATTTGATTTACGGTTTATTTTACTTAAAATAGCGGATATTTATCTAAAATAAACGTAATAAAAAACAAGGTATGAAAGACAAAGAAGAAAATGGAGCTTATTCAGCCCCAGCATTAGACAAAGGCTTAGATATTTTAGAAGTTCTTAGTACGTGTGAAAATGGACTTACACAGCAAGAAATTGCTGCTCAACTTGGGAGAAAATTGGGGGAAATTTATCGTATGTTGAACTGTTTAGTGCAAAGGAATTATGTTGCCAACTACGGCAATGTTTATACCATTACTTCTAAGTTGTTTCAATTGTCACATTTTCATCCTCCTACTTATCGTTTGTTGACTGAAGCACTTCCAATTATGGAGGGTTTATCAAGAGCAGTTTCTTTTCCTTGTGATTTGAGAGTTTACAATAATGGTTTTCAAACTGTTATAGCGTCAATTCAGCCACCAAATGGACTTGGTTTTATGACTCGGGTAGGCTCTGAAATTGAGGTTGCTCCTTCAGCATCTGGTATGGTATTGCTGGCTTTTCAAGACCAGATCATCAAAGAAATCAGAATTCGAGAGAGTCTTCCAAATTCATCAGAGACTGAGATTGAAACTTTTAGTAATGGTCTAAAGGAAGTAATTTCAAAAGGATTCGCGTCCATAAAGAGTAAACAGTATGCAGGACTTCATGCCATTTCATTTCCTATATTGGATATGAATGGAAATGCAGTAGCAGCGATGACAGTTCCTATGTTAGCTAGAATTGATGGAACGAACCAATTTACGCATGAGCAGGTAGAAGAAATGTTAAGAGAATGTGTATCAAATCTGAGTATGCGTATATCGACAAAAATAATTATGTAAAATTTAATTTTTAATAATAATTGATCCTAAAAATGAAAACAACAATCCTAATTTTACTTTTGTTCTTCGGCACTTTCGAAGCAAATGCCCAATCGTTCCAAAAATTGAAGCTCGGCAAACAAACTTTTGAATTGCACAACGTTACAGGAGCAATTATTAATTTTAAAGGAAAAAAAGTATTAAAAATTGAACGAGACTTAACGGCAATACCATTCGATGCTAATCGATTAGAATCCACTGTTGATGAGCCGCATTATGCAAAATTGGTAGATCTTGAAGATTTTGAAAATGGAACTATCGAAATAAAAATGTACAGTCAGATTCAAAACCCATCTCCCTATCCACCTGCGGCAGGATTTATAGGCCTTTATTTTAGAATTGCTGAAGAAGATAAAGCTTTTGAATCTATCTATTTAAGACCTAAAGTCGGTCGAGTTAATAATCAAATGGCTCGAAACCATGCAGTTCAATATTTTTCTTACCCGCATGCAAAGTTCCAAACGCTTCGGGATAAATATCCCGCGGGTTCATACGAAGGGTCGGCACCTGTGGCACTCAACGAATGGATAACTATGCGAATAGAAGTCAATGGCGAAACCGCAGAAATGTTTATCAACAACATGAAATATTCGTCGTTTATTGTAAATAAAATGTTGGGAACAACTATAAAGGGGAGTATTGGACTTTATGTTGATATTGCTACAATTGGCTATTTCAAAGACTTAAAAGTAACCAAAAAAGCATTAAGAGATACGCATTCAGGTGAAAAAATCAATGATATTTAAATTAGTTGATAGGTATTCAAAAAAATAAATAAAACTATAAAAAAATAAATTTGAATCATTAACTATTAGTGCATAGTCACTTAGCTCTATTTATTCATGAAAAAAATAAACAAATTTCTACTTGCCGCCTCCGCTATTTTAGTTCTTTTAGCAATAGTGACCTTTATTTTTGGAGACGGATTATTGACAACAGGTCCTTTTGTTGTTGGCTCACTTATATGTTTAGCAATAGGAGGTCGAAGCGTTTCGATTCTAAATCAAATGTCGTTTACGATTTGGGTAATGGCTGCTGTTTCAGTTGGTTTTTTTTATCCTCAATATTTCCAAAAAATTGGAGATTTTAAGTTCACGGGCTTTATTGTCCCGCTTATTCAGTTGATAATGTTTACGATGGGTACCGAAATGAGTCTGAAAGACTTTGAAGGTGTTATTAAAACGCCCAAGGCAGTTTTGATTGGTCTCGTAAGTCACTTCACTATCATGCCTTTAGTCGGTTTTACCTTAGCCAAAAGTTTTGGCTTTGCACCCGAAATCGCTGCAGGTGTTATATTGATGGGCTCGGTACCAAGTGGAGTAACTTCCAATGTTTTAGCATTTATTGCAAAAGCCAATATGCCTTTGTCTCTTACTATTGCTGCGATTTCTACACTTTTGGCACCGTTTCTGACCCCTTTGTTAATGAAATTATTAGCAGGTCAATACGTAGCTATTGATTTACAAGCCATGATGCTGCATGTAGCTGAAATCATTATTTTACCAATAATATTAGGTTTGCTTGTCAATAGGTTTCTTAGAAATGGTGTAAAAAAAATACAGTTTGTGTTACCCAAACTTTCAATGTTGGGTGTTTTGATGATGATGATTGTTATTGTCTCATCGGGTAGAGATTCTTTATTAGAAATTGGGCCATTGTTATTTTTATCAGCAATGATTCACCATACAATTGGGTATCTGTTAGGCTATTGGAGTGGGCGGTTTATGGGTTTGGACGAAGCATCATGTCGTACTATTTCTCTGGAAGTAGGGATGCAAAATGGAGGGCTTGCTTCTGGAATTGCATTACAAATGGGAAAAATAGCAACTGTTGGTTTAGCATCAGTGATAGCTGTGCCTTGGATGACTATTTCAGGGTCAATGTTATCAAATTGGTGGCGGAAAAAAGATAATGAAAATAAAGAATTATTAATCCTAAATGAAAATAAATCTACTGAGTCGATTTGAAGGATTTATCATTAATAACTAAATGCAAAATTAGTATGGAGATACGTAAAATTAGCGTCATTGGAGCTGGTAATATGGGACATCAGATTGCCCTATGTGCAGCTATGTCTGGATTTCAAGTAAAATGTACAGATAGCAATCCTGATATACTGGCAAAAGCAATTGTGTTCGCCGATAATTATTTGAAAGAAAGGGTAGCTAAAGGAAAGTTAAGCGAAGAAGCGGCTAACAAAGCTCTAGGAAACCTTGCTTTTGTCCCAACAATTGAAGAAGCGGTCGTTGAAGCGGATCTTGTAATTGAAGCCATTATTGAGAAATTAGAAGTAAAAAGAGAACTCTTTGCTCACTTAGATAAAATTTGTCCTGCTCATACAATTTTGGCTACGAATAGCTCGTACATCGTAAGTTCTAAAATTGCAGATGCAACCAATCGACCGGAGAAAGTTTGCAATATGCACTTTTTTAATCCTGCCTTGGTGATGAAATTGGTTGAAGTGGTACAAGGACCACACGTTTCTGAGGAAACAGTTAATTCAGTAATGAATGCTGCAAAGGAAATGAATAAAACACCTGTTTTACTTCACAAAGAGATATACGGTTTTCTAGTCAACCGTCTTTTGCAAGCCACTAGACAAGAAGCCCTTAAACTACTGGATATGGGCGTTGCCAGTTTTGAAGATATAGACACAGCCGCCAAGAACGGATTGGGCTACCCAATGGGCCCCTTTCAGTTATTAGACCTTACAGGTATAGATTTAGCCTATCATGTAGGAATGGAAAAATACGAAGAAAGTGGAGATCCCGCTGACAGACCTTCTCCCACTGTTGTTGAGAAATTTACAAAAGGAGAATTTGGAAAAAAAGTAGGGAAAGGGTTTTATGATTATGAGCAATAGTAAAAATAATAGATTAGGAAGTTTTAAAAATCAAATTTATCATGAGACATATTTTTTTGCTTCTGTTATCTGTGTTTTTTTTATTTGGATTTGAATCGCAATCACTTGGTTACAAGGATGTAAAAGTCAAAAAAGATACTTCTGTAAAGATATTTGGTTCCACTCAATATACGAATGACAATTTTGTTAGTAAAAAAGCATCGGATACGATTAAGAACAATAGTAGGAGAGAAAAATTAAAAGACCGACTTAGTAATGGGGAAGTTTTAAAAGGTGCAGTAATCAACATCGCTCATCCTACAATGGTAGAAGTAGTTTGTGAAGCTGGGGCTGATTTTCTTTTCTTGGATTTTGAACATGGACTTCGTGACTACAACGATATTGGGCAAGCCATTATTGCTGCTGAACTCCATAAAGTTCCTACCCTTGTCCGACTGGGTGAACGTTCCTTAAATCTGACAGAACGAATACTCGACGCTGGAGCCAGTGGCTTTTTATTCCCTCATGTAGAAACTGCCGAAGAAGCTGCCGAATTGGTTTCTTGGTGTCGATACAAACCGCTTGGTGTTCGAGGCTCAGGCTTCGCAAGAGCTTCTATTAGTTATAGCGGTAATGAATATGAACGACGTCAGCAAGCGAACAAAGATGTAGTTTGCATTATGATTGTCGAAAGCCTAAAAGGAAAAGAAAATTTATCTAAAATATTGGCAGTTGAAGGTGTAACAGGTGTTGCTATTGGTCCGGGTGATATTTCGATGGAACTTGGTGTTAGCGATTGGAAGGATCCAAAGGTAGTACAGGTATTAGATGAAATGGCTGCAGTAGTCAAATCGTTTCCAAACCGAGCATTTCTTCGTCTTGCACTTTCCCCAGATGAAGCCGTAAAAAATGTAGCTTCGGGAGCCAATATGATTCTGCTGACACATGATTGGCAACTCATCAAAGGAATGTATTCTGGGCTTTTCAAGGATATTACGAACAGGATTAATCAAGCTGCTAAAAAATAGGAATCGAAAGGTTTTTATAATTTAAACCCGATATAAACATTCTTTTAAAAATATAAGATTATGAAAAACAACCTTCTATTAGTCCTTTTATGCTTTTCGGTTTTTGTAAAAGCTCAAAACCCAATTGTAGGGACAGTTAATGGCAAAATTCAAGGCACAGCCAGTACGGATAAAACAGTTTGTATTTTTAAAGGTATTCCTTTTGCTGCGGCACCAATTGGTGATTTGCGATGGAATGCGCCGCAACCTGTTCAAAACTGGAAGGGCATAAAACAATGTAAAGCTTTTTCGGCAAGTCCTATGCAAAACAAACCTCAGCCTTTCTTTTGTTGGACGGAGGAGTTTCTTGCTCAACCCGAACCTATCAATGAAGATTGTTTGTATCTAAATGTGTGGACTACTGCAAAAGCTAAATCCAAAAACCAACCCGTATTTGTATGGATTTATGGTGGTGGGTTAAGTAGTGGCTCAGCAAATTGTGCGATTTATGATGGTGAAGAAATGGCAAAAAAAGGAGTAATTTTCGTTAGTATCAACTATCGAGTTGGCGTTTTTGGATTTATGGCACACCCGGAATTAAGCAAAGAATCGGGCTATCAGGCTTCGGGCAATTATGGTTTTTTAGACCAAATAGCGGCATTAAAATGGGTTCAGAAAAACATTGCAGCCTTTGGAGGTGATCCAAATAACGTTACAATTGCAGGTCAATCTGCAGGTGCTTTTAGCGTAACCGCTTTGATTGCTTCACCGTTGGCAAAAGGTTTGTTTCACAAAGCCATTGCGCAAAGTGGCGGTTTGTTAAATAATATGCTCAGTCAAAATTTAGAAAAATCCGAAGAGCAAGGTGTTGTTTTTATGAAAAGAGCAAACACAAATTCAATTGCTGAATTACGAAAAAAATCAGCCGAAGAATTGCAAATGCTAAGTAATAATCCAGAACTAGGCAGATTTGGAACAACGATGGACGGCTATGTTTTACCCGTTAATTTGTTAGAACATTTCAAAAAAGGCTTGCACAATCAAACGCCAATTTTAACCGGTTGGGTAACTGGCGATGGAAGTTTTATGGGTGATGCTAACATGACTCTTGACGATTATAAAAAAGAAGCCCAAACAAAATATGGCGATAAAGCTGATGCGTTTTTGAGTATTTTTCCCGCTTCTACGGCAGATGAAGTTAAAACAGTAAAACAAAAATTGACATTACTAGGTTTTGCAGGAATGCCTTCCCATCTTTTAGCAAGTTTTAATAACAAAGCAAGTTACATTTACCAATTTGGTCATGTTGCACCAGATAAGCCAAATTTCCCCAATTATGGAGCTTTTCACACTTCGGAAGTTCCGTATGTGCTTCATAATTTGCATACTTGGAATCGTCCTTGGCAAGCATTAGACAAAGAGATAGAAACTATTTTTTCGTCGTATTGGGTCAATTTTGCAAAAACGGGTAATCCAAATGGAAACAATTTACCCGAATGGAAAAGTTATGATAAACAGACGGGTGCCATATTGGTAGCAGGCGATAAAATAGAATCAAAGTCCGTATTATTAAAAAAAGAATTTGATTTTTTAGAAGCAAATAATTAAACCAATCAAAAACAACTTTATTCACTAAAACAATATCAATATGTATTCAAAATTAGTAACCGCTTTCATTTTACTGTTTTTTATGTCAAATGTTCAAGCGCAGCAAAAAAATTTAATAAGAGCTTTTCAACCCGCTAATGTGGTCAATAAAATACCTTATGGAAATAATCCCAAAGCAGGACATTATGTACAGGCGAATGATGCTAAAATTTATTATGAAGTATATGGTAAAGGGCAACCTATCGTATTGTTACACGGTGGATTATTCGGTTCTACTGTTGAAATGGCTGACTTTATTGACCGATTAAAACCAAAATATCAAGTAATAGCCATTTCTACTCGTGGTCACGGCAAATCTGAATTGGGCACTGAACCCATAAGTCTTGAACAACGTGCCAACGACGCAATGGCGGTAATAAATACCGTTACCAAAGATAGTGTAATGGTACTCGGCTTTAGCGATGGCGGTTACTCTGCTTATCAAATGGCAGTTATGTATCCAAATAGGATTAAAAAAATAATAGCAATTGGTGCAGGAGAATTATATCCAGGCATAAGAGAATTTAACTTCACTGCTAAGCAAGCAATGACATTTGATAAACCGTTTTTTGAACAACAGTTAAAACTAATGCCCGAGCCCAACAGATTAGAAGATATGTTTGCAGGGGTAAATGCTTGTTACAGTAAATTAACAGTTGGTAATGATCTGCTTAAAAACATAAAATGCTCTGTATTAGTAATGGCTGGAGACAAAGACGATAGCAACCCCGTAGAGCGTGTTGTAAAAGTTGCAAGATTTATTCCAAAATCTCAAATCGCAATAATTCCAAATACTACACACGAATGTTTTACCGAAAATTTTGATGCAAGCTGGGCATGCATTGTGCCTTTTTTGAAAAATTAATCCGTTAATAAAAAGAGGAAATATCATTTTATGGAGCCTCCTTAATTCACTTCAAAAGGTGTAAACAAACGCCAATAAATCATTTTAATACCTATCCCTAAATAGTCTGGGGACTTATAAATTTTCGAAATTGTTCGAATATAACATAATCTATGTCTTTTATTTCCTGATAATTAGGGATAAAATTCACTAAATAAAATTTGCAGAGCATTTAAAATTTGCAAATCACCATTAATAAAAATTATTAACCAAAAACAAACAAAATGAAAAAATTATTATTTAAAGACAAAATAGGAACATTTTGGATCCTATGTCTATTTATTGTTTCAAGTGCAGTTTTTGCACAAAATAAAGGAAGTATTTCAGGCATTGTAAAAGACAAAAGCGGCACACCACTTTCAGAAGTTACAGTTAAACTTTCCTCTAGTAATGGCACTGATCGAAGTACTAAGGTCGATTCCTTGTCTTACTACAAATTTAATAATTTACCAAACGGTAAATACAAGGTTCTTTTTACCCTATTGGGGCATTTATCTTCTTCTGCACAGGTTACTGTAGAAAATAATGATGTCGTGATAAACGGACAATTAGTCGAAGATCCAATGCAATTAGATGCAGTAGTAGTTACTGGAGGAAATCCTAAACGAAAAGTTGAATCAAGTGTTGCAATTACTACAATGACAGCAAAAGACATTCAACAAAGAGCACCACTTAACAATATCGATATGTTGAAAGCCATTCCAGGTCTTACAGTAGAAAGTAGCGGTGGTGATGGTCCCGGAAATGTATGGGTGCGTGGTTTTCCTCAAGGAGGCGGTTACACCTATTTAGGAATCTTAGAAGATGGACTAGCTGTATTACCAACTGGATTTAGTTCGGCTCCATCTGCAGATCAATATTATAAATCAGATCTTACCATTAAAAATGTCGAAGCCATTCGTGGAGGAAATGCCTCTATAGTTTTGGCTAATACGGCTGGTGCCGTAATAAATAACATTAGCTATGTAGGGGCAGCTAAAAGCTATGGCGAATTAAAAGTATCTTCTGGGCTTTCTCAAGGTCTATACAAAGTAGAAGGGAATACAGGGGGATCATTGAACGATAATATTAGATACAATATTGGTGGATCTTATCGTACTGATAATGGAATCGTATCTCCTCCATATAACGCTGGTAAAGGTGGTCAATTGAAAGGAAATATAACGTATCATTTCAAAAACAATAAAGGATACTTTCGTCTTTTAGGAAAATATATTAATGACAAAGTATATTGGAGACTACCTAGTTATTATTCGTATGATGGTTCAGGTAAACCAAAAGCGATATCAAACTACGATATTTTCACACAATCAATGGAAGTAGTAGATTCAAAATGGGATTATACTAACGGTTCAGGAAAAACAACCAGCTATGATTTAGCAGATGCGATGCACACCAAAATGGGTGCAATAGGATTTCAATTTAATTATACTACTGATAATGACTGGCAGATATCTAATAATTTTCGTTACCAAGACAATAAAACTGATATAAATTCAAGTATTCCGGTAGGTGTGGGAGGATATGTTCCTGGAGTTGATTATACCTATTTAGACGGAAGTCCTGCTGTATATGGTGCTAACGATTATAATGTTACTACAGTAGCCATTAATTGGCGAAATAAAGACAAGCAATATATCAACAATCTTGATTTCAAGAAAAAAGTAAACAATCATAGCCTTGGAATGGGTGTAGGAATACACCAACATAATGTAAACAATAGTCCCTATGATACTTTCTTATTTTTTCAGGAATTGAAAGAAAATCCACGTCGTTTACTTATTCCAGCTTTTGGTGTTGTAGGAAATGGTATTATACCATTGAGTACCGCTCTATATATAGCAGATACACGTATTTTATCTAGTTATATTACTGACGAAATTGCCTTGAGTGCTAAATACAGATTGGATTTGGGTTTCCGTTTGGATAATCATAATATAGATGGCAAAAGACCTTATTATGGGGTAAACTCAGATGGAACACCAAACCCTTCTGCTCCAGCTACTACGACTATTACCGGTACAACAGATTATTCATTTTCAAATACCAACTGGGCATTTTCTGCAGGACTTAATGATAAAATAAGCGAAAATGCAGCAATGTTTGCTAGACTTACACGAGCATACAATACGCCAAATTATTTAGACTATGGTGTACAGGTTTTCAATGCTGCTTCTATTAAAAAACGTCCCGTATATTTGGCTGAATTAGGATATAAATATGCGAATAATGGTTGGTCTTTGTTTAGTTCTGTTAGTTATTCAGCAATTAAAAATGTCTCATTAAATATTATGGTTCCTACTAGTGCTGGATTGCAAGCTTTGGTAGCTTTTGGTTCTACTGCAACCTTAAGTGCTGAGTATGAAGTAGCCTATAAAGTATCCAATAACTTAGGTTTAAGACTTACTGGAACATTACAAGATTCTAAATATACGGATTATAAAGCATCAACTAATACTAATCCTGCAGTTCTTGCAGAATTGGGAGAAAAAACATATGACTTTTCTGGAAACAGAACCGAAAGAGTTCCTGTTTTAAGTACAGAGCTATCAGCCAATTATGATTACAAAAAATTCTATACTAATTGGGGTATTATCTATACAGGAAGTCGTTACACGTCTCCATCTGATAGCTATAAATTACCTGCTTATGTAACTATGAGAGCTAGTGTAGGATACAAAATATCTAAAGCGATTGATGCTAAAATGTGGGTTGATAATTTAACAAATACTAGAGCTCTTACCGAAGGAGATGTTAGAGGGGATCAATTTAGAGATTTTTCAGCAGTAGCTCCAGGAAGTCTAATGATTGGTAGAACTATTTTACCTCGCAGTTTTTGGGCTTCATTATCTTACAGTTTTAAATAAAACATAGTAATGGTTAATCAATATTACTACTCTGTTGATTAGCTAATTATAATCTGAGTAGTGACTAATAATTGTTTGAAAAAGGTTTTGTTTTGAGTTTAAAAGAGGTTGCCTTTCATTAGGTGACCTCAATTAAATTCCTCTTTTTCAATAATCTTGTAGGTGTTATTTATAAAAAACACACACCTTAGCAATAAAATATTTAAACTAAAAAATCCTTGTTTTATTTGAAAAAATAAAACAAGGATTTTTTTTGTTTAGAACTTAAGATTGGTGTTAATATCCTGGTTTTTTATAAAGCTTTTCCATATTCGGTTTTATTTCTTTAGCATATACCTCTTCCATCCAATTATCTTCTGTAACTTCAGTTATGGCAACAGAAACTGCTACTTCAGGTTTATCAGCAATTGTCATTAAAACTTTAGTAATTTCTTGTGCAATTTTCTCTTTTTGTTCCTCAGAAGTTCCAGGATACATCTTTACAATTACGTGTGGCATTGTTTTCTTATTTAAAGTTAAATTTTGCAGCGTATCAACAATGATTTATCTATATAATTCTATCGTTTCTCGCTATTATTTTTTAGTGGGCTAAAATTATCTATAAAAATCTTAAACCTTTCTTAAATTTTATTACAAAAACCTGACATTTCAGTCAGGCTTTTTAAGAGCTACTTCTTGATCACAAATTTAATTTAAAAATTAGTGTTTTAAATCTGAAAATTTGGTATCAGGAGCAAACGCAGCATTTGTTTTCTCAACTACTAATTCTTTTGCTAAAGAAAATTTAGTTGTTTGTTTAATGTTCAATGAAGATGTTCCAATGGCAACTTTATAAGCACCAGCTTCGGCTACCCACGCATTTTTAGCAGTAACAAATGAAGCCAAATCTTTAGGGTTAATTGTCAAAGTAATGGTTTGACTTTCTCCTGGTTGTAATAACTTTGTTTTGGCGAAAGCTTTCAATTCAGAAATTGGTTTATCTGTATTTTTTGATGGGGCAGACAAATACAATTGAACCACTTCTTTTCCAGCTGTTTTTCCTGTGTTTTTTACCGTTACTGTTGCAGTCATTTTTTTGGTAAAAGTTTTAGTACTTAATTTCAAGTTAGAAACATCAAAATTGGTATACGATAAACCATAACCAAATTCGTAGGCTGGTTTTACTCCAAAAGTGTTGTAATAACGATATCCAACATAAATTCCTTCTTCATAAGTTACACTTGTAGGATTCTCTACAGGGGTTCCATTCCAGTTTTTAGATGAAGGTGTGTCTTCGTATTTAATAGGGAAAGTCATTGTTAATTTTCCGGAAGGAGTTACTTTTCCTGAAAAAACATCAGCAACAGAATTTCCTCCTTCTTGACCTGGTTGCCATGGTAAAAGAATGGCATCTACTTTATCTTTCCAACTTGCAGTTTCAATTACACCACCAATATTCAACACTACAACTACTTTTTTTCCTTTGGCGTGAAATGCCTCCGAAACGTTGTTGATTAAAGCTACTTCGTCAACAGCCAAAATAAAATCTTCATCAACATTTCTGTCACCACCTTCACCTGCATTTCTGCCTATTGTAATCAAGGCAATTTCAGATGAATTGGCTTTGCTTTCTATATTCGCCTTATTCAATTCTAATTCAACAATTCGTTTTGGTGTGGCCAGTAATCCTCCATTTTTATCACGACGTTCCATTTCTTTTGCCTTTTGATCTGCAACATAAGGTTTATATAATCCTTCTAATGAATCTATTGCAAATCCATTATTGGTCAAGCCATCAATTAATGAAATCGTGTACGCTTCGTTTACATCGCCACTACCAGTTCCACCAGAAATGAAATCATAAGAAGTAACTCCAAAAATGGCTAATGGTGATTTTTTTGATGTGAATGGTAATGTATTGCTGTCATTTTTTAATAAAATAGTACCTTCTGCAGCAGCTTGTCTGGTCACTTCAGCATTTGCTTTCAAATTTGGTTTATCAGAATATTTATAATTATTCATTGCTGGTGACCTCATAACCAATTCTAAAATACGGGTTAAATCTCTATTTACAACTGATGCTGTTAATTTTCCGCTTTTCATATTGTCTAAAATCGCTTGTTTTTGCGATGGCAGTCCAGGCATCAATAAATCATTCCCGGCAGATAATTGTGCAGTAACATCACTTACTACATTAGGTGTAAAGGGAGCCGAATAGCTTAAATATCCACCAAACCAATCACTCATTACTAAACCTTTAAATCCCCATTCGTCTCTTAATACAGTTGTCAATAAATCTTTTCTTTCGGAAGTAAAAGTGCCGTTAAAAGAATTGTAAGATGACATAATTGTCCAAGGTTGCGATTCTTTTACTGCAATTTCAAAACCTCTTAAATAAATTTCACGCAATGCTCTTTCGCTGATATGAGCATTTATGCCCGTACGATTGCGTTCTTGATTATTAGCGGCAAAATGTTTAACCGAGGTTCCAACACCTTGCGATTGAATACCATTTACGATTGCTGCCGAAATTTTTCCAGTAAGTAATGGGTCTTCAGAATAATATTCGTAATTTCTGCCACACAATGGATTTCTGTGAATGTTCATTCCAGGTCCCAACAAAACATCTACGCCATATTCTTTGACTTCGTTACCCATTGCTTGCCCTACATTGTTGATTAATTCTGTATTCCAACTGGATGCCAACGCGGTTCCTACAGGAAATGCAGTTGCATAATAGTAGTTTGGGTCATTATTTCGTTTTGGATTTATTCTTAAACCTGCAGGACCGTCAGAAACAGTAACCGTTGGAATACCAAGTCGTTTGATTTCAAATGTTCCACCTGCAGCTCCAGGTACTTTTCCTTGAAAACCTTCTGTTGTAAATTTAAAAGTAGTTAAATCAAATCCGGGCATTCCTATTCCAATAAGCATACTTGCTTTTTCATCGTCGGTCATTTTGTTAATCAAATCCCGAATCCTGTCATTCATCGGAAGGCGAGTATCTTCATATTTATCCAATTTACCGTTTTGGTTTAAATCAGAAAAGGTAAACCCGTCAATAGTGATTATGGGTTTGTCATTTGAATCTTTAATTTCAGAATTTTTATTCCAAGAAATCCCGGAGATTACTAGTGTTGAAAGAAGCGATATTTTCGCAATTTTCGAAAAAGATAAGTTTTTCATATGGTTTTTTTATGGTAATTAATATCGCTTCATAATGAAGCAATATTAATTATATTTTTTAATATTTGCAACCACGAAGTACAAATTTTCATTATTGGTTTTTATAAAATAAATTACCTACAATAACCTAATTTTGGTTAAACTTTGGTTCTTCTCCTAAATTTTTAACAATGGGGTTTGAAAAAATAATTAAAGAATAATCTAATGAAGCCTGAAAAATTTTTATTCTTCATTTCTCCGTAGATTATTATGTATTTCAGAATGGGAGATTAAAATTTTTGGTCACAAAAATGAAAGTTTGCAATTAAATAGATGCGAAATTTTCGCAACCTAAATTACTCTTGAATAGTATGACAGAACATAAAATAGATGAAATCATGCAAGTAGATGGTAAAAACATTTACGTAGAATATTATCATACTTTTGAAGATTGTCCTACAATAGTTTTTTTGCACGATTCTTTAGGCTGTGTTACCTTATGGAGAGATTTGCCTCAAAAACTATCAGAAGCTGTAAAGTGCAATGTGCTGGTATATGACCGGTTGGGGTACGGGAAATCAGATCCGATGCCGACTCATGAGCGCCCCGTAAATTACCTTGAATTGGAAGCTGATGTCTTAAACGAACTATTGACCCAACTCGATGTGAAAGACGCTATTCTTTTTGGACATAGTGACGGTGGTTCCATTGCATTGATCACAGCAGCCAAGTATTCGGACAGAATTAAAGCCCTAATCTGTGAAGCAGCACATATTTTTGTGGAAGAAGTGACGCTTAAAGGAATTTGGAAGGCAATGGAAGGCTACAGAACGACTAATCTGGCAGAACGTCTGGCAAAATATCATGGAGATAAAGAAGAGAGTATCTTTAAGGCTTGGACGGAGACCTGGACAAGTGCTGCTTATAAAGACTGGAACATTGAATACCTATTGAAAGATATTACTTGTCCTTTGCTTTTTATTCAGGGCGAAGCAGATGAGTACGGAACATTGGAACAGGTTAACAGAACCATTAACCAGGTACGTGCAAAAACTAAAAAACTTATTATCCCAGGTATTGGCCATACCCCTCACAAAGAAGCTCCCGAACAGACTTTTAATGCAGCTAAAGATTTTATAACGAAATTGAAATAAATGGGACTTCTATATGTAAAAAAACTTTTCTAGAATGGCCACTATTGGACTAATTTACTATTTACTCTTTAACTAAATTAAAGTTGACAGTATAAGTCTTTTTAATTCTTTGGGTTTCTAAGACGCCATAAAAACAAAGAAAACATCTTAAAAAAATACCCGCTTTACGACAAAGCGGGTATTTTTTTAAGATGTCAAGATAGGGAAATTATTATTGAGCACTATTTGTTTTTAACCAAAGACTTACGTCGTCAAACATTTGTTTATTGATAGTATGACCTTCATCGTATTGATGGAATTCGGGTTTTATACCCTTTGTTTGAAGATACGATACGGCATCAGTTGCAAAAGGAAAATGAAGTACCGCATCCTGTCTGCCATGGGAAACGAAAACTTTAAGTTTTTCAAGACGTTTTTCATCGGCAATAAGAGGTTTAACTTCCGGAAGCAGCCTGCTGCTCATTACAGCGATTCCTTTAATTTTTTCAGGTTCAGTAAGAGCCACGCTGTAACTCATTATACCTCCTTGGCTGAAGCCCATCAAATAAACCTGTTTATCATCAAAATCAAGGTCATTTTTAAGACTTTCAATAAAATCAAGAATAGTTACTCTGGCAGCTTCGGCCTGCTGCTCGTTGATCTGGGGGTGTCCGCTGGTAAAATTTACCTGAAACCAGGCAAAACTTTGCGGTCCCAGAGTAAGTGGCCCACGTGCTGATACTACTAAAAAATTGTCAGGCAAGTCGTTGGCAAAAGAAAAAAGATTTTGCTCATTTCCAGCTACACCGTGTAATAGTATCAGTAAAGGCGGATTTGTTATTTTGGTTTTGGGTTGTCTTACAAGGTAATGTAGTGTTGTTTTTTCTTTGCTGGAATTCATAATGGTAAAACTAAAGATTGAAATTAAAATTAGGATGCTAAAGCAAATCCAAAAATGTTTTTTTATCATCATGCCTTATCTATTTTTATAGAAAGCATATTAAGGGATCCGGCTACTATGGCGTCATTAAAGACAGTAGCCTTTTCGTCTTTTTCCCTCAGAGCGAGAGTGTAAAGCATAGGAATATAGTGTTCAGGAGTTGGTACGGCGAGCTGGAACTCACGTCCCTGTTTATCAAAATTGATAAGAGACTGGTAATCATTCTCAAGAATCATTTTTTTCATTTTTTCATTCGCAATATGAGCCCACTCGAAAGCATATCCGGGTAGCATCATTTTATCCCATGCGGCCAATTGTAAATTGTGTACCGTGTTACCGCTTCCAACAATTAGAACACCTTTGCGTCTTAATGCTGCCAGCTCTTTTCCCAATTTATAATGATAAGAAGCAGGTTTGGTATAGTCAATGCTCATTTCGACAATAGGAATTTCGGCATTGGGATATAGGAATTTCAAAACTGTCCAACAGCCATGATCCAGTCCCCATTCATTGCTCAACCCGATAGCGGTTGAAGTGATCAGTTTTTGAGTTTCCAATGCGAGTTCCGGGCTTCCTGGTGCAGGATATTGAACGTCAAAAAGCGCCTGAGGAAAACCTCCAAAATCATGAATAGTTTCTGGTTTTTGCATTGCCGTTACAAAAGTACCTTTGGTTTCCCAGTGAGCTGATATACAAAGAATGGCCCTTGGTTTAGGCAATGTTTTTGCCATTTGCTGAAAACCTTGAGTAAAACTGTTATCTGCTAGGGTATTCATAGGATTACCGTGTCCAAGAAAAAGTACAGGCATCCTTTCGGTAGGACCAAAAGCATCGGTGGCTGTTTTAAGGGAGCTGAGCTGCATTGCTGCAGCTCCCAATGGTAAAATGGCCATGGTTTTAAGAAAATCTTTTCTATCCATTTTTTTACTTTTTTTATTTACCTAATATTTGATTTATGTAAGATTGATTATCCCAAAAAAGATATTCTTCTTGCATTACACCGTTTTCCCAAACTCCAATAGTTGCCATTGGTAATTTGAATTTCTTACCAGTAGGCTGTATAAAAGTACCATCACCTGCGGGCATCGGTTGTGTAAACGTACCTTCCATATAACCCATTACGGCAGTAATATTGCCTGAGCCAATTTTAAATGGATGTTCTTTAATGCGGGTGTCCGGAGCATATACAAACATCGCATCAAGAGTTTTAATATGCTGCTCTAGACCCACCTCAGTATGACCGTCAGGAAAGTGTACCTTAATATTTTTTGCATGGCTTTCGTGCAAACGTGTAAATTCATGATTACTGAAAACTATATAGTCTAAAGTGTCAAAAGTTTCAAGATGTTTCGCTACTTGAGCGTTAGCAGCGGTAAGTTCTTTAATTTGTTTTACCAAAGATGCATTATCTTCTTTTTTTTGTGCAAAAGCTGTAGTACTCAGAGCTGTAAAAACTAGTATTACACCAGCTACCTGTCTTGTAATTGAATTTTTCATAATGTATCATTTTTTAATGATGCAAAGTTGAGACTTAATAACAAGGTTGAGGTAACACTTTTCGGAAGAAAGGTTGTGTTTTTAGGAAAGCATCTTCTGTATTTCTTCTCTAAACTCCGTTGGAGTCAATCCTGCTTTACGTTTGAAGGCATGGGTAAAATACGTTTTTTCATTAAAACCAAGTTCATAACCTATTTCAGCCACATTTTTATCAGTGGACATCAGAAGATTTTTGGCCTGGGTAAGTTTACGGATTTCGATAATTTCCGTGACGCTTTGCTGTAATATATTTTGGCAAATGAGGTTTAGGTTGCGCGAGGACATAAAAAGTTTATCTGCATAAAAATTTACATCTTTCGGTTCTTTATAATGTTCTTCCAATAATCGTAGGAAATTTTTAAAAGTGCTGCTTTGTATTTTTTTTGACTCATCATCGTTCAGATTGAGTTTTCGGCGTTCGGATTCTATTATGGTAAAAAGCGCACTCAATAATTGTCTGATTACAGAAAGATCAGGAGCTTCCTGTTGATATTCATCATAAATTATTTTACATATAGTGTCTAACTTTTCAAAACATTTATTACTCTGCATTGAGATGTTGGCTTTATCATGGAATGATGCGTAAAGACTGAAGGTGGTTTCTGCGATAAATTCACTTTTGAACCTTAGTACCCACATGTCACATTTACCATCTTTAAGAAGTGGCTTGACGCGATGGATTTTCCCTTGTGTTACAAAACTTACAAAAGGAGCATCCATTAGATGGGATTTGAAATCTATAAAATGTTCCAGCTGACCTTGCCCACCTATGATAAGTTCTTCAAAATTGTGGGTATGGGGCTCATTCACAGAATGCATTATCTTCTGTGATTCAGCAGCTGTAAGGCGAAACATATTGAAAATTTCTGTCATAGTTTGCTTTTTAAAAGGATGTTAAAGATAATTATAATTTATAATAAGCAACAGCAGATTCTCTACAGGATAAGATTAGATAGAAAACTTGGGCATTTTTTTTGCAAAATTAAATAAAGTAATACGGTAAAGTCTTAATCTAGTTTAAGAAGCAATATAAAACTAAATTAAGACTATTTCTTAAACTTGTTTATTAACTGTAAGGACCGTTTTATTGCAATTTTGCACTACAGAATCATCATGTGTAAATGATTTACTGTAAAATTAAAGTTAAACATTAAATAAGAAAAAGAATGCCACATATTGTTGTAAAAATGTATCCTGGAGTTTCTGAGGAACAAAAAGAAAAAATAGCGCAAGAAATCACTAAAATTATTATGGAAGGTACTGATAAACCTGAAGCAGCGATTTCTATTGGTATCACTGAGGTAGCTGAAGATGTTTGGATGGAAGAGGTATATGAAAAAGAAATAAAGCCAAATATGGACAAGCTTTATAAAAAGCCAGGTTATTAAGAAATAAGTGTCACTAGATTTAATAATAAATGAAAATCAATATGAGTTTCCAAAAGGAAAGAGAAGCTGTAAATACAGTACTGGGCAATTTTGCAGAGGTACTAAATACCGCGCAGACAGCGTCAATTCCTGACTTT
Organism: Flavobacterium esculini; assembly: GCF_048284325.1. Taxonomy (NCBI): domain Bacteria; kingdom Pseudomonadati; phylum Bacteroidota; class Flavobacteriia; order Flavobacteriales; family Flavobacteriaceae; genus Flavobacterium; species Flavobacterium esculini. The sequence goes on along the minus strand of NZ_JBLVPI010000003.1, from coordinate 8,863 downwards.
TTTGACCAGGATGGCATATTTATACCTGAGGGTATGAAAAAAATTATAGGTCGTGATCAATTAGGAACAACTGATAAAGGATATCTAAGACGGTCTAATTTTAAAATTAGTTATGCTGTAAAGGAGATTGCTATAGAGGGAGATTTTGCTTTTGTAGAAGCTTTTGCAATTACAACAGAAAATCGTATTTCAGATTTAAAACTTCTGACTAAGACCAGTACTGATTTTTTTATCCTTAAAAAGACAGCGGAGCGCTGGAAGATTTATCGCTATATTTTTAATAATGTTCGTGAAGTGTAACTAATTTACGAAAAATTGATTTATGAAGGCAGTTGTGTTACTAAAGGCCGGTGGAGCTGAAAACTTCTCTATTGAAGAGCGTCACATTCCTGTGGCTGGAGCCGGTCAGATATTAATCAGGATAAGAGCCTTTGGACTTAATCGTTCAGAACTCATGACACGAAAGGGGCTGTCACCAAATGTAGTTTTTCCTAGAGTACATTGGAATAGAATGTGTGGGTGAAGTGGAGTATGATCCAGCATGCATTCTGAAAAAAGGACAAAAAGTAGCTGCCTTTATGGGAGGAATGGGGCGTGATTTTGATGGGAGTTATACGCAATATGCGGTTCTTCCCGCAAGCCTTGTTTATACTTTTGAAAGTACACTGTCTTGGGGAATTCTTGGCGCCCTTCCTGAAATGTTTCAAACTGCATATGGTTCTTTATACCGGGCTCTTAAAGTATCTAAGGGGGAAACACTGCTCATTAGAGGAGGTACATCTTCAGTGGGAATGCTGTCTGCCCAGCTCGCTAAAAAAGCAGGACTTTTTGTAATTGCAACAACCGGAAGTGAGGATAAGAGAGAATTATTATTAGCTAATGGGGCCGATCAGGTTCTTATTGACAATGGTAATCTTAGTCAGATTATTCAAAACGGAGTTCAATTTAAAATTGATAAGCTGCTAGAATTGGTAGGTACTTCTACATTAAGAGATTCGTTGAAATGTGTAGTGAGTGGTGGCACTGTTTGTATGACGGGTATGTTGTCGGAAGAATGGTCAATTATTGATTTTGCGCCTATGGAATATATCCCCGCTACGGTAAATACTTAAACAACATTGTCGAGCAAGATCATCGTTTTGTCAAGTGGAGAATTATAAATGGATTAGGATTTAAAGATTTTGAATCAGCTAAAAGAACGTTAAGTGGAATTGAAGTTGTACAAATGTTAAGAAATAGATGATTAATCCTGATGTAACTATTTTTAAATCATTCTGTTCATTGGTAGCATAACCAACCGAAAGCAATAATAATTAGATTTATAATCGACAGCTGAGACAGAACCTAAGTATTAATCTAAAAATCTTTATTCTTTAATGATCAATTTAAATTGAATTATAAACTTTGATAAAAGTTTTTGCAATTTGATTTAATAATCTTGCCATGAAACCAAAATCTAGTAAGTCTCAAAAAAGTGATGGAAGTAAAAAAAAGAGTAAAGAAAAGGAAAAACGTGTTGCTATAGTTGATTGGTTTGTCCGAGTAATTGTGGGAAAGACACTTGAAGAATTCTATGAAAAAAATAAGGATAGTGGACGGGAGTGAGAAATTTCGATCTAACACTTGTTTTTTTTATGTTTTAAACATTGATTGTTAGTGTTTTAAGGTGTTCGATTCCCAACGAATCCCTTTTCTTTTTTAATATATTTAAGGAATTTGTCTCAATTTCCAAATGATTGAATCATTAAGCGATTGATTATAAGCACTTTGAATAATAAAAAAGGAAGGTGTTCGACACCTTCCTTTTGTGGAGTCGCCAGGATTACAATCGAACACCTTATACCGATTTTAACTTTTTTTGATAGCTTAAATTATGATTTAATATGTTGATTTTAAGTTATTTAAATTATTATTTTTTTGGTGATTACTTTTTAAGTTTAAAATTTTTAACTAATTGTTTTGACGTTTTTTAATAATTATAAGTTTTTTAAAGGTAAAAAGTTGTCGTTGAAAGAAAGTTAGAGTTCGACTGTCGAACTCTTACCCAGTGTCGAACACTTTAATGATTAGAGTAATGAAAATAAAATCGGGTACTATAACTTGTGACGTAAATATTACCATTACTAGACAATTTATAAACCAATTTATACATGATTTAAATAAACTGGTTATGTTGAAAGCTATTTAAATTCTATTTCTCAAATTTACTTAATTATTTTTAGAGAATGGCAGCTATAATATAGCCATGAATTGATCTACTTAATTGTCGTAACAATGTAATGACAATTAAGTTTTATAATAAATAGTAATTGCCGATGCAGAAATTCGCAACCCAGTATTTATAAGGGTTTACAGATTATGAAGTACAACTGGAGTACTAATCTGAACAAAACAACAATAAATAAAAACAAACAAACTTTTATCCATTATTTCAATTGAAGGACAGCATTTTGTTAATCTGTAGGAATATCTTTTTTAAGAACACATTAGCCCAGTGGTTGGTGCAAATGTATAAAATATATTTGATTGAAAAGCTGGTTTAATTGTATTTTGAGGTGACCTTGACTGGATTCAAACCACAATAACTTATTTTATTGTTGTTCTTATTTTGTCGCTATAAGTTTACTGTTATTCCTTATAAAACCTTCAATATCTTTTTTAGCTACATTCCTAAATTTTTCTTTTGAAAATTTAGGAATATTATTATGCTTTATTAAATTGTATAGCGCGATTACTAAAAATGGAATGCTTTTATCATCAACTCCTGCTCACTTCTTGAAATTCCTATTTCTTTAGCAATCGTTTTCCAGTTGCTTATAACCTGTAGCACTTCCTGTATAATGGTTTCCATTTGTTGTTTGTTTAAACGGAAATATTCGCCAACGCTTTTTGCCAATTCAAAATCAAGATCATTATTATCGGTATCAATGTTTAAAGCTAAACCGTCTTTGTCAATAGATGGATTAAGGTCATAAGCAGGTGAAAGTATCCAACCTTCTTTTGTTAGTATGAAACCGTGGTTTCTTAAATGATCGTCTGTATTGGAAATGGCAATATTGAAGATTATTCTGCGCCATAGTTGGTGTAAATTAGCTTCAATGTTTGCTCCGTAGTTGCTAATGAATTCAGCGATATCTAAATAACTTGCTGGATTGTCCCGGATAGTATCTTCATTATTTCTGGTCATTGTCATGGCGGATGCAAAGTGTATTCTTTCACCATTTTCCCGATCGAAGCGTTTTGTGAAAAATGTGTGGTAGTTTCCCATTATTTTTTCTATACGACAGGAAGCCATTTCTATTCCGGCATTGATTGCCAGTTGATAAGCTAAGAATTCCCAAGCTGCTTTATCGGTTGTATCTGTTTTAGATGGGAATTTGGCAATCCAAAGACTTTTATCAGCATCAGCATCTAAGACATTGGCTTTTGGTCTTGCTCCGCCTAATGAGGAACCTGGAGCCATTAAAACGGATAACCATTTTTTTACGTCATCACTATCATCGTCATTTTCAAAATTAGCCGCTGCGTTTTGCAATTCACCAATGGATGACCATGGTGGAGTAGAAGCTGTCTTATTGTTGTCCAGAAAATCTCCTTCGGGGTTTGTTTTAAAACGCAATGCTCCCATACGGCTTTCATCGTATACTCCTAAAAGAAAATCAATATCGTACAGCGTTTTAGGTTTTTCATTATTTTCTCTTGCTAACTGAGCCTCTCTTCGTTTCATTAATGTGCGTCCCCAAGTGTCGGGCATACTGTCTAGGAATATGCCAAAGTTTTCTTTCTGGTTTGGGTATTGTGGACCACCGTATAATTGAATATCTGGGTCGAGTATAAATTTTTGTTCTGATTTAAGCCACTCGTTATCGTATTTAAAGCTGAATGTTTTTTTACCTTTGGCTTGTTGTGCCGATAGGACACCAATGATTTTTGGTTCAGACATTTCTTTCCAATGTGCGTAAACGTATATGTCGGTTTTGTTGGTGGACATTAGGAATGGTTTTGTTTTTTGATGGTTAGCGTTTTATTGACTGTGCTCTGGATGATACTATTATTTTAAGAGTTCAAGATCTTGGAGTTTTCTTCCCAGTTCATCATCTGCAGCGAGTTTTAGAAAATCATCCTGAAGTCCTAATACTCTTAGCACATTAAAATAAGCGCCAATAGCAACGCTAGGATTACCTTTTTCTATTTGATATAAAGTAGTCCTAACAATATCTGCTCTTTCTGCTACTTGAACAGCGGTTAGCTTTCTTCTTTTCCTGGCTAGTTTTATGTTTTCTCCCATCTGTTCTAATGTCATTTGGTGCTTAGGAAAAACGGTTTGTTTCTTTCTGTTCATTATTTAAAATGTTCATTATTATGAACAAAAATAATGTTTATGTTCATAATAACAAACATTTTCGTGTTTTTTCATCTTTAAAAGTTAGGGCTGTTGGGGTCTTTATGACTATTTGTTTTAATTACTATTTTTAAGAAGTATTGGATTATTATCTTCTGAATCTTCTTTTTCTATTTGCATTTTACCACATATTGCGCAGCAAAGTACAATTGAAATGCACAATCAAATGAGAGTGAATTCGTCTGTATTTTACTCTCGTTTTATCGTGGGTGAAATTCTTTGTTGGTTTTTGCCCATTCTTTTTCAATTTCGACTCAGCAATTTTCGATATTCAAGAATATTTAGGTTGTCCAAATGCCCGTGCCTTCTATCGGTGTTGTAAAATTTTTCAATGTATTCAGAAATTGAGGACTCAGCTTCCTGCTTGTTTCGAAAGCGATTCTGGTAGATCAGTTCTGTCTTCCATGTTTTGATGAAACTCTCTGCAACTGCATTGTCCCAGCAGTTTTCCTTTCCAGACATGCTTCTGGTAATCGATTTGTAGTTGTCTATTTCTCGGACAAATTCCCCGCAGGCGTATTGTATTCCGCGGTCGGAGTGGAAAATAAGGGGAGAATTATTAATAATTGGTCTGTTGACAAGAGCCATTCTGGAGGCACTGACACTGGTATTCCTTGCTGTGATCACAGAGGACATTGCCCAGCCGATGACCTTCCTGTCGAATAGGTCAATTACTGTTGTCAGTACAGCCACCTCTTTGCTGTCCTGATATAGGTTATGTCCGACACCCAGGCCTGATTTTCCCCACCCACGGTGAATTCCCTGTCTAACTTGTTTTCTGCTACCGGATAGCTATGGGAAGAATCGGTGGTTGTCTTAAATTTTCTTTTAAGGACACTCTGCATGGATGCCTGCTTCATCAGTTTTCTGACCAGTTTTTCCGAGGCATGAAAGCCCGAGACTTTCAGCTCTCTTGCAATCCTCGGACTGCCGTATCTTTTCTTATTCCGGTTGTGTATGATTTTTATCTGATCGAGCAAGATAAGATTATGCAGTGCTCTTTTGGATGGCTTCCTGTCATTCCAATAGTAATAACTGCTCTTGCTGACGCTAAGTATTTTGCAGATGTTCTCGACAGGATAGCAGTCTCTGTGCTCTCTTATGAATTCAAATTTAACCTGTGTTCTGCTAAATAGAATGCTGGCAGCTTTTTTTAATATGTCTCTTTCCAGCTTGACTTCTGCAAGCTCTCTCCTCAGCCTTTTTAATTGCAGAAGTGTACTTTCCGTAGTCTGTTTTGCTCTATTGCCCAATCTTTCATCATCGAGCTGGCTCTTCCATCTTCGGATATTTTCCGCGCTTGTACCCAGTTCACGCGAGGCCCTTATAATACTGCAATGTGTATTGCCCATCGCTACAGCCTTGCGCTTGAATTCTAACGTGTATGATTGCCTTGGTTTTTGCATTTTTTTTGTTTTAAAAACCAAAGGTCTAGTGTTCTGCATCCATTTTTAGGTATGAACTCCACAAATGGGGTCGCTTAATTTTCAGGCCTTAAATCATTTTCTTGTAAAGGTAATAATTGTATTGATATTTCATTTATATTTGAAATAATCTGGTTTTATACGTAGCCTAAATGGAACTCTAATATTAGTGTAAAATTATTTGATCTTTCTGGAAAAAAAAGATCAATGAAAGAGTCTATCAAATTCCATTTAAATATAAAGAAGAATGAGGGAATTTTGCAGAAAAACAATGGAATATGTAGCTGGAAAATAAAATGAGTGTTACTAACAGTTATTAAAACTCAGCTTTAGTTTTTACTCAAATGGTTAATAATCATTGAAAAAAACAAGGAAAATTCAAAAAAGGTAATGAAATAATTTACAAATTATAAAAGCATAATGGGAAATTTAAAATCAAAATTATTTTTTTCGCTTTCAAGTATGACGGCAGAGGTTATTAAAATTTTGCAATTATTCTCTACCCACGATTTAGTATGGAAACCTGAATCTTGGGACGGAATTCCAGGAGAAAGATTCTCTGCAATTGAACAAATTTGTCATCTCAATGACATTGAAAGGAATGAATATCACTTACACATACAAGCTATCTTAAATGAAAATTATCCAATCTTAAAAACAATTGACTACAAATTGTCTATTCAAAAAGATTATCAAAATGTAAAGCTTTCAGAAGTCATTTATGATTTTTACAATGCAAGAAAAAAAACGTTGGTAATGATTGAGGAAATTGATGAATCAAAATGGAACAGAATAGCCTATTTTGAGGGGTATGGAAATATTACCTTGAAATCATTAATACACATTTTGTGTAGCCATGACTTTGAACATCTATCATCTTTGCGATGGCTTCTTGGAAAAATTGAAACAGAAAAACTGAATAAAGAAAATATAAATAACTGATAACAAGAGTTTTGTTTTTACTTGATCAAAGAAACTTTTTAACCCTTTCAATTAAAGATAAAGCGAGTTCAAAGGCCTATGAACAATTAACGTTTATAATACAATCTGGCAAATCAAATAAAAATGATAAAAATATTGGAATAACTCATAGAATTGCTGATTTGATAAGAAAAAACAATTGGGCTGGACATTCTGTATATTCCTGTTTCAATAGTCTATAGAGGAAGCCTTGTATTATGTTGCTATTCGTTCAATCATAGTTTTGTCTCCGGCTTCCTTCAGATTTGAGGTCGCCCTGAGCTCCCTTGCTCGCAACTAACGATTCCCATTAGGAGACTCGTTTGGGACTTATATTATTTAGCTTTGTAAAACACAACAAAAAACCTCGAAAGTTTTACTTTCCGAGGTTTAATGTAACTCTAATCCTTCTCAATATTTTATAGGACTAGTTAAGTGTTAGAAGTTATTTAGAAGACATTACTTTTTTGATACTGCTTCCTCTATCTGTAGTCAGTTTTACAATAAAAATCTGCTCTTGTCCTTGATATGTATGAAGGTGTAGCATGATTTCTTTACTCAAATAACTATTTGTCTCCGTTTTTGAAAGTACCAAAATACCTTGTGCATTAAATACTTCAATTTTTACATCAGAGGTATAATCAAAATCGTATCTGATTGTAAGAACATCTTTGAAAGGAACAGGGTAAGCCGTAAAATCAGCTGTTGCGGTTTTCGTAGCTATTGATCGTGCATTTGGATCGCTTGGATTTCGTAAAGTAACGATGCCACTGACTTGACAGTTATTAGCATCTTTCACCACCCATTTGTATTCTCCTGCAGATAAATTACCAAAGAAATTAGATGTTTGGTAAGAAACTCCATTATCTATAGAGTACATCAATGTACCTGTTCCGCCAGTAGCATTCAAGGTGATTGAACCATCTTTTAATGCTTCACAACAGGAAGGATTTACTGCTGCTACAGATACCGCTATTAATGTCGGATTTACTAAAGTAACAGTTCCTTTCAAGATACAGTTATTGGCATCTTTTACCACCCATTTGTAATCTCCAGCGGCTAGACCGCTAAATAAATTAGATGTTTGGTAAGTCAATCCGTCATCTTTAGAGTACATCAGTATACCTGTTCCTCCTGTTGCTGTAATACTGAAAGATCCATCGGTTCCTCCATTACATTTAGGATTTTCTGGTGTTGCTGATGCAACTATCGCTGGTGGATTGATTAAATTAACCGTTCCTTTCGAAATACAGCCATTGGCCTCTTTTACCGCCCATTTGTATTGTCCTGCAGCCAGTGCATTAAACACGTTAGATGTTTGGTAAGAAACTCCATCATTTATAGAGTACATCAATGGAGCTGTGCCTCCTGTAGCGTTCACCGTGATTGAACCATCGGCTCCACCGTTACATTTAGGGTTCACAAGAGTTGCTGATACGATTACAGCTGGTGGAGTGGTTAAGATAAATGTGCCTTTCAATAAACAATCATTGGCATCTTTTACTCTCCATTTGTATTCTCCTGCAGCAAGCCCTGTAAATACATTGGATGCTTGATAAGTCACCCCTTGATCGATAGAGTACGTTAGTGCACCAGTACCTCCTGAAGCAATAATTGTGATCGAACCATCGGTTCCTCCGTTACATTTAGGATTCACAAGGACTGATGATGCTACTATCAATGGTGGATTGGTTAAAGTAACCGTGCCGCCTGTAAAGATACAATTATTCGCATCTTTTACTACCCAAGTATACGTACCGGCTATAAGGCCTGTATATACTTTTGGAGAGGTTTGAGCCACGAAGCCTGCACCATTGAAGTTGACCATATAAGGACTTGTTCCACCGCTGAATGTTAGTGTAATTGAACCATCTGGTTCATTACAACATCTAGGATTTACTGGAGTTGCCGAAGCTACCAAAATGGTTGGTTGTGCAATAGTCTCTGAACCTTGTACAATACATCCATTGGCATCTTTAACAATCCAAGTGTAGGTACCGGCGGTAAGGCCTGCATATACTTTTGGAGAGGCTTGAGCCAAGAATCCTGCGCCATTGAAGTTCACCATATAAGGGCC